>CACXPX010000008.1 GCA_902769705.1 uncultured Prevotellaceae bacterium
AGACATGCCCTGTTTAATAAACTGTCAGAAAATGAGTCATTGTTGAATTTTGAAAACAAGTGACGATATGCTAAAGTATATCTCCAATGCCGACCATTTCAAAGAGGTGCTATCACGGGTTCAATCCGTGAAGCACATGCTTTGGATTGGTACTGCCGACATAAAAGACTTGTATGTTGAGATGGGCAAAGAGAAGAAGCCATTCCTAGCACTCATTGCCCAACTCATCAGGTGTGGTGTGGAGGTAAGGCTCATTCATGCAAAAGAACCAGGTCCTAACTTTCGCGAGGACTTTGACAAACATCCTGTGCTCTATGACCGCTTGGAGCGAGTTCTCTGTCCTCGTGTTCATTTCAAGATACTTGTCTTTGATGGAAAAGAAGTGTATGTTGGAAGTGCAAACCTTACTGGTGCCGGTATCGGAATGAAGGCTGAAACAACTCGCAACTTTGAGGCAGGCATATTAACTGATGATCAAGAAATCGTAGAAAAGGCCATGAACCAGTTTGATGAAGTATGGATGGGAAAACAATGCAAAACCTGTAAACGCAGAGAGTATTGTTCTGACCCAATCGCATAATTTACATAGTATTTAGCATTTTTCTTTGACCTCTGCCACCAGTTGGCGGAGGTCTTTGTTTTTTTTGCATCGAAAACTTCAAAGTTATAATGATATGGATTCTTCTGACAATGCATTTGAAACTCTTACTTTATATTGTGATAACGAACGTATAGAAAAGAAAACAAACAAGAAAATAGGATTATAATGGAGAAACATTTTAATGACACAGAGCTAATGCCCCAAAAAGGAAGTAAGCCAGAGATTGAGGAATTGATATCCCAGATAGTCAAGGATTCAACATTAATACATTTGGGGAAACAGGACTTGAATTACCTATATCGGGAAAAAGAAGTCCTGAAATGTAGAATATATTCGTTTCCATATGAAAATGAAACTCGTATGGAAGCTATCCTACGTGAAGTTGTGGAATACTCTAAGGTAAATTTCATGAGGTATAACCGGATCATTTTGTTGATAAAGACATCTTCTAAAGTGCCTTTGCTGATGAATGAGCTTGGATTCGTGAATGAAATCATTAAGCAGTTCCCTGAAAAAATTGAGGTTAAATGGGGATTGGGCTGGGACAACACTATTGATGACAAGGTCTTCTTAATGATGATCTGCAGCTACTGACAAATAAATGAATTATGAAAGTACACGTTGTAACTAAAAATGGAGTGTCTGTTCTTTCGTTTAAGACGGACTTTAACGAAGTATTAGAAAAGAACTTTGCTGCGATATGTGAAGCAATCTCCAACAAAGGAAAGGTTCTTAAAGAACTTGTGGCTCTTTTTGAAATAGATGAATACAACCTTGATACTATTATCCAAATAATGAAAACATCAAGAGGTGAAAATGGCGCTATGCATAATTAGGAGTAAACCATGTGACCGCTCAGTATCTTTTGGATATGTCACTGGAGAATCTCACTGCCCTAAATGCCAAGAAACTGAGAAAGATGCTTGATGAATACAGAACGAACATTGGCAAATTGGTTGTTTAATACTCCCAAAGTATTTTTGTACCCCATTCTATATAACTTCGAAATAATATGGTTATGGATAAAACGGATTCATACGATAAGTTAAACAAACCTGGATTGTGGTTTGTTAAAACCAGGCAGCCCTGCACAAAACTATGCAAGTATGTGTATGACTTGTCAGTAGAGTTTGGTTTGCCAGTTGTGGTATATTCTTCAACTTCAAAAAAGGAGATACAAAACAACATCATTGAAATGATCAAGAAGAAATGCATTGATATGGCATCAGACGAACTGGAGCGGAATTGGTTGGAACGGGAAATGACGGAATACAATACTCATGGTCAGTTTTTGTATCCGAAAGAAATGAATGATTACGTGCCGAATGGTTCCTTCTGGTCAAACTATGTTTCTTTTGATGATTTTAAAATACTATCATTTACAAATACTTTTTCTAACTTGTACCTAATAGATAACTTGTCAGAGTTATGGTATGAAGATGAAAGCAATATATTCCAGTCTTTACTATCAATAGAAAAAGAAGCTGTGGAATACAAAAAGACCATTATTGTATTTGTGTCATCTTATGATTCTTGTATATATGAAAGTTATATGAATGATCGTTTGTTGTTAAGCAAATAAAACATATTAATTGAAATATATGAAAATCCAGCAATTCGTACATCTTAATGTACATTCACATTATTCCATATATAATGGAGTATCGACAGTTAAACAATTGGTAGATGCTGCCATTAAAGAGAGAATGCCAGGAATTACCATCACAGATTATGGCAATCTATTTAGTATTATGGAGTTCATTGAATACGTGGCTCGCATCAATAAAGAAAGACAAGAGAAGGGGAAGAAACCTTTTAAGCCTATTATTGGTTGTGAACTATATGTGGCAAAACATGGCCCTAAAGAACAGAAGTATGGGATCAAAGATTATAAGGGTTACCATTTGACTGTTTTGGCGAAGAACTTGAATGGATATAAGAATCTTATCAAGATTGTAAGTAATGCCAGGACTGACGGATTCTATGCGGCTCCTCGAACAGACCGTATGGATTTGAAGAAGTATCACGAGGGATTGATTGTCCTATCAGGCGGCTTTGACAGTGAGGTGTTCACTCATGCCATGAAGGAGGAAATGACAGCATTAGATGACACCATCAAATGGTATAAACAAGTCTTTGGCGGTAACTATTATCTTGAAATACGCCGTGATGCAGACTACGATCTTTCAAAAGACGCTCCAAGCGAACTTATGATTGAACAGGAGAAAGTAAACCAAGTTCTCAAACAGAAATCGAAAGAACATGGTGTTAAGGTGGTTGCAACAAACGATGTCCATTATGTCAATCCTGAAGACCTGGTCGTTTATAACATTCAGCAATGTATTGCTGTGGGAAAAACCTTGGAAGAATTCGATACTGATTCACTACGATTCCGATGGTTAAGGAGCAAACGTGAGATGTGTGATTTGTTCTCTGATATTCCAGAGGCCATTTCTAACACGATGGGGATATTTGACAAGATTGAGACATACGATATCCATCATGCTCCTGTTATGCCACCAGTTTCAATACCAGAAGGATTCCAAAGTGATGCTGACTATTTGAAACAACTGACATATACAAAAGCAAAGGTTATGTACGGGAATCCACTTCCTGAAGAAATTGATGACCGTCTCCAATTTGAATTGGAAATCATCATGAAGAATGGAGCAGAAAAATACTTCCTTTTTATACAGGATATAGTTAACTATGCAGAAAAAGAGTTGAGTGCATTGGTTGGACCTGGACATGGTTCCGCTGCTGGGAGTCTGGTTGCATACTGTTTGGGAATAACCAAGATAGACCCATTGAAACACGAATTGTTGTTTGAACGTTTTATGTGTCCTAATAGACAAATACTCCCAGATATAGATTTGGACTTTGATGAAGAGGGACGGACTCGTGTCATAGAATGGCTTGAAAAAAAGTATGGCAAAGATTACTGTGCATATATAATAAGCTTCTCAACATTTAGCATGAGAACTGCTTTTAGTTCAGTTGCTAAAGTGAAACAGTTGCCAGCAGAAACTGCTAAAGCCATACACCAAGCTATTCCCGTGTATTCTCCTTATTATCCGAAGACTATAGATAATGCGATAAAAAGTACTCCAGAACTTAGGAAGTTAGTACGTTCTGCTGACCAAACTATTCGAAATGCGATTTCAGACACTAAGGTTCTGGAAGGCACAATTAAAGGAACGGGAGTTCATGCCTGTGGATTCATTGTCTGCGACAGTCCCATCAGTGATTGGGTACCAGTTTGTGTTCAAGACGATCCTGACGTTGAAAGCAAAACGATTAGATGTACGCAATATGATGGCAGAACAGTAGAAGAAACGGGGCTGATTAAGTTTGACTTTCTGAGTTTGAAAACTCTTTCTCAATTAAAGAAAATATGCGGAAGAATCATGGTCAACACAGGGAAAGACTTCGATATTGAGAAGATACCTCTTGATGATTCAAAGACCCTTGAACTGTTTCAGCGAGGAGACACAGAAGATATTTTTCAATATGAGACACAAGGAATGCAACAATATCTTCGTGAACTCCATCCAACAACGTTTGAAGATCTTGTACTACTTAACGTCATGTATCGCCCTGGCGCGATGGAAAACCTTCCGTTGCTAATCAAAAGAAAGAAAGGTGTAAGTAAAATCAGATATGCTATACCCAACATGGAGAAATATCTCCACGACACGTATGGAATACTGGTATATCAAGAGCAACTAATGCAACTCTCCCGTCTTATAGCCGACTTTAACAGAGGCGAAAGTGATGCCTTACGAAAGGCAATGAGTAAAAGAAAGCAGGATAAATTAGCTGAATTAAAGCCAAAATTCATCAAGGGTGGTCTTAGAAATGGATATAAAAAGAGTACACTTGAAAGAATATGGAAGGACTGGGAACACAAAGGTATGTACGCCTTCAACAAGGCTCATGCTGTTTGCTACACTTGGATGGCCTTTCAAATGGCTTATTTGAAAGCAAACTATCCCGATGAGTTCAAACAGGTCATGGAGAAATACTATTCATATTGATTTCGTAATAGGTATTGTCAATCCCTATATGAAATTTCCATAAAAAATACACTTGGTGATGAACTTTTCTTTAGCCTCTGCCACTAGCTAGTAGAAGTCTTTGTTTTCTTTTCTACAATTTAGTTATAAACCTTTTATATAATATGAGTTCGATGAATTCACGTTATATATTTGTATGTTTCACTTAAACAGTTTTCTCTTAGATTCTAAAAAGAGTGCTTGCATATTGATTATTTGTGCGTTAAAAAAGAAAAAGGAAGAAAAATGGTCAGTTCATCCTTTGAATAGTAATGCTGTTGAGTAAATCGAGTTTACCTTCATTAACAAGTTTCACGATGAGCTCGCCGAAAAGAGTGTTCTGCCAAGCAAACCAAGCGCGGGTGAATTTCGATGCATCATCCTTATGGAACGATTCGTGCATGAAACCTGTACCGGCATCGGTGCGCATGAGCATCTCTATACACGCCTTTATTTCGGCATCGTCCTGACTGGTGAAAGCACGCATCATGATACTCATGGGCCAAGGCATATCGTAGCCAATGTGTGGACCGCCTATGCCCTCACCAGCCTTTCCACGGAAAAAGTAAGGGTTGTCCTCACTCCAAACGAAGCGGCGTGTGTTCTGATAGATGGGGTCGGAGGCTTGCACGTCTCCCAAATAAGCCATAGCAAGAAGCGAAGGTACATTGGCATCGTCCATGAGCAACTGGTTGCCAAACCCATCAACTTCGTAAGCATAGATCTGTCCGTACTTGGGATGATTGTGAATGGCGTATGTTCGTAATGCCGTTTCTACCTCATCAGCCAGCGCGCGACACTCTGTAGCCAAGTCTTCACGTTGGTTGACCTTAGTGAGAATTTCGGCGGCATTGCGCAACTGATGGACAGCCATAAAGTTGGATGGAACGAGAAAAAGCAAGGTAGTGGCATCATCACTGGGACGAAATGCTGAAGCTATAAGACCTACAGGCTTTACTGGTGATCCCCAACCACCATTGTTCATCGTGTCGAGTTGGCGCTCAGTACGGCGCTGGAACTGATAGCTGCCACGCCCGTCACGCCGTTGCTGGTCGCGGAAGGTGGTGAGTATCTTCTGAACAGCATCAGTCCATAGGTCGCCGAATACGCTGGTATCGCCCGTTACGCTCCAATACTCGTAAGCCAAGCGTAGCACATAGCACAGCGAGTCAATCTCCCACTTGCGTTCGTGCAACTCTGGTATCATGGCGGTAAAGTCTTTCATCCAATCGCCATTGGGATTGGGTTCCTTGTTGAAGGCATTGGCATAAGGGTCAATGAGTATGCATTTCAGCTGACGCAGAATAACACCTGCCAACATCCGCTGCAAGTGCTTGTCCTTGGGAGCCAACTTCACGTAGGGAAATACCTGAGCCCCAGAGTCACGCAACCACATGGCATGGATATCGCCTGTATAGACAAACGTATCGGGCAGTCCGTCTTCACCACTCTCCTCATAGTGAACCGTGGTATCGAGGGTATTAGGGTAGCAATTGACAAACATCCATGCCAATCGTAAGTTGTTAAGCAGACCTGCTATCTCCTTTATTTTCTTCTCCACAGCATCGCTGCGGAACAAACGTTCAGCGGGTGCAGGACGATTGTTCACGGTCAGGACATCCTTTTTTGCCGTTGGGAAACGGCCTCTATCTATCGTTCGCAAAGTCTGGCCTACAGCCTGAAAGGTTGACAGTAGGAAGAAGAGTAGCAAGCATATGGATATACGGATATGGGTAGGTTTCATAAGCAGACAAAAGAACAATCATTATGATTGCATAGCGGTTTTTGCAATCTCCTTTTCAATCTGAATGATGCGTTGTTGACGCTGGAGCGAGAGTGTACGACTGTGATGGTCGATGAAGATAAAAAGTTTGCGAGCGTTTTCGAGCAGCATATCGCGCGAAGGACCAGACTTCAAATCGCTCTCAGCATAATACAGTTCGGCCAGCATCTCCATGCGTTCGAGCCGTTCATCTTCTGGAAAGCGGGTAAACGAGTCCATGATATCGTCCATCGACGCTATGTGGTAGAAAACGTTGTCTCCTACATATGTATCGTAAAGCTTCAGAATTTCATCCTGTTTCTGTTTGAGGTCTTTCTTGCTCTGCTTAAAAAGGCTCAGTGCCTTGGCAAATTCCTCAATGATTCTGAGAAAATAGTCTTGTTGAAGCATAGTTCTCTTTTTTGCTCCAAAGTTACTCTAAGTTTGCGATATAAAAGAAAAAAGGTTATTAATTTTGCTTAATAGAGTTAGTTCCCCCTTAGTTATGAAAAGGGGGAACCGCCTTCGCATTTAATCTTGATCTGTTTTGAATTGTTTTTCTATCATCATGAAACTGACATCTCCATCGGGGAACATCTCGCGTACTTTTTGATATTTGAAATATGACAATCCTCTTTCCAATTCTTTGATACGCTTGTTGATGGGCGTGAGTTGGCGTTGATAGTCTATATTGCTCAAACGGCCGCTCTTCAACTCAACTTTCAAGCCTTTCTTTTGCTCCCGCAGTTGTTCAATTTCGATGTTTGTTTTGACTTCCAGTTCATGATACTCTTTATAGAAAACTCGCATTTTTGTTTCATGCTCCTTTACCAGCAGTTCATTGTACTTCTCGTACCAATTATCCCGGTCTTTCTTCAATGTTTCCAATTGCTTCTTGAGCGTCATGATTTCGTGTCTCAAAAAATCAGTTTCGAGAGTAAAACTATCCACGCCTCCATTATCTTCATGCTTTAGAATATCAAGCACTTGCTGTAAATTATAGGCTTGATACTTGCATTTTGCTTCAGTATACCGCTGGTTGATTCCCATGAACACTGGCCAATAATCCCTAAATGGCAACAAAGTAACATCTTTCTTCTTGCCGTCTTCACATATTGCAACACAATGGTTTGCTCCGCTCAGCGGACTTCCCGCAAGATGATATACCAAACTCCTCTTCCCTTTCTTTTCTGTCAGCATAGCTCCTTGGCAGTTCTGCCACCATTCGATATAGATGCCTAGCGTGGGATTGTGGAATCCAGAAGTACCTGTGTACGCCAGTCCATTTTTCACATGAACTGGACACAGAAACATGCGACTATCGTTCAAAATGCGCTCCCTATGTGCCAACAGATAGAATGCATTCTTGACAAACAACTCACATTGTTCTTCCTCTTCTTTTGGAGTTGGCGGTACGGGCTTCAAGCGCCTTCCGCCAACTGAAAAATACTGTCCAGTTGTATCCAACTTTAGATTGTCTTCAACCACTTCCACCTCTTCTTCAACAGGATAGCAGTCGAGCGTGTTTCCATTCAAAAGAATGATTTTGTTCTCTGGGAACAATGTATTCTCATTTTTATGCATTTCTATGATTACACCCATAATTGTTTATCCTTTTTTCAATTGATTATGCTGTCTCCATTTGCTCTTTCTCTAACGCCAGATTGTCTAACCTATTATTCAATAGGTTCCCGTCCACATGAACCACCATGAACCCTTGGGGGATTTCACCATTGAAAGCCTCCCAAACCAAGTCGCATACACGGCATTCTGTATTATATACAATGGTGTAAACCTCGCCGTTGTCTTTAAGGTATTGTTCGCCCTCCTTATGCTTATTCCGCTGAGACTTGCGCTTCTGCTTCGCCACTTTGTAATGTGGTAAATAAAGATTGTCGCGGCTCTCGTCCAGTTCCAAAGTACCATCAAATAGAACAAGATTCTTAGAGGGCAATGGGGTTATACGTGGGTAAAGGCTCTCCAACATTTGGTGGATTTTCACTATACGCTCTATGCCAATCCAAGCGTCCTTCAGCTTAAATTCAGTAAAGGTATACGTATATTGAAAATACACCTTCTTCACCGACATTATGTCGTGTGTCAAGAGCGTCTTCAACTCACTGAATCTCTCTTCGCGCGACAGCTCCATATATGCGGGGTCGTAAATGTCTATCACCAACACCAAGCAAGTCTTTGTCTTGCAAAAAATCCAAAAGTCGTTTTTCATATTTGTTATTCGTTGTTGTTCAAAAAGTTAATCGTTCACCAAACAGATAGATATTCGACCTGTTCAGCAGGTCGTAGTTGATAGGAGGCTCTGTTCCTTCAATAAGGCAGTCACGGCAAATCATAAGAATCTTGCCCATATTGTTTTGACCCTTCCATTCGCCAACGTTCTTTAGCTTTACCTTCTCTCGATCTCTGATTCGAATTCGCTCAGCCAAAGGCAGATACTCGCTCTGGCTAGCTAAATCCTTCCAAAGGTTCTTTTCCTGGTTGTATCGCTCCATATTGCGCGCTCCCCAAACAATAGCAGTTTTGGGATGGTCTCCTGTCTTATTCAAGACCAACGTGACATTCTGAGGAATGCTTTGTAGCAGATTGCGGAATTCAGCATTCCCTTTGCATTTCTGCCAAGTGACGAACAGCATCCATTGCATTTGGAAAGCCGGGAAGTCCCTCCGAATTTGTCTGCTATTCAAAGCGGTGACAAAACGATAGCAAACCCAACCGTTTTGTTCCTGAATGATGGTGTTCTGAATGCGATGGTGCTCTTCTGTATTGTCCGACCACTCACCACACATAAACAAACGCATACTCTCTGCGTAGGTGCGCCCGTTGAAATCGAAAGGAAACTCCTCGGCTGTGTTACAGAAGTTCAGTTGGATACCATTCACGACGGGTTTTAGTAAATCGTATGTCCAAACTTGCGGAGAGATTTTATACGTCTCTTCGCGACCAAGATAATAGTTTTTCATGAACACTGAAGTTTTTGAGGATTAAAAGAATCGAAAACACAGATGATTAGCAAAAGTACAACAACCTTCACACGATATAAATCACAGCGGAAGGCACAACTTTTCAGCACGACAGCATAATATGCTTTCGTGCCAACAAAAGAATTGGAAATGAAAAAGTGATTTCTCATAATACCGAAGTTATATTAGTGAAACAATATGAATACAAACTCCTGCTTGTTTTTAATCAGTAGCCTTCTTATCAAAGACAACGGCTCTGATTCGCATTGTTTTCCCACCGTGGCCACTTATGAGAGGCGGCTCGGTTGGAGCAGTTCACGACTGTCTCTTAATGCAGATTGATTTGCAATACAAATGTTTTTTGTAATGCAGTCTATTTTTTCAACAAAACAAAGAGCGACCCTTTTTCTATAGGGAATGCAAAGATATGCAAAAAACTTGAAATATCCAAATTTTCGCCTATAACAATTGTTAAACCGATGAAAAACAATCCTTTCAAAACTTTATTTTCGCCACTTTCTCGAGCAAATAATGGCGTAATTCGTCGCCTTCAAAAATCTCGATATCGTCACCCAAGTCAATGCCTTTTCCTAAAAAGGTAGGCACCTTCCTGTGCCGTATTTCTCTTTTCCTAAAGTTATCCGTAGGTACGCCAGACGCACCTACGGATATTAAGCAATGACCGCGTTGCAGTCAGATAAGACTGGGCAAGTCTTGGGCACAAGATACTATCAAATCAAGTGCACATGACGAAAAAACGTTATCGTTTCAAGAGGTTCAGCTGCACTTGTGGTTTCATCACATTGTGAGCCGTGGTTTGGAACGACTTGACAGGAGCGGTGAGTGTTGCCTTGATGTCTTGAGCCGAAGCGCCAATGAAGAATTGGTATTCACCCTCAGCGACCACCCATGCAGAGGCAGCCTCATCGAACGAAGCTAGTTCGGGAGCTGTGATGCTGAGAGTGAGCGTTTGGCTCTCCCCAGGCTTCAGCAACTTGGTTTTTGCAAAAGCTTTGAGTTCCTTGACGGGCTTATTGGCAGCCTTGTTATCAGGAGCAGATATGTAGAGCTCGACAACCTCCTTACCCTCGTATTTTCCCGTATTCTTGACGGTCACTGTGACATCATAAATGTCATTCTTTTGTTTCACATTTGCATCGCTATATTCAAAAGTGGTGTAGCTCAAACCAAAACCGAATGGATAGCTTACAGGCACATCAAATGAATCGAAGTAGCGATAGCCTACGTATATATCCTCTTCGTAGTCGGTAAAATCCACATTCTTCACGTTCCCCCTTTCACCTGTGTTCATGAAGTCCACCCTGACATTCTGGTCAACAGGAAAGTTGCGGGAAGAATAGGCATCGGTAAACTGTATGGGCCACGTCATGGTGAACTTGCCCGAGGGAGATTGCTTCCCGCTGAGCACGTCAACCACGCTGTTGCCGCCTTCCTGACCGGGCTGCCAAGCACAAAGGATGGCATCGGGCAGGTCTTTCCACGATGCTGTCTCGATGACACCACCAATGTTGAGCAGCACCACAACCTTCTTGCCTGCCTGATGATAGACATCGCACACTTGTGTGAGCAACAGGCGCTCGGAGGCATTGAGGTTAAAATCGGAAGACTGGCGATCGAGGAATTCGCCCGAGATGCGTCCAAGGGTGATGACGGCAATGTCAGCCTGAGCAGCCTGAGCTGTCAATTCGGCAGCGGTAAATGCTTTCTCTGGTGGCAGTCCAGCAGGCATAAAACGCATCATCCCAGCACGCTGCGGGTCGGTCTTCTCAATCTTGGCAATCTCAGCCTCACGGGCATTGCGATAGTCGCTCCAGAAGGTCTCATAGGCCTGCTTCAGTTCATCACTGACGGTATAGCCGCCATTCTTCAAACCGTCGAGCAGCGAAACAACATAGGCGTGGTTGACATTACCGGAGCCCGTTCCACCAGCGATGAAATCGTAGGAGGTGTTGCCATAGAGTGCCACGTTCTTCACGCTTTCAGCGAAGGGCAGTGCCTTCTCGTTCTTCATCAGCACCATACCTTCGACTGCCGACTGACGGGTCACAGAGGCGTGCTTCATCAGATCGCCCTTGTTGGCGTTCTGGTAGTTTGAGTACTGGTAGCCCTGATAGCGTGGCGTCTTCTCCACAAGGTTCAGAATGCGCTGAACGCTGCGGTCGAGGTCGGCTTCTGCCAATTTTCCACTCTTCACACCTGCAACTATCGAGTCGAACTGCTCGGCTTTTCCTGGCTGAAGCATATCGTTGCCAGCCCACATCTGCACAGCTCCGTCTTTACCGCCGAACCAGTCGGTCATTACTGTTCCTTCGTAGCCCCACTCATCGCGCAAGATGGTCTGCACGAGGTCTTTGCTTTCAGAAGTATAGACACCGTTGATGAAGTTATAAGACGTCATCACTGTCCAAGGTTTGCTTTCCTTGATGGCTATTTCAAAGCCCTTCAGATAGATTTCGCGGAGTGCACGCTGAGACATGCGGGCATCGTTCTTCATGCGGTTCGTCTCTTGGTTGTTGGCAGCGAAGTGCTTGATGCTGGTTCCCACATCGTTCTTCTGTACACCAGTGATATAGGCGGCGGCAGTTTTACCGGCCACCACAGGATCTTCTGAATAATATTCAAAGTTGCGACCACACAAGGGATTGCGCATGATGTTGAGGGCTGGAGCCAAAAGTACATCGGCACCATACTCCTTCACTTCTTCGCCGATGGCCTGTCCCACCTGCTCAATGAGTTGGGTATTCCAAGTAGAAGCCAACAGGGTTCCAATAGGGAAGTGAGTACAGTAGTATGTGGCAGAATCGCCCTCGCGAGTGGCATCAATACGAAGACCGGCAGGACCGTCGGCCAACACGATAGCGGGTATTCCAAGTGAGTCGAGGGGGAAAGTAGTTCCTGCGGCACCTGGAACAAGTTTGCGAGTAGCACCTATAACGGCGTCATCTCCCGAGACTCCAGCCATACCCGTTCCTATCACGAAATGGGCTTTGTCTTCGAGAGACATCTTGGCCATTGTTTCTTCTTGATTGATGGTGTTATAGGCAACCTTGTCAGAGGTGCAAGCCACTATTAAAAAGGTGGCTGCCAAACAGAATAATACAGATTTTTTCATAGGCTTTTAGTTATTGTTAATGTTATTAGATATAGCAAAAATGATATGTTTGCAAATTTAGCGACTTTTTCCGAACTTTCCAAACATTCAAATGCAAAAGTAGAAGAGTGAGAGACCTTCATTCCTCATCAAACTGAAGGGAAAGCTCTTCATTGCCCAACAGATTATAAGAAAGACGATGAAAGGGTGTGGTACCAAATTGCCGGATGGCTTCGCGATGTTTCCTAGTAGGATATCCCATGTTGTGCTGCCAGTCGTATTGCGGGTACTGCTCAGCCAGTTGGAGCATGTACTCGTCACGATGGGTCTTGGCAAGGATACTGGCGGCAGCAATGTTCTGGTATTTTCCGTCACCTTTCACTATGCAAGTGTGAGGAAGAGGTGTTTGGGATTGGGTGATGGGGGTTGGTGGAAAGTAAGGTTGGAATCGGTTGCCGTCAACGATTATGGCTTCGGGGCGAAGAGTGAGTTGGTCAAGTGCACGATGCATGGCGAGGAAAGAGGCTCGGAGGATGTTGATGCGATCAATTTCTTCGGGTGTGACGATGCCTACTGCCCAAGCTAGGGCATCGTGCTCTATTTGTTGGCGGAGTTGGTTGCGCTGCTTGGCAGTTAGTTGCTTGGAGTCATTGAGAGCGGGATTATCGTAATCAGGCGGCAATATGACAGCAGCAGCATATACGCTTCCAGCCAAACATCCGCGACCGGCTTCGTCGCAGCCAGCCTCAATCTTGTTTTCGTAGAAATGGTTCTTTAGCATAGAGGTGGGTTGTTTAGAGGGGATTTTTCCAACTCGAAAGACTGCGGAGAGGGGCGAGAGGCATAGTGGTTTGACTGGCTTCTGCGTTATTGAAATGCAAACTGGGTATTTAGAACATCTTTGCCACACGCTTGATGCCCGCCACGAGGGCGTCAACCTCCTCTTTCGTGTTGTACAAGGCAAACGATGCACGAACAGTACCTTGGACTCCGAGACGCGCCATGAGGGGTTGGGCACAATGGTGGCCTGTACGCACAGCAATGCCCAGGCGGTCAAGCAAGGTTCCGATGTCAAGATGATGGATGTCGCCCACATTGAAGGAAACGACAGCTCCGCCACCGTACAGTTTGATTCCCTCTATCTGTCGCATCTGCTCAATACAGTATTGGGAAAGCTCGTGCTCATGGGCTGCAATATTGTCAATACCCAATTGCTCGATATAGCTGATGGCTGTGGCAAGACCATGGGTGGCAATATAATCAGGTGTTCCTGCCTCGAATTTGAAAGGCAGGCGTTCGAAGGTAGTGTGTTCCCACGTTACACGATCAATCATCTCTCCCCCACCTTGATAGGGTGGCAAACGGTCGAGCCATTCCTCTTTTCCATAAAGCACTCCGATGCCCGTAGGGCCATACATCTTGTGACCGCTGAAGGCAAAAAAATCACAATCGAGGGCTTGTACATCAATGCGTTGATGAGGTGCGCTCTGTGCTCCGTCTACCATCACGGGAACACTATTCCGATGAGCGAGTTCGATGATTTGGGAAATAGGGTTAACGGTACCGAGTACGTTGCTCACATGGGTGACACTCACCAAACGCGTTCGTTCGTTGAACAACTGTTCGAAGGCTTCAAGGTCGAGGCTGTAGTCGTCTTTCATTGGAATCACTCGCACCTTGATTCCCTTTTTCTCTGCCTGCAACTGCCAAGGAACAATGTTCGAGTGGTGCTCCATTTCGGAAACAATAATCTCATCGTCCTCCTTCATGCAACTTTCGCAGAAACTGGCAGCAACAAGATTGATGGCCTCGGTGGTACCGCGGGTAAAAACAATTTCCTCGGTCTTACGGGCATTCACGAACTGGCGTACGCGCTCACGAGCGGCCTCGTGTAGGTCTGTTGCCTGTTGCGAGAGATAGTGCACACCTCGATGAACATTGGCGTTGACGTTGAGATACTCGTCGCGCATCGCATCGAGCACACAGAGGGGTTTCTGCGTAGTGGCGGCATTATCGAAATAGACTAACGGGCGGCCATATACCTCGCGTCCCAAAATAGGGAAGTCAGCTCGTATATTATTGATATCGTACATATCTTTTTCGTATTTTTCTGCAAAAATGAGAATGGCTTATTCAATTACAACTCTTTCTTCTTGGCTTTTGGGCAATGCTGACAAAGGAAGTTATAGACGAAATCGAAGTCTTCATCGGGAACGAAGACGCGATTCTTGTTCAGCAGCTGATTGACCTTGATGAGATGGAGACGACGGCGAGGAACCAGACGAGCCACGTTAGCAAGGACAGAAGTGGATGTGGAACGCGAGGCTGCAAGTACGCCCGCCCCCATCACGCCAGGCTTGCCGGCAACCGAACCGACGAGGGCTGTCAAGGCACCCAACACCTTGGCCTTCTCCATCTGGCGGGGCATCATCTGATGAACAACCTCCTTCTCATCCAGAGTGAAGAGCACTATATACTTCCAGCCATAATACCAAGCCACAATGAAGTAGGCCAAATAGCCAATCACCAGAAAAATAAGCATCAGTATGAGAAACCCAGATGTAAAACTCCACAAGTTTCGCAAGTTAAGCCCATCCTCGCAACTGATTAGCAACACATTGAACAACCACACGATGCCGAAACTGATGCCTAGCACCTTGTATACATCGAACAAAATGGTAGGATTCTTCAACATTGGAACCTCATACACCCAACGGTATTTCCCGTCAGGGTAAAGCTTCACACGACTATCTGCTGGCGTTTCCATAAATCATCACTCATTAAATTGTCCTTTCTTGCAACCTATTTGCAGAGCTTGCAACCTTCACACTTGCTGAGTTCGCCCCTAAAGCGTTTCTCCACCAGATAGCGCAAGCGGTCGCGCAGAGGCACAAGCTGGATGTTATCAACCACCTCGTTGATGAAGGCCAGTTCGAGCAACAGGCGGGCTTCTTTCTCCGTAATGCCGCGTTGGCGCATATAGAACATTGCGGCATCGTTGAGTTGGCCTACGGTAGAACCATGCGAGCATTTCACATCGTCGGCATATATCTCAAGCATAGGCTGGGTATACATGCGTGCTTCTCGCGATGTGCAGAGGTTCTGATTCACCTCCTCGGATGATGTCTTCTGTGCACCTTGCCGTACGAGCACACGTCCGGCAAACGCACCCACCGACTGGTCGCCCATCACGTATTTGTACAGCTCGTGGCTCGTGCAATGTGGGGCGCGATGGTCTATAAGCGTGTTGTTGTCCACATGCTGCCTTTTGTCGCCTATTACGCAGCCATTGCAGAAGCATTCAGCCCCCTCACCGCTAAGCCTGAGGTCAAGGCGGTTGCGGGTTACTCCGTTGTGGAGCGTGATGACATTGTGGTTCACCCGACTGTCACGCTGTTGGTCGATATACACGTTGCTCACACGTACATTCTTATAGTGGGTTTCTTCAAGACAATTGAGGTCGAGAGAAGCATTTTCGCCCACATAGGCCTCAATGACTTGCGTGGCAAGGAAGTTGCGGTCATCAGCAGCATGGTCGCAGAAAAGCATCTTCACTTCGGCACCAGCCTCCAAAATGATGAGCACACGGCGGTTAACCATCAAGTCAGGCACTAACCGCTGGGCATTTTGAGGGGTTGCCTTCAGAATGTTGATGACCTGAATAGCGCGGTCAACCTTCACCCCCTTGGGGACATAAACCAGCATGCCATCCTGTGCCAACATCGTATTAAGGGCAGTCACGGCATCTTCATTGGTCTTAGCCAACTTCGAATAATATCGGCTTACGAGCTCAGGATAATCACATAACGAGCCAATTATCACCCCCTCAGGCAAATGAGGATTGGCATGAGGGATTCGCTCGTCTCCAGTTGCTTTTGCATCAACGCTATAAAACATATCATTGACCACGAAATAAAGCGAAGTGCTGAGGTTGGGAACATCACAGCGGAAAGCCTCGTAGGGATCCACAGGGATGGTCAGTCGCTGCAAGTTCAAGCCGTAGTCAGGGGCAAAGAGCGACTGCATATCGGTATACTTATAGCGCTCCACCTTTTTCGAAGGGAATCCCTGCGCCTTAAAGTGCTCGAAAGCTTCATCGCGCACAACGTTCATCACATCGGCAGAATGATGGCAAATCAAGTCGCGATATTGCTCGTAGAGTTCTATATACTGCTGTTCGCTGTTCATCAGCCCACCTCCTGCTTAATCCAATCGTAGCCGCGTTCCTGAATCTCTGAAGCCAGTTCAGGACCTGCCGTTTTCACTATGCGTCCCTGATAGAGCACATGGACAACACTGGGACGAATCATCTCTAACAGCCGGTCGTAGTGGGTGATAACAATGCAACTACTCTCGGGAGTGCGCAACTTGTTCACGCCTTCAGCAACTATACGCATAGCATCAACATCGAGCCCTGAGTCTGTTTCATCGAGGATGGAGAGCGTAGGCTCGAGCATTGCCATCTGGAAGATCTCGTTACGTTTCTTCTCACCACCGCTGAAGCCTTCGTTCACACTACGGCGTGTGAATTTAGAATCGAGTTCTACTATTTGCCGTTTCTCGTTCATCAACTTCTGGAACTCCACACCTTTCAACTCGGGTAAGCCTTGATACTTGCGCTTTTCGTTAACTGCAGCCTTCAAGAAATTCATCATTGATACACCGGGAATCTCAACAGGATACTGAAACGAGAGGAACAGCCCTTCGTGGGCGCGGTCTTCTGGTTTCATCTCCAACAGGTTCTTCCCGTTGAACCAAGCTTCGCCCTCAGTGACTTCATAAAGCGGATTGCCCACAAGGACGGCACTCAGCGTGGATTTTCCCGAACCATTAGGTCCCATGATGGCATGTGTCTCACCATCGCGAACTGTAAGGTTGATGCCTTTCAATATCTCTTTGCCTGCTATCGTGGCATGCAGGTTTCTAACTTCTAACATTAATCTTAAATATTTATTTTTAATGTTTAATCTTTAATTATCAATTCATCCTACTGCCCCTTCGAGCGAGACACTTAGCAGTTTCTGAGCCTCAACGGCAAACTCGAACGGTAGTTTATTGAGCACCTCCTTGGCATAACCGTTAACTATCAAGCCCACGGCTTGTTCGGTGGGAATGCCTCGAGTGGCGCAATAGAGGAGTTGGTCTTCAGATATCTTAGATGTAGTGGCCTCGTGCTCCACAATAGCCGTAGGGTTGTGGATATCCATGTAAGGGAACGTGTGGGCGCCGCACTCACTACCCAAAAGCAGCGAGTCGCATGATGAATAATTACGTGCTCCGTCAGCATTCTTCGTTGCGCGTACCAATCCGCGGTACGAGTTCTGGGAGTGTCCGGCAGAGATGCCTTTCGAGATGATGGTTGAGCGTGTATCACGTCCCATGTGAATCATCTTTGTGCCCGTATCAGCCTCCTGATGGTGGTTTGTCACAGCAACACTATAGAACTCAGCTACGCTATTGTCACCACGCAACACACATGACGGATATTTCCATGTGATAGCACTTCCTGTTTCCACCTGTGTCCATGAGAGCTTCGAACCTTCGCCCCTCAGATCACCACGCTTTGTCACTAAGTTGAAAACACCGCCTTTACCCTGTTCGTCACCTGGATACCAGTTCTGAACAGTGGAGTATTTTACCTCGGCGCGGTCGTTGACGATAATCTCAACGATAGCAGCATGCAGTTGGTTCTCATCGCGCATCGGAGCTGTGCATCCTTCAAGATAGGAGACGTAACTATCGTCATCGGCAACAATGAGCGTGCGCTCGAACTGTCCTGTGTTACGAGCATTGATGCGGAAATAGCTGCTCAGTTCCATAGGACAGTGCACACCCTTCGGAATATAGACAAACGAGCCATCGGAGAACACTGCACTGTTCAATGCAGCAAAAAAATTGTCGCGGTAGGGTACTACTGTTCCTAAATATTTGCGAACAAGGTCGGGATGTTCCTTGATGGCTTCACCGATAGAACAAAAGATGACACCTTTCTCGCGAAGTTTGTCCTTGAAGGTGGTCTTCACCGATACCGAATCCATGATGGCATCTACAGCGGTGTTGCCGCTCAATGCCAGACGCTCTTCAAGCGGAATGCCCAACTTATCAAAAGTTTTCTCCAATTCAGGGTCTATAGTTCCGTCTCCTTTCGCCTTCTTTGCTGTTGGGTCAGCATAATAAGAAATCGCTTGATAGTCAATGGGAGGCAACGTGACATGCCCCCAAGAGGGCTGTTTCATCGTCTGCCAATAACGGAACGCCTTCAAGCGAAACTCAAGCATCCAGTCGGGCTCCCCCTTCTTGGAGGAGATTAACCTAATGACATCCTCGTTCAGACCACGAGCAATCACTTCGGTCTCCACGTCTGTGGAAAAGCCGTACGCATATTTACGGTCCACCATCTCGCGAGCCAGCGCATTGCTATCTTCTTGTTCTTCTGGCAAGGATGTATCGTTCTTATGATAGTTCTTCATTTGAGTCTTTTTCGTATTGTATAGCCAGCATCGTCAGATCATCGCTCTTCTCGGCTTCGCCCACAAACTGGTGGACAGTTTTTTCCATTTCGCTAATAAGAATGTCAGGATGGTGGCGGTGTTCAGCGAGCAGTTGCTCTGCCAAACTTATCACACGAGGAAGTCCGAACTGGGCATGATTGAGGTCTTCAGCCTCAGTAAGTCCGTCGGTATATAAGAAAATTGTTGTGTGCGGACAGATATCGGCCTCTTGCGGTTCGTATTCTATGCCAGACATTGCTCCAACAGGGAGATTGGGCAGACAAGGAAGCAAACCAACACCCTGGCCGACAAGCAACGGAGCATCATGTCCAGCATTACAATAGCGCAGTTTTCCTGTTTCGAGTTGAAGCACACCCACGAAAAGTGTGACAAACATATTGGCATCGTTACCCTCGGAAAGCGCATTGTTGAGTGCGGTCATGATTCGGTGCGGTTCAGCAGTATGTGCTGAGATATTGCGGAAAAGAGAGCGAGTGACGGCCATTACAAGCGCCGCTGGTACACCTTTGCCCGATACATCGCCTATGCAGAAGAACAACGAGTCCCCTCGAACAAAATAATCGTAGAGATCACCGCCCACATCCTTAGCTGGTGTGAGTTGCCCTCTGATGACGGGTACAGCAGTTGAAGGCTTAGCTCCATCCCCTTGTGGAGTGTAGCTGAACGGTTTAGGCAACATGTTCATCTGTATGCGGTGTGCAACTTTCAGTTCGTTCTCGATGGCTGCCTTAGAGGCTGTGGTTTCTTTCAATCGTTCGATGTATCCAGTGAGCGACTTCTGCATGTCGTGGAACGAATCTCGCAATTGGCGGATCTCGTCATCATGACGAATGTCGGGCAAGGGAGCTTGGAAATTGCCTTGCGCTACCTCATCGGCAGAATTCGCAAGTTGATGAAGAGGTTTCACTGCACTCCGAATATAATGCCGACAAATGAAATAGACCAAAAGCAAGGCAAGGAGCACGAAAGATGCCAACATGCCACCAACGATATAAGAAACTATATCGAACGAATATGCAGGCACCACAAGTCCCACCCGCCAATTGGAATACTTGATGGGCGCATAGAAAATGTAGGATTTCCGGCCATCAAAGTTGAAACTCCGTATAACCCCATTCTCCCAATCTTCATCATCGCCTCCATAATAACCTTTGCGGCCATTCAGCATCTGGCCAACCACAAAAGCGGTGATTGTATCGGGGGCTGTAGCCACAAGGTCGCGGATGTTGTTGCGCAAAATGCGAGATGTATCTGGGTGCGCCAAATATGTGCCTTTAGAAGTGACAATAAAACTATAGGGTTTCCACTCGCCTTCTTTACCTTTAGCCTCACGCCTCTTGCGTTTTTTTTCATTAAGGCTACCCCATTGTCTGGCATAGACTTTCTCATCGATTTCGTTGAGTTGGTCGTGCAACCAATCGAGTGTGATGTCAGCTCCCAAGACGGCTACCGTTTTCCCCGACTTGTCGTGGATGGGAAAGAGAAGTGACACCAATGCTGTAGCACTATCGCCCCCTTCAAAAAATGGCTCTGACCAAAAATTATTTTCAGCCTCCAATGCTTCTTTGAACCACGCAGCCTCCAAATAGTCGCGGCCACTGGCAGCGAAGTCACGAGTCTCTATGCTTCCATCGGGAAGACGGACGGCATAGGGACAGAACATACGTCCTTTATTGGGGTAATAGTCGGCCACAAACGACAATCCGCAACTGCGAATGCGATTGTAACTGCCCACGATACGCTCCATTATTTTGAAAAGTCTGTCGGGGTTAGACAGGTTCTCTTCTATCTCAAGCACATGGTTCGCTGTACCCACATAGACATCAGATGTCACACGACGCACACGCTCAACCTCCATGTCGCGAAGCGCTTCATACCTTCCACATTCCTCTTCGTGGATGAACGAAGCGCTGAACACAAAGATGAAAAACGCCAATATCCCCATAATGATGAACAAAATGAGGATAATACGGTGTGTCAAACGACTGGAGAACGTGCGCATAAGGCGGCTATACTTGGTTTTTACAGCTTCTGCTGCACTTCAATCTCAGTGAAGGTCTCGATGATGTCGCCCTCCAGAATGTCACCGAAGTTGACAAGCGAGATACCACACTCGAGTCCTGTAGCCACCTCTTTCACGTCATCTTTATAACGTTTCAGAGCATCGATGGGTGCTGTGTGAATAACGATACCATCGCGAACAACACGTGCCTTGTCTTTGTTGTGCACCTTTCCTTCGGTGACAAGACCACCTGCAACAGTTCCCACCTTCGAAATCTTGAACACTTGCTTCACCTCGACCTGACCTGTGACGATTTCCTTCTTCACCTTGTCGAGCATTCCCACCATCGTAGCACGAATGTCATCAATAGCATCATAGATAATCGAATAGGTGTTGATGTCCACGCCTTCACGATCGGCAGCCTTGCGGGCATCAGCCGAAGGACGTACCTGGAAGCCCACGATGATAGCATCGGAAGCAGAAGCCAGCATGACGTCGTTCTCCGAAATCTGTCCTACAGCCTTATTGATGACGTTGACCTGCACCTTTTCGGTGGACAGTTTGATGAACGAGTCGCTAAGAGCCTCGATAGAACCATCGGTGTCACCCTTGACAATGATATTGAGCTCGTGGAACTCGCCCAAAGCAATACGGTGTGAAATGTCGTCGAGCGTGAACTTCTTCTGTGTACGAAGTCCCTGCTCACGCTGCAACTGCAGACGCTTGTTGGCAATCTCACGAGCCTCTTGCTCTGTCTCCAGAACGTGGAATGTGTCACCAGCTGTCGGCGCACCGTTCAATCCCAAAATGATGACGGGCTCAGAGGGACCTGCCTGCTGGATACGCTGGTTGCGTTCGTTGAACATAGCCTTGATGCGTCCCCATGAAGTTCCGGCAATCACGTTATCACCAATCTTCAGCGTTCCATTCGACACGAGCAATGTTGACACGTATCCGCGTCCCTTATCGAGCGAACTCTCGATGATGCTTCCCGTTGCCTTGCGGTTGGGATTAGCCTTCAAGTCGAGCATCTCTGCTTCAAGCAGCACTTTCTCAAGCAGATCCTGCACACCCGTTCCCTTTTTCGCAGAAATCTCCTGACACTGATATTTACCGCCCCAGTCTTCTACGAGCAGATTCATCTGAGCCAAGTCTTCACGAATCTTGTCGGGATTGGCTCCGGGTTTGTCTATCTTGTTGATAGCGAACACCATCGGCACGTTGGCAGCTTGAGCGTGAGCAATAGCCTCCTTCGTGGTAGGCATCACACTATCATCAGCAGCCACAATGATGATGGCGATATCGGTTACCTGCGTACCACGTGCACGCATAGCGGTGAATGCTTCGTGACCAGGTGTGTCGAGGAATGTAATGCGACGACCGTCCTCTAACTTCACGTTGTAGGCTCCGATGTGCTGCGTAATACCTCCAGCCTCACCAGCGATAACGTTGGTTTTGCGGATGTAGTCGAGCAACGAGGTCTTACCGTGGTCCACATGACCCATCACCGTAACGATGGGCGAACGCGAAATCAGGTCGTTCTCGTCGTCTTCCTCTTCACTGACAGCCTCCTGCACCTCAGCCGACACATATTCGGTCTTGAATCCGAACTCATCGGCCACCAGATTGATAGTCTCAGCATCCAGGCGCTGGTTGATGGAAACCATAATACCAACAGACATAAGTGTTGAGATGACCTGAGTGACTCCGATGTTCATCATCGTTGCCAACTCGCTCACCGTCACAAACTCGGTAAGTTTCAGCGTCTTGCTCTCAGCGCGCTCTGCCGTCAGTTCCTCATTGAGGCGCTCCTGAACAGCCTCGCGTTTCTCCTTACGGTATTTGGCGCCTTTCTTGTTCTGCGAAGTCTTGTTGGTCAGACGTGCCAACGTCTCCTTAACCTGACGTGCCACATCTTCCTCGTTCACCTCCAGAGGCTTCTGGTTGCGTCCGCGATTCTTCTTTTTCTTTCCGTTCTTTTTGGCAGCTTGATCGGCAGGTTGCTGCGAAGGCTTGTTGGCTTCGGCATTGATGTCAACACGCTCCTTGCCAATACGGACACGCTTCTTGCGCTCCCGCTGCTGTTCGCGCTGCTGTTGGGCTTTCTCCTCACGCTCTTTGCGCTTCTCCTCCTTCGATTTCTTCTTGGGACGAGTACTTTGGTTGAGGGCGTCGAGGTCTATCTTTCCCTGAATCTTCAACTGAGGCGCGTTCATGATTTTCTTCTCACTCTTCAGTTGGAACACTTCGGCTTCTTCTTTCTTCTCAGCCTCTGCTGCAGGAGCCTCAGCCTCTTGCTGTTTGCTTGAAGCCTTAGCAACTTCGGTCTTCTTAGTGGGTTCTACGTCAGAAGGAATTTCTTCCTTAACGGGTTGTTCCACCTTGGGTTTTTCCTCAGCAACCACCACTTTCTCTACCGCAGGTTCTTTTGCCTCAACATTCTTTGGTCTTTCTGCAGGTTCGACTTCAGCAGGTTGCACTTTCTCCACAGGCGGCTCCACCTTGGGCTGTTTCTCCACTACGACGGGCTTATCCTGCTTCTCCACCACTTTCTTTTCAGTGGGTTCTTTTGCCTCAGACTTCTTGCTTCCAGTTTCTGTCTTCTTGCCCAAGCTGCTGAGGTCTATCTTGCCCAACGGCTTATATTGCTGCTGGCTGGCCGACTCCAGAAGGCTCTCGGCGCGGCTTTCCTTCACCGGCTCCGTAGCAGGCTTCTTTTCCTTGCTCTTCTTGGGGAAAAGCTTATCGGCCTGGTTGCGCATCTCCTTGTCTTGCTGGAATGCAGAGACCAGAGCCTCGTATTGGGCGTCGTTGATCTTGAAGCTGGGCTCAGCCTTCACTTCTCCCAATTCGCTCTTCTTCTCCAAGAACTCCACAGCCGTCTGGAGTCCGATGTTCAGTTCTCTTAATGCTTTATTTAATCTGATACTCATTCTTGAAAATTTAAAAATTATAAAGTTTAAAAATTAAAAAACTAATCGATAATACATTGATCTGTGCGCAGCACTTTTCAAATTTTTACTTTTATAATTTTTTAATTTTACTGCTCGAACTCAGCGCTCAAGACATTCAACAGATGATCCACGGTTTCTTCCTCAAGGTCGGCTTTCTCCACCAACATCTCGCGAGGTGCTTTGAGCACGGCTTTTGCGGTATCAAGACCAATCGACTTGATGGCGTCAATAACCCACTGGTCGATTTCATCGGCGAACTCGTCCAGATAGATGTCTTCTTCGTCCTCTCCGTCAGCTACTTCGCGGAATACATCGATGGTGTACTCGGTCAGCATCGAAGCCAACTTGATGTTCAATCCACCGCGTCCGATTGCCAGACTCACCTCCTCGGGCTTGAGGAACACCTCTGCCTTGCGGTTCTCATCATCGATAGTGATGCTCGATACTTTAGCAGGGCTCAGCGCGCGCTGGATAAAGAGTTTCGTGTTCGAAGTATAGTTAATCACATCAATGTTCTCGTTGCACAACTCGCGCACGATTCCGTGCACACGGCTACCTTTCACGCCCACGCAAGCGCCCACGGGGTCGATGCGCTCATCGTAGCTCTCAACAGCAATCTTGGCACGCTCACCAGGCATGCGGGCGATGCGCTTGATGGAAATCAGCCCATCATTAATCTCAGGTACCTCAGCCTCGAGCAAACGCTGCAAGAACAGGGGGTTGGTGCGGCTCAAGATAATCTTCGGGTTATTGTTCTCGTTGTCCACACGCAAGATGACGGCCCTGATGGTCTCACCCTTGCGGTATTGATCGGCGGGAATCTGCTCTGCTTTCGGCAGAATCAGCTCGTTGTTCTCGTCGTCAACAAGCAGCACCTCGCGCTTCCACATCTGATACACTTCGCCCGAAACAATCTGTCCCACGCGGTCTTTGTACTTGTTGTAAAGCGAGTCGTGCTCCAACTCCAGAATCTTCGAAGCTAGTGTCTGACGCAGGTTCAAAATGGCGCGACGGCCGAACTTTGTGAAGTCAACGCGCTCAGACAGCTCCTCACCCTCTTCATAGTCGGGTTCAATCTTCTGAGCCTCGCTCAAGGCTATTTGTTTGTTTTCATCCTCCACCTCGCCATCAGCCACAACCATACGGTTGCGGTAAATCTCAAAGTCTCCCTTGTCGGGATTCACAATCACATCAAAGTTCTCGTCGCTGCCGAAAATCTTCGCCAGCACATTACGGAAACTTTCCTCCAGCACGCTCACAAGCGTGGTACGGTCGATGTTCTTCGTCTCTTTAAACTCACGAAAGGTATCGACCATGCTAACGGTTTCTTCTTTTTTTGTTGCCATGAATTTATTTTTTATTATTCTATTATAATCTTTTTTATGTCAAGAATTTGAGAACCAACGGTCGCTGGCCGCAAAGCGGGAAAAGCAATCATTCTTAGTGTAAGCATTTGGGGAAATGCTATAATTCCCTAATTCTTGATTTTATTTGAAAGAAATCAAATACTTTGTGTATTTCACCCCATCCATCGCGAATGTATAGTCAACATCGTCCATCACAGGGCGTTTCTTGCCTTCCAAATACACTTTCTCCTTCACGGAAATGGTGAAGTTGTCGCCGTCAACCGACTTCAACACACCTTGCAGCTTCTTGCCTTCCAACGTGAGCACTTCAATGTCCTTGCCCACGAAATTCACATACTGCTGGCGAACCTTGAACGGCTGGCCCAAACCTGCCGAACCAACCTCCAGCTCGTAGTCCTCCTCCTCGCGGTCCAACCGCTCTTCAATGAAACGGCTCAGCGACACGCAATCCTCAATCCACACACCGTCTGCGTGGTCGATTTCAACTACAATCTTGTCATCAGCGCTGATCTCAATATCAACCAGGAAATACTCCTTGTCCTTCAGCCACTCTTCAACAATTTCTCTTACGACATTCTTGTCAATCATATACGTCTGCAAATAAATTTATAACAGAAATGAGGAGCTCTCGGGGAGCCCCTCATTCCACTGAACGGTGCAAAGGTAAGCAAAAAAACTGAATTGACAAAACCTTTTGCCCATTTTTTATAAATATAAGGTGTATTTTTGCCAAATTCCACGCTTTTTCGCTCTACGAAATAGGTTTCAGTTCTACAGTCAACCCCATTGCTGCTGCAATGCGATAGAGTGTAGATACTGTAGGGATAGTCAACCCACGCTCAAGCCTGGACACATAGCCTTTGTTGGCTCCAATTCGCTGGGCAAGTTCCTCCTGGGTAAGCCCCGCTTGCTTCCTTGCATCAAGAAGAATTTGGGCATTGTACTCTTCCCAAGCCTTATCTTCAGCAGCCTTCCTGCTTGCAGAGCCTTTAGGGCCGAACTCCTTCTCCAACTCAGCACTTACATCATAAATCATTTCATTTTCTTCCATTTTTGTATTCCTCCTTTAGTTTTATAGCTTTTTCTATTTCGCGCTTAGGCGCCTTTTCTGTCTTTTTTGTATAGCAGTTGAACAAAACAACTATCGTATCACCATCGTATATAAAAAACAATCGAAACTCCTTATTGCCATAAGTAACCCGGAATTCATAGACCCCATCACGCACATACTTGATGTAGTGACGAGGTATTTTGTCTTCCGTCTCAAACAACAATAATGCACGCTTGATTTTTCCGCGCTCCTGCCCCGAGAGCCTTTCCATAAACTCTCGAAAGTAGTTCTTGTAAGCAACGATTCGTTTCATCGTGTGCAAAGATACAAAAAGTTATATAACTATACAACTTTCGGCCCACTTTTTTTCCAAATAATTACAAACGACACACATTCTTTCAATCCGTATTTCGAATTCATTATGCAATCCGTTTTGTCAAGAAAATTCCGAATTTTCACCCTCAAAACACCTGTCTTTTCCGCGAACTCCACCCCAAGTACAAAAAATGCACATTTTTCACACTTCTCACAAAAGCCTGACATTCAACCACTTCCGATTTCTTTACATTTTCCAACCAAATAAAAAGCGGCTTTTTGAGGGGTCAAAAGCGGCAAATGAGGCTGTCAAAGACGGCAAATGAGCGGCTCAAAAGCCACTTCTAACAGCGTCAAAGACCACAAATGACAACCTCAAAGAGGCCAACTGGCGACTCGAAAGTCAAAAAATGGAACTCCAAAACGCAAACTCACCCTTTTTCATCATCTAGAATACAAAATTCTTCAGACAAAATTTGTCACGATATTTCATAATAATTAATGTCGTTTTTCAATGATTTAAATCAAGAATTAGAGAACCAAAGAATTTCTTTATTTTTCGTTAGCCACAAAAGAATTGTAGAGCTATTTGCAACGAACGTAAATTCTTCAATTCCAATTCATTCATTTTCTCCATCAAAAAGAAAAATAACGGGTAATATACAAGTAAACCCTTTTGGGCAAAGAGAGGCCTGACAGGCCAACCTGCTCATAGCCCAGGGCAACACCCTGGGTGTCTTGCGTGTGAGAAAGGCGCGCTGTAAGTGCAAAAGCCCTAATTCACTTAAAAACTATAGTCCTCCCCGTTTATGCTTTTGCCCCTGTAGGGCGTTAGTTTGCTACCAATTCTTCCCCAGGGCGCTGCCCTGGGCTAGATGCAGCTGCCCCTTTAGGGCGTTTAGGGCTTTGCGTGAGAAAAAAAATCCCATTTCATGCAAAAACTCTCACTTTTTATACCAAATTTAAAGAAAATCGCACTTTTTTCACAAAAAATTAGAATTTTTCTTGCATGGTATTAATTATTTTCTTATTTTTGCACGACAATATATATGTATAACCACGTCTGCGCGGCAACCACTCCGTAGTGGACACTTGATTGAACATCCTAGACAAAGTCAGAACATAACGAAATATAAAGTAAAACTAAAAAAATAATTATGATGAAAAAGGTGAATACTATTTATCATTTTCGGTCGTTGCGAGGCAGGTTCCTTGCAGCGATTCTAGCGCTCATCGCTTTCATGATGGGGGCTGCTCCTGCGATGGCACAGAATGTGAGCATCGATCTCGTTCACGGCAGTTTGTTGGCAGCCATGACAGACCAAGGCGAAACAGGTTCGTCACAAGGTTTCAAAGCCTTGTGGCGTCACGAACAGTTGGCATTGTCAATGACAGGTACCGACCGAGATGGTCTTACGGCGACTGGTGAAATTTCGGAACCTTCTGCAGTTTTTGGTCAACGTAATGGTAAAATATTTATTTCGGGTGGCCGCCGACCATCATTCATTGTTGTTTCTCTCCCCAAGGGTTATCGTATCACAGGTTACACCTTGGTTTTAGCAAACGATTTGGTTGGTCAAGGCAATTCCAATGTGGGTACTGGAAACTTCGCAAATATTAATAGTGGCAATGGTTTTGTAAGTCAAGTTGGTGAAACTGAAGCGACCATGCGTTTTTATGAAGTAAAGCCATGGGAAACAGACGGAACGAACTCAGGAACCGAAGAAAATCGTGGTACATCTTACCCCGGTTACACCGATAATCAAGTCAGATATCTGGCACTTGGAACTGACTATGATTATGTAAACAATAATCCTCAAAGTGGAGGAACAATTGGAACTGCCCAATCTGATATTTGGAGGACTGCTACTGCAGCTGATGGCGATACCGACATCAACCCAAGTGATGCAGGCAAGAAATTCACCATCAGTCGTACTGCCACCCAAGATGAAAACACAAAAGAGTGGGATATGGGCAACCAGATCTATTTCAGACTTGTCAAAGACTACTATTACTATGGTCTGACCATCGAGTCGTTTGAGATTCGGTTTACAGCAGAGGGAACTTTCGAGGCGAATGTAAAACCGACAGAAGCATCCTCGACTGCTGTGAGTGTAGATTCCGCGGCCTTCAAAACCAACAAGATTGATATTGGTGAGATGACAAACAACACACAGCCAGGAACCAGCAATACTCAATTTTCCTACGTATGGGGAAATGTAACGGATCTTGAAGCATTTAACTATATTTATCAGGATGATGCTTATGGTATGAATTCCGCTCTTGGTGGCAATGTGCCTAAAGAAGGTGTGGCTCAAACAAAGAATATTTATAAAGTTGATAATGGCGGTGGCAATTATTGGTACGGTCTGAAAAACGATATTTATTTTGTGGAACCACCCATACTGATAAAAAACAAAGCCGGCAACATGTGTCCAATTGGCTATCGTATTGTGGGAGCCAAAATTAATTATGCGTTAGGGAGTGAAGATTATTATATACAACTCTACGATCGCACAGGCGCTAAAATTACGACAGCTGACGGATTGATTGAGGTTAACTCAAGTAATGCAACTGGAAGCAAAGATTTGGGTCTCTTGAACAACGATGCCATTAAGTTTGAGATCTTACGTAAAAACGCCGATGGTGAATTGATACCTTTTAGTCAGAATGGAATGGCCCTTATTACCGTCGACTTGTATCTACAGGCACTTAATCCGTATATCGACAAGATGGACATCGTCTGTCATGATAATAGAGATGTGCTGCAGCTGACACAGTCGTTCACGGCAGACAACTTCTCGGTAGCAGGTGACAGGTTCATCTTCTATGTTCCTGAAGATTATGGAAACGAGGATCTGACTTTCACCTTCTCTGGACTTTATAGTAAGTATGGTGACGAAACCTATTATGACCGAGGTGAAGGGTCCGCCCGTTACAGTTTTGTAAGATCAGACTATTTCATCCCTGTTGATGGAAATGGAAATAAGGGTCTGTATGACACCGCTTATGACCCTAACCATACTTACACCGACAAGGTTTCTACCTCCAATGCAGGTAAATACCGCTTCAAGTTTAACAATGCTGAAGACTTGGCTAGACCTGATCAAACGTCGGGCAACCTCATAGAGTATCCTTTCTCTGTCAAGACGTATTTGAATACCGAGAACCCAGGTGATCCAACAGCCTACTATCCAGTAGCAGCAAGCAGTGACAAAGGAGAGTTTATCGACTGTGTGCTGAATGCAAGTAAAAATGATCAAAAATCCGGCACCTATTATGTGTTTACCGCAGACGAAACCCGCTGGAACATTGCACCTACAGATGGTTGGCAGCACCGCTTCTATGCCTTCTATCGAATGGAGATTGAATTGAGAGCTAAGACCTTCACTCCAAAGTTAGATTATACAAAGATTTACGATAAGACGTTCTACAATGACGGAACTGGAGACAAGGAAGACAGCATGTGGGGTCTAACACTTGATGTTGCTGATGAAGAAAATGGCCAGAAGGTAACGGGTTATTTGACTTATCAGGAAATCCTCGACCACATTCAGGGACGTGAAGGCGTTAAATTTACACAAGAAGAAATCGATGCAGCTCAAGAAGGTGATCCTGCTTATGGGAAGACTACAAATGATTGGAAAATAACACCTATCACTAAAACTCTTAAGGACGACAATTCAACAGCACCTGCAAGTATGAAGCAGATACTTTACGTGGATGGAACGCCACTTTATGCAATGCTCAACAGTAGTCAGAATTCTGTATATAAGAAGTTGGAGGACTTGCAGAAAGAATTGAACAAGAACTCGCTCGTCTTCTTACCAGAAAACACCACTTCGACTCTCGACAATGTGGCTTATGAAACATCGAGCACGGAGAGCACAAGTGAATTACAGGCTGGTGGGGATATTGTGCTGACCGACAAGATTCCGTTCTACACACCATACGACATTCAGGTGGATGCTGCCAATACAACCACTTACACGCGTATGATTTCTGCAGAAGAAAACGGACAAGCAGACTATGCCACCATCATCGTACCATTCGCATTGACTGTAGACGACAATGGTATTCACACCAATCCTGACGGAAGCCAGTTCTCGGTCAACGTCATGTACAATGGTCAAGAAATGAAGCTTCAACCTGGAAGTGCGGTAGATCATGGTACGGCTTTCTTCAAGCCATTGAAGAACGCAGGGTCGACAGTTGCCAATACTCCATACATGGTTAGCATTATGTCTAGAGGAACACTCAAAGATGGTGAAAACTTCGTTGTTGAACAGAATGGTGCTAGTATTGCAGCAACACCTACAAATGGTGCAACTAATGAATTTGGTACAGGATGGATGCACAAAGGAAAGACTACTGCAAAAGCTACTTTTGACGAAAAAGAATACAATTTCACCAATGTAGCTACTTTCTCGGGTGCCAAGTTCGACCGAAATCTTTCTGAAAACGTGTTCTACTTCGCAGCTGGCAAGTACTTGGATCTTCATACATTGGCAGCATCTGCTGGTCCATATCTCTATGTCTATCCATTCCGTAATGTGTTCACTTACCCGGATAATGGTGCCTGGGTTTCACGAGCTTCTGCAGCAAAAGCGATGAAGTGGTTCGACATTTCGTTCGATGAGCCTAATCACAGTAGCATCGTGACGGAGGTGGATAATATTGCTAACGCCGATTTGATGGTCAAGGTAGGCAAGGGTGTAGTGACGCTTTCGGCAACTCGTTCACAGGATGTTAACATCAGCACGCTGAGCGGCATGAACATGAAGCGCGTAGCTCTTGATGCTGGCAACACCCAGAACATCGTCTTGCCTGCAGGTATCTACCTCATCAATAATGTGAAAGTAATTGTCAAATAATAAAACAGGAGGAATCGACTTATGAAAAAAATGTATCAAAAGCCGCAAGCGGAAGTAGTAAAACTTCGCTGCAAGGATCAACTCCTGTATGGAGAGTTTGGCAACGAATCGAACCCCTATAACACCGCTGATGCCAAGGAAATGCAAATCCGCTTCGAAGAGGAGCAAGAGATGCATGAGGAACTGGGCAAAATCTTCAGCGAAGATAACTTGGTGAATCCTTGGAAGTAGATTTGAAATCCATTCTCTAATCGCTTTGTAAGGCGAATATTGCAAGCCATTGCGGGCGGACACACAATACCGTCTGCAATGGCTTTGCAAAAAAAATAGAAGGATTCATACTTCTATAAAATGCTTCTAGATTTGCAAAAAACATTCATTTAGTATTGAAAACCTAAAGAAATAGTATGTTTTAAACACTAAAAACAAAAAAAATAAAAGGAAAAAGGAGATAATTCAAATGAATTTATTAACTTTGCAGCCGATATATCATTTTTATTGCAAAAAATAATTCAAAATTTAATTAATTAATATGAAAAGATTCATTTGTTTGACTGTGGTGCTTTTGGCATGCGCCAGCATGACATTTGCACAAACGAAGGCCTCCAAGGATTTTCATTTCAAGCCTTTCCTTGAATTGATGAACTTCCAGGCCAAAGGCGAGTCGCTCGACTACTACCACGACTACGCTAAGAATGCAAACCTCAGACTTATCTATGACGTCACAGAAAAGTCTGAAATCTATTACGTATGGGCTGATGGCGTCACCTACAAGAAGGGCCACATGACCGAAAGCTACACGAAAGAAGGCAATGCACCGCGTTGCTTGAACCTTGACCTTTGTGAAAATGGTAACGGGAAATACACTCCCATCACCATCACCCTCGTCTTCCCTGACAAACAGGCACAAAACCGCTTCCGCGCTGAAGGATTCAAAGCTGGTTGCAAGGAGAACAAAGAAATCTACAGCACAGACGTTGACCCCACTTGGAGCAATGTGTCAAGCATCAAGTATGCCAAGCATGCTGGAGCCAAGAGCTGGCGCTACATTTTCTTCTATGAGAAAGACGGAATGAACATGTGCACGTTCCTCTTCTAATACATTATTATATATATAGGACAACTAAAAGATTATTCATTGAGTATGATTCGTATGAAATACATAGCTGCCTTTGCAGCACTTTGGGCCATGACGACAACTGTGCAGGCCCAGAATAACGATCAGACCGTCTATTGGCTCGATTCTTCTGAGACAGGAAAAGACGCACAAATCCTGCAGACATACGGCTTCTGGGACAACTGGTTCGGAGGCATTCAAATCGGTGGACTCTACAACTGGGGTAGCAACCAGAAAGAAGGTTCTTTCATCGACCACCTGCGCCCATCAGCTGCCCTCAACCTCGGTAAGTGGCTCTCTCCCTCTGTGGGATTGCGCACACAACTGATGTACAACAACAACCGTGGTATCACTAATCCTGCTTACAAGCCTTTCCACTTCCAGGCATTGGGTCTTTACGGAGATGGATTGTTCAACATCACCAACATGTGGGCTGGATATAAAGAGGACCGTTTCTTCAACCTCATTGGTTTCCTCGGTATTGGTGGTGAACAAACCTTCGGTTATAGCAAGCGCGACTGGAACCCCAACGACAGCCGTTTCAAGACCGACGCTCTCACTCTGCTTGGTTTCCGTGTAGGTATCCAGACACTTTTCCGTCTTAGTGAGAAAGTGGACCTGAGCCTTGAAGTTTCCAACAACTGGGTAGACGACGCTTACGACGGAGTGCTGACTCACAAGCGTTGGGATGGTCACGTGAATGCATTCCTCGGCTTGAACTTCCACTTCAAGAACAAGACCGACGGTCTTTACAAGTTCGCATACGTACGCCGCGACCTCTCTGAGTTCAATGCTTTGAACAACGAGCTCAACCGTCTGCGTGCTGAATTGGCAGAGGAACTCGCCAAGAAGAAGCCAGACGTGAACAGCAAGCAGGTGAATGTACTTGTTTCGTTCAGCGACAACGATTCCAACATCGACGAACTGCAGGAAGTCAACGTCTTCACTGCTGTTGAGGAAATGCGCAAACTCAACAACCAGGCCGACCTCTTCATCACCGTTCTTGGTGGAAAGACTGGCAACGAGAGCCTCTTCAACGAACGTGCTAACACCATCAAGCAATCGCTCATCAACGATTACCAGATTCCCGCTCAGCGCATCCACATCGAAAAAGATGCTTCTGTGGTTGAGGCTTTGGACAAGGCCGTTACTCGCGTAATCGTATACATCAACGAAGGAAACAAATAATCACAAAGAGAAAGGAATATCTAATATGAACAAGATAAAGATTACGATGATGGCCCTCATGATGGCCATGCCGTTCGCTTCGTGGGCAAATCCTGCCGTACAAGAAGACAGCGTCACATCACTCAAACATTACACGTTCCTGGACAACATGTATATTGGTATCCATGTAGGTCCCACCAGCGGACTTGTGGAGAATATGCGCCCACGCGAATACTTCAAGCTCGGTGCTCACCACATCGGTGGTGGTGTATCGCTCGGTAAGTTCTTCTCGCCTGAGTTCGGTGTACGGGTTGCTGGTTACTACACAAAGACCACTGGTGTAGCTAACAAGCAGTCAATCGAAAAAGCAAAAGTTGCCAATGGATATGATGGTGACGGATTCTACACTATCAAAAACATTAACGGCTACATTGATGCTCTGCCCAACTTGACAAACATCTTCAGCCAATATAAAGAAAGCCGCCGTCTCAACTTGCTCGGTATCTTTGGAGTAGGTTTCACACATAGCAATGGCTTTGACACTGATGAGTTTGGCAAATATGATGTTGATAATTACATTAAAGCTCTTGACACTAAGAAGCGTACTTTCTTCTCAGTAAGAGCCGGTCTCGGACTTTGGTACAAACTCAACAATAGCCTCGACCTCACATTTGAGGCTTTGGTACACGCAACTGATGATGCATTTGATGGATTCCGTTACGATGACAAATATGACGGATACACAACTGGTATGTTCGGTTTGAACTATCACTTCAAAGATCATTATGGCGACCGTCGCTTCAAGTACAGAAATGTGGGTGATGACCTCGGACTGGGTGACCTCAACGATAAGATCAACCAAACACGTCGCGATCTTGAAGATGCCAAGAACCGTCGCGGAAAGATTCTGCAGCAGCGCATCCTCGACATGACCGTGTCGTTCCCCATCGACAAGTACTTCATTTCCGACATCCAGAAGCGCAACGTAGAGGCTGTGGCCAACTACATCAAGTCTCATCCTGATATGAACGTTGTCATCTGTGGTTACGCTGACGTTGAGACCGCTTATCCCGCTTACAACATGCGACTCTCGAAGCGTCGTGTTACGTCAGTGTTCAACATGCTCGTCAACGAGTACGGTGTGAACCCCAACCGTCTGCGCATCGACTACAAGGGTGATACCCTCCAGCCGTACGATCGCAAGAACGAGTGGAACCGTGTTGTGGTCTTCGTCCTCGAGCCTGTCGAAGAAAAGACTACCATTAATTAATAGAAGGAAACGAAAACAAATAAGAAATGACCGGCGCATCAAATTGCGTCGGTCATTTTGTTTTATAAGAAAACATCAACTACAGACACCCACCTTCAGATGGACATCATTTTTAGCTATCTATTGCGTTAATGTTCGCAAATAGCTTTATTATCTCATAAGATTTTTGTATTTTTGCGTTGCTAAACAATCTTTCTAGACATGATCTCCATTTACATTAACGAACATATCTATGACTTCGACTTAAATGAAGCCCTTCTTCAACTATCCGACCAACGACGAGAAGAGGCACTCAAATACAAGCACGAGTTGGGGCAACGAACATGTACTGCAGCATACCTATTGCTTTGTCAAGGGCTTCGCGAATTATACGGCATCACAGAGAAGCCCATCTTTGAATATGGTCCACACGGAAAACCCTCTATCATCGGACATCCAGACATCCTCTTTAACCTGAGCCATTGCAAGGAAGCGGTTATTTGTGCCATCAGCAACCAACCTATTGGCGTTGATGTGGAAAGTGTGGAAAGATACAAAGAAAATGTGGCGCGACACGTGATGAACGATCAGGAATTGAAGATGATAGCAGAAGCCGACCGTCCCGGTGTGATGTTCACCCGCCTTTGGACCATGAAGGAGGCTTTTGTAAAACGTTCAGGCAGCGGAATTATTGACGACATGAAACATGTGCTTGAGAACGCAACAGACCTTATCACAGTCGAAAGTCCCAACTTGCGCTATGTCTACTCCATAGCACCTTGAATTCTTTGACTATTAAGCAAACAAAACAAATATGAGAAAAATGGCAATGATGTGCATGGTAGCACTTTTAATGGGATGCAACTCCACAGACATGGAGCAGCAGATAGATGAACTCTACGGCAGGATGTCGCAAGAAGAACGTATTGCTCAGTTGAGAAGTATGTATATGGATGAACTCTTCAACGAGCAAGGACAGTTGGACACCGCGAAATGCCGACAATTGATTCCCAATGGCATCGGACACTTCTCGCAGTATGCCAGTCAGAAACCGATGAATCCCAATGAACTGCGCGATCGCGTGAAAGCCGTCCAAGATTGGCTGATGGAAAACACGCCCAATCGAATTCCTGCGCTATTTCATGAGGAAGTATTATCAGGCATCAACACTAGAGACGCCACCATCTATCCCCAACAAATAGGCCAAGCATGTTCGTTCAACCCCGAATTAGCCAAGCTAAAAACGCACCAGACAGGTATCGCTATGCGCAAGATGGGTGGCGTACTGTCGCTCTCACCGATGGTTGATGTATGTCGCACGCCAAGTTTCAACCGTCTCGAGGAGTCATATGGCGAAGATGCCTACCTATCAGCTGTGATGGGTGTGGCATTTGTCAGAGGCTTGCAACAAGATTTCCAGGACTTGTCACAAGGCGTAGGTGCCTGTTCCAAGCACTATCTGGGCTATGGAGGTGGCGGCAATGCCGATGAGAAGGAACTGATGGAAGAAATCCTGATGCCCCACGAGGCGATGATACGATTGGCGGGCAGCCGTGCTCTGATGCCAGGCTATCATGCCATGCTAGATGAAAATGGCGATACCGTGAACTGTGTGGCCAACAGCAAGATTCTCAAAGACATTCTCCGCAACTATCTTGGCTTCGACGGAATGGTGGTGAGCGACTATACCGCCATCAACCAACTGCCAGATTTGGAGAGTCCCGTAGAAAAGGCAGCCGCAGCCATCAATGGTGGTTGTGATGTCGATTTCCCAAGGGGAGAGAACTATCAATATTTGCAAGAGGCAATAGACAAAGGATTGGTGAAACAGGAAGTACTGGAACGCGCCGTGAAAAATGTGCTCAGGTATAAGTTGCGGGCAGGATTGCTGAATGACATCATCCAGAAGGACCATCCCGTACTCTTTGGACAAGCGCCCTATCTTTACCAATGGAATCCTGAAGAAATCAAACTTGACACTCCCGAAGAGCGCCAGACGGCTTACGACATCGCCACGCAGTCAGTAGTGCTGCTCGAAAACAATGGAATTCTTCCGCTCGACGGTTCAAAGGTCAATGCCCAAAGCTCTAAGTTGAACATCCTTGTAACTGGTCCCAACGCCAACACCATGTGGGCAATGTGTGGCGACTATTCCTTCCCAGCCATGACCTATTTCTGGAAGAAAGTGGAAACCGACCTCGACCATCCGCATGTCGTAACGCTATTGGAAGGCATGAAAGCCAAGATGCCCGAAGGCACAAATCTGATGTATGAACGTGGTTGCGACTGGACAGAAGAAATCGAGACCAAATATGCCGTTGAAGGCGACGAGCGCGCATGGGAATACGAAATTCTGCACCGAAAAGTTGATGCTGGCGAAAAAGCTGACAAGGCTGAAGCCCTTAAATTGGCCAAGCAAGCCGATGTGATTGTTGCAGCCGTGGGTGAGAATGTGATGCTCTGTGGTGAGAACCGCGACCGCAAAGGACTTCGTTTGCCTGGAAAACAAGAACAGTATGTCGAAGAACTCATCAGCACGGGCAAACCCGTGGTGCTAGTTGTCTTTGGAGGCAGAGCGCAGGTGATTTCTGGTCTCGCTGAGAAGTGTGCCGCCGTCATTCAGGCTTGGTATCCAGGCGAGGAAGGTGGCAACGCTGTGGCCGACATTCTCTACGGAAAAGTGTCGCCATCCGCAAAACTGTCAGTCAGTTATCCCAATACCGAGGTATACTCCCCCCTTTGCTACAACTACTCGGCAAAGCAAGACTCACGTGTGCAGTGGCCTTTCGGCTATGGTCTGAGCTACACCACGTTCGAATACAAGAATCTGCAAGTGGACAACACAGCCTCTACGACTGACAAAAGTGTGACCCTCTCATTTGAGGTGAAGAACACGGGCAAGATGGCAGCAGATGAGATTGCACAAATCTATCTCTCGCCTACCGAAGAAAGCCAACAGATTCGCCCCATCCAACTACAAGGCTTTGCCCGCGTGCCGCTCGAACCAGGTGAATCGAAAACGGTGAAGGTGAAACTGTATACCGAGCAGTTCGGCTTCTACACCAACGAAGGCAAGCGCCAATGGAACGTTCGCCCAGGCACGTTTGTCGTGAAAGTGGGAGCCTCATCGGCCGACATCAAGCTGCAAGAGAAGATTACTTTGAAGGGAAATGCCGTCAGCAAGCCTCTGCGTGAGTATTATTTCTCTGAAAGTACGGTCATCGCTAGGGAGCAATAAAAGTTTAAAAGGCATAAAGTGGAGTGGAAGGGCATAAAGGGACATTACTTCAGCATTTGTCTCTTTAAACCCCTCCACTCCACTTTATGCCCTTTATGCTCTTTTTTTCCTAATTATAGTGAGTCCGTCGCGCAACGGCAAAATCACCTGCTCGGCTCGAGTGTCGGCAGCCACATGTTCGTTGAAAAGGTTGATGCCACGCGTCTGATGGTCGCTGCTATAGGTTTCGTCAACCACATGGCCGTCCCAAAGCGTGTTGTCAGCCAACAAGAAACCGCCTTTGCGGAGCAGAGGGAACACCGTCTCGTAAGTCTCCACATACGTCCGCTTGTCGCCATCTATGAAAGCCATATCGAACTCGATGCCCAACTGTGGCGCCAGTTTGTTAGCGTCGCCGATGCGGAAATCAATTCTATCGGCCACAGGCGACTGTTCTATCCAAGGCCGAGTGAAATCCTCCATCTCATCATTCACCTCGAACGTGTAGACGCGACCACCCTCCTCCAGCCCCTCAGCCATACAGATAGCGCTATATCCGCTGAACGTCCCCACTTCCAAAATGTTCTTCGGACGAATCATCTGCACCAGCATTTTCAGCAACCGACCCTGCAAATGGCCACTCACCATTCGTCCATGAATGGTGTGGACATTCGTGGCGCGCCAAAGCCGATACAGATAATCGGGCTCGGGCTCTATATGTGCAAGGATGTAATCCTGCAACTCGTCCTTCATCGAGAACAAATCTTCGATTTACCCAATCGCCAACAATGCCTCAACAGCCAACCGATAGGAGTCGAGTCCGAAGCCGGCAATCACACCCAGACAAGCGCACGAAATCATCGAGCGGTGGCGGAACTCCTCGCGTTTGTGCACGTTGGAAATATGAACCTCCACCACAGGGCTCTTCAGCGAGCGAATGCAGTCTTGCAAGGCGATGCTCGTATGGGTGTAGGCACCTGCGTTGAACACGATGCCGTCGGCCTCGAAGCCCACCTCTTGCAACTTGTTGATCAACTCACCCTCGACGTTGCTTTGGTAATAGGCAATCTCCACATCGGGGAACTTGGCGCGAAGTGTGGGCAGAAACTGGTCGAACGACGACGAGCCGTAGATGCCTGGCTCACGCGTGCCCAACAGATTCAGGTTCGGTCCGTTGATGATTTGAATCTTCTTCATACCAATAATGAATTATGAATCATGAACTATGAATTCTGAATTTAATTTATTAACTTTGCGCAAAAGTAACAAAAAGAATGGAAAAAGACAAGAAAACGGCCAGAAATATCGTGCGAAGCTACGTGCGCTATCTGAAACTGGAACGCAACTATTCGCCCAACACGCTGGAAGCCTACCAACACGACCTCCGCCATCTGCTCGACTATTGCGAGCGCGAAGGCAAAGAGCCGTTGGCTTTGAAATTGGAAGACCTGCAGCATTTTGCCGCCACCATCCATGAACTCGGCATCGGACCCACTTCGCAAGCGCGCATCTTGAGCGGCGTGCGCTCGTTCTACCGCTATCTGCTGCTCGACGGATACATCGACAACGACCCCACCGAACTCCTCGAGTCGCCCCGTTTGGGCGAGCATCTGCCCGAGGTGCTGAGCACCGAAGAAGTGGACCAACTCGAAGACTCCATCGACCTATCCACCAACGAAGGCCATCGCAACCGCGCCATCATCGAAGTGCTGTTCTCCTGCGGCCTGCGCGTCAGCGAACTGGTCAACCTCAAATACTCCGACCTCTTCCTCGAAGAAGGCTATATTCGCGTATTGGGAAAGGGCTCGAAAGAGCGACTCGTGCCAATTTCAGAAAGAGCTATCCACGAGCTCGACAACTGGCGCTCCGTTCGCAACCTGATGGTCATCAAGCCAGGCGAAGAAGACTACGTTTTCCTCAACCGTCGCGGAGCCCACCTCACGCGCACCATGATTCTCATCATGATCAAGCGGCAAGCCGAAGCGGCAGGCATTGCGAAAACCATCTCGCCCCACACCCTGCGCCACTCGTTTGCTACAGCCCTGCTCGAGGGTGGAGCCGACCTCCGTGTGATTCAGGCGCTCTTGGGTCACGAGAGCATTGGAACAACCGAAATCTACACCCACATCGACACGTCGACACTCAGAAAAGAGATTCTCGAGCACCATCCGAGAAACAAGAAAAAGTGAATCGCACCCGCAACCGCAGGCGGCAAATCCATCAAAGCATGCACCTGATGTTGTCAAAGCATACTTCTGATGCTGTCAGAGCATACATATAGCGTTGTCAAAGCATACATCTTGTGAAGTAAAATAAATTATTTTACTCGGTAAAATAAATTATTTTGCATTGTAAAATAAATTATTTTGGTCGGTAAAATAAATTATTTTACCAGACCATAGCTATCCTTTGAGAAGACCATTTGCCGCAACTGACATCATCACTCCATATCTTTTACCGCAGAGCAATGTGATAATAAAAGAAAAAAAATGATGGAATGGTGTAGTTTTTGGGCAATCGCTGCGTCTAATTGGGAAAAAAGAGATAAATTTGCACACAAATTGAAAACCATCAAAATTGATATGAAAATGAAGAAATTCTTTGCAGCTCTGCTGCTTACCATCATCGGCACGATGTCGGTGATGGCTCAGATGGAAATGCCTTCCATCCCCAAAGATCCCGATGTTAGAATCGGCAAACTGGACAACGGACTGACTTATTACATCCGCCACAACAACTGGCCGGAGAATCGCGCTGAGTTCTACATCGCCCAAAAGGTGGGTTCCATTCAGGAGAACGACGACCAGCGTGGTCTGGCCCACTTCTTGGAGCACATGGCCTTCAACGGCTCGAAGCACTTCAAGGGCAACGAACTGCTGCGCTGGTGCGAGAGTGTCGGCGTGAAGTTCGGCACCGACCTGAACGCTTACACCTCCATCGACCAGACGGTCTATAACATCAGCAACGTTCCCACCACGCGCGAGAGCATCATCGACTCGTGTCTGCTCATCCTCTACGACTGGGCCGACGGTCTGCTGCTCGAACAAGAGGAGATTGAGAAGGAGCGTGGCGTGATTCACGAAGAGTGGCGTCTGCGCACCAGTGCCCAGATGCGCATGCTGGAGCGCGACCTGCCGAAACTCTATCCCGGCTCAAAATACGGCCACCGCATGCCCATCGGATTGATGGAAATCATCGACAACTTCGAGCGCCCGTTCCTCCAAGCCTATTACGAGAAATGGTATCGCCCCGACAATCAGGGCATCATCGTCGTGGGTGATGTGGATGTGGACAAGGTGGAGCAGAAAATCAAGACGCTCTTCTCGCCCATCGTGCTGCCCGAGAACCGCGCGCTGGTAACCACAGAGCCCGTTCCCGACAATGCCGAGCCCATCTTCGTCATCGACAAAGACAAGGAGCAGCAGGTCAACTTGGTTGACATCATGATGAAGCACGAGGCCTTCCCCGACTCGCTGAAGGGTTCGTTGGTCTATCTCCTCACCAACTACATGAAGAACGCTGCCCTCTCGATGCTCAACGACCGCCTGCGCGAATATGCCGAGAAGCCCGAGAGCCCGTTCCTTCAGGCCTCGGCTGGCGACGGACAATACGTGCTCTCGAAGACCGTTGACGCCTTCGAACTGGACATTCTGCCCAAGGACGGACAGATGGAAGCCGCTGTCACAACGGTGCTGACCGAGGCCCGCCGCGCCGCCGAGTTCGGTTTCACACCCACCGAGTACAACCGCTTCAAAGCCAACTATACCAGTTCGCTTGACAAGCAATATTCGAACAAAGACAAACGCTACAACAGCCAGTTTGTGAACCAATATGTGCAAAACTTCCTTTCCAACGAGCCCATCCCCAGCATCGACTACACTTACGAGACGATGAAGCAATACGTGCCGATGCTACCGTTGGAAGGTGTCAACATGGTGATTAAGGAACTTGTGTCGATGAAGGACTCCAACCTCGTTGTACTGAACTTCAACAACGAGAAGGAAGGTGCCGTCTATCCCACGGAGGATGGTTTGAAGAATGCCATTTCTGCCGCCCGCTCCGCCCAGATTGAGGCCTATGTGGACAACGTGAAGGACGAGCCGCTGATGACCGTGCTGCCCAAGAAGGGCTCCATCAAGAAAGAGACGAAGAACAACCTCTTCGGTTACACCGAGCTCACCCTTTCGAATGGCGCGAAAGTGTTGCTGAAGCAGACCGACTTGAAGAAAGACCAGGTGATTCTGAGTGGTGAGGGATTTGGTGGTTCCGCCCTCTATGGCGAGAAGGATTTCAATAACATCAAGATTTTCGATGAGGTGATTGAGTCTAGCGGACTGGGCAACTTCTCGCACACAGAATTGGAAAAAGCCCTAGCTGGCAAGATTGCAAGCGCATCGCTCAGCATTAGCGAAAACCGTCTGAATGTCAGCGGAAGTTCCACTCCGAAGGATGTGGAGACCATGCTGCAACTGGTTTACCTCTATTTCACCAACATTGCAAAAGACCAGAAATCGTATGACAATACGATGCAGACTGCAGAGGTTTCGCTGAAGAACCGTCTGCTGCAGCCCGAGAACGTGTTCAACGACTCGCTGACAGCCACCGTCACCTGCCACAACCCGCGCAACAAGCCTTTGGAAGTGGCCGACCTCGACAAGGTGAACTACGACCGCATCCTGCAGATGGCCAAGGAGCAAACGGCTAACGCTGCCGCATTCACCTTCACCATTATCGGCAACTACGACGAAGCCTCCATCCGCCCGCTCATCGAGCAATACCTGGCTTCGCTGCCCTCACAAAAGAAGGTGGTGAAGAGCAAAAAGGTGGACACCGACTACGAAGGAAATGTCGTTAACAACTTCAAACATAAGGCGGAGACACCGAAGGCCATCGCCATGATGCATTGGTATTCGAAGCAAATCCCCTACACGTTGGAGAACAGCATCAAGGCTTCCATCGTCGGGCAGATTCTGAGCATGGAATACCTGAAGAAGATTCGTGAGGACGCCAGCGCTGCCTACACGGTGGCTTCGCAAGCCGGAATAAGCCGCACCGACTTCGAGACGACCACACAAGTCCTCGCCTATTGCCCCATGAAACCCGAAAAGGCTGACGTTGCGGTGCAAATCATGCGCGACGAGGTGAACGCTATGACGAAGACTTGCGATGCCGACAAACTGCAGAAAGTGAAGGAATACATGCTGAAGAACCACGGTGACCAGCTGAAGCAGAACAGCTATTGGCTCAACCGAATCACCAACTGGCGCAAGTTCGGCGTTGACTTCCACACCGACTTCGAGAAGATTGTGAACGCTCAGACCGTGGAGAGCATCTGCGCCTTCGTCAAGGAACTGCTGAAGGCCGGCAACCACGTCGAAGTCACCATGCTTCCGGCTGAGTAAATAACCTCATAAACACAGGCTTTCTCGATAGCCTGACAAGCGTAACAGGCGGTCCGTCGAGCGATGGGTCGCCTGTTAACTTTGATGAAATTTGTCCGTTTATTTTGCCAATCACGGAAAAAGGTGTACCTTTGCAAATCCAAAGCGAAGGTACACCTTATTTTTTAAATTTTATATATCATAGGAGGAAACAGATTATGCCGTATTTGTTTACATCAGAATCAGTATCGGAAGGCCATCCCGACAAGGTAGCCGACCAGATTAGTGACGCTATATTAGACCAGTTTCTGGCCTACGACCCCGATGCCCGTTGCGCCATCGAATCGTTTGTGACAACGGGCCAAGTGGTGATTATGGGTGAGGTGAAGTCTGAGGCCTACATCGACCTGCAGACGATGGCTCGCCGCACCATCAACAAGATTGGCTACACGAAGTCGGAATACCAGTTCGACGGAAACTCGTGTGGTGTGCTTACAGCCATTCACGAGCAAAGCGACGACATCAACCGAGGCGTTGACCGTGCCGCATGGATGAAGACCCCCTCTGGCTCCCCCTGTTTAGGGGGAGAAGGGAAGTCCTCCCTAAACAGGGAGGATTTAGGAGAGTCTATCAACCAAGGTGCTGGTGACCAAGGCATGATGTTCGGCTATGCAGTGAACGAGACGGAGGATTATATGCCCGTTTCGCTGCATTTGGCTCATCTGTTGATGCGCACGCTGGCGGATATTCGAAAGGAAGGAAAGGTGATGACCTATCTGCGCCCCGATGCAAAGAGTCAGGTGACGGTGGAATACAGCGACGAAGGCATTCCACAACGCATCCACACCATCGTTGTCAGCACCCAGCACGACGAATTTGATGAAGACGAAGCCATGCTTTCCCGCATCCAAGACGACGTCATCCATATTCTCATCCCGCGCGTGAAGCAGCAGATACGCAGCCAAAAGGTGCTCGATCTCTTCGGTTCGGACAACTACTATGTCAACCCGACCGACAACATCGGCGAGGTCCCGGGCATCAAGGTCTATGTCAATCCTACGGGCAAGTTCGTCATCGGCGGTCCTCATGGCGATACAGGACTGACTGGCCGCAAAATCATTGTCGACACCTATGGCGGTAAGGGAGCCCACGGCGGCGGTGCCTTCTCGGGCAAGGATTCGTCTAAGGTGGACCGCTCGGCAGCTTACGCCGCCCGTCACATTGCCAAGAACATGGTGGCTGCTGGTGTGAGCGACGAGATATTGGTGCAGGTGAGTTATGCCATCGGTGTGGCCAAACCCATGAACATCTACGTCAACACCTACGGACGTTCGCGCGTTCAGATGAGCGACGGCGAGATTGCCAAGAAGATTGAACAATTGTTCGACCTGCGCCCCAAAGTGATTGAACGCACATTGAAGTTGCGCCAGCCCATGTATCTGGAGACTGCCGCCTACGGACATATGGGCCGCAAGAACGAGGTGGTGAAGAAAGAATTCACATCGCGCTATCACGAGACGCGCGTCATCGACGTGGAACTTTTCACTTGGGAGAAGCTCGACCGCGTTGACGACATCCGTCGTGCATTCAACCTCTAACCTTTCCGAGTACCTCTGGTAAGTATAGAAAAAACATCTCATGAGACAAGACTCCATCAGCGCCCATACCACCGCTGCCGTTGGCGACAGCGGCCAGGTCAACGTGTCGGCACAACCCCATGTGCTGACACCGAAGGAGGTGCTGAGTTGGTTGCCTAAGGACGCCACTCCCGCACAGCAGGACTCGGCCATCCAGCGGCATATCAAAGCCTCAGAGATTCATTGGAGCGAACAGCCCGACACACTGCACATGCCTGGTCACACAAAGGGCAGAAGCCTGCGCGACGTCAGTCTGCCGCAATACTACCGCGAGTCGTTTTTCTCGAAAGACTCGATGTTCCACCCCGAACTCAGCGGTGGGCGATATGGCGTGGCAGGCGACCCTGTACCCTACTCCATCGCTGGCGACAACCTCATCACAAGTCTGCTCCTTGGCTGCTTCGTGCTGGCGATGATCAGTTTCTCGCGGTCCATGCAGTTCATCATCCGACAGGGCAAGAACTTCTTCTACGTGCCTCGTGGCAACACCTCTACGTTTGCCGAGACATCGGGCGAACTGTGGGTGCAGATGTTCCTGGTGGTGCAGACATGTCTGCTCTTTTCGCTCATCTACTTTTTCTATACTCGCACCTACATCGCAGACACGTTCACGATAGAGCACTATCAGATAATTGGCATCTTCACAGCCGTTATGGCAGCCTATTTTCTGGTAAAGGCAGCGGCCTATTGGGCAGTAGGATGGGTGTTTTTTGATAGGAAAAAAAATGAACAATGGATGAAGACATATCTCTACCTGATCTCCATGGAAGGAGTGTTGTTGTTCCCCGTTGTAATGTTGCTTGCCTACTTCAATTTGCCAATGGAAAATGCCATTGTTTACGTTGGAATTGTTGTCATTTTGGGCAAAATCCTTTCTTTTTACAAGACTTATGTTATCTTTTTCAGAGGAAACGGCATTTTTCTGCAAAATTTTTTGTACTTTTGTGCGCTCGAAATGACACCTCTCGCTTCGTTGTGGGGTGTTTTGGTCATTATAAACAGTTTTTTAAAAGTAAATTTTTAGGACACAGATGATTAAGAAGATTTTGGTTTCGCAACCCAAACCGACAAGTGAGAAGTCACCTTATTACGACATTGCCGAGGAGCATGGAGTAGACTTGATATTCCGCCCGTTCATCAAAGTGGAGGGTATCACGGCAAAGGATTTCCGCCAGCAGAAGGTGAGCATTCTCGACCATAGCGCCATTGTTTTCACATCGCGCCACGCCATAGACCATTTCTTCAAACTGGCAAAAGAACTGCGTGTCACCATTCCTGAGGACATGAAGTATTTCTGTGTCACGGAAACCATTGCACTGTACATCCAAAAATATGTGCAGTATCGCAAGCGCAAGGTGTTCTTCGGAACAACGGGCAAGATTCAAGACCTGATTCCACAGATGGTGAAGCACAAGACCGAGAAATACCTGGTTCCACAGAGCGACGTCCATACCGACGAAATCAAGAACCTGCTCGACTCCAAGAAACTGCAGCATACAGAATGTGTGATGTATCGCACCGTGTCGAACGACTTCACAGAAGAGGAAATCAAGAACTTCGACTACGACATGCTCATCTTCTTCAGCCCCACAGGTATTCAGTCGCTAACCAAGAACTTCCCCGAGTTCAAGCAAGGCGACATCCGCATTGGAACATTCGGCCCTTCAACGGCCAAAGCTGTGGAAGACATGGGATTGCGACTCGACCTTCAGGCTCCCTCTGAGAAGTATCCTTCGATGACAAGCGCACTGAAAGCCTACTTGCAAGAAAACAATAAGAAATAAACGGAAACAGAGTAAACGATGTCTGCATCCGGCACTCTCACACTAAGAAAGGAAGAGCGGACATGCAGCAAAAAGCTGATAGAGCAACTCTTCAATGGCGGCACCGCTCGGTCGATGTCGTCGTTTCCTTTAAGGGCTGTCTACATGCTGGTACCCCGAACGGCAAGCATGCCACCGGCACAGATGATGGTCAGCGTGCCCAAGCGATGCTTCAAGCATGCTGTCGACCGCAACCTCGTAAAGCGACAGGTGCGCGAAGCCTATCGTAAAAACAAGCAGGTGCTGCTCCAAGCGATGGAGTCGCACGAGAAAGAAGGACTTGTGGTGTCGTTCATCTGGTTGGAGAACAAACTGCACGACAGCCACTCCGTAGAGCACCACATCGTTGAACTGTTAAGACACATCAGCGAACGGCTATGAACATCTTGAAGTCCCTGCTCCGAAAAGTGTCGCGCGTCATAGTATGGCTCATGTTGCTGCCCATCCGCTTCTATCAGGTCTGCATCTCTCCCTACACCCCACCCTCGTGCCGATTCACACCCACATGCTCTGAATATGCCCGGCAAGCGCTCATCAAGCATGGTCCCATCAAAGGTCTGGCATTGGCCATCTGGCGCATCCTGCGCTGCAATCCGTGGGGCGGCTCGGGTTACGACCCAGTACCTTAGGAATGAAAGATGAAAGATGAAAGATGAAAAATTAAAATACAAATATATTCGATGAGAAAGAACTTTGTTGAAGAACTCCGCTGGCGCGGAATGCTGGCACAAATCATGCCAGGAACAGAAGAACTCCTGCAAAAGGAGATGGTAACGGCTTATCTGGGTACCGACCCCACTGCCGACTCGCTACACATCGGACACCTCTGCGGCATCATGATGCTGCGCCACCTGCAACGTTGCGGACACAAACCCATCATCCTCGTTGGCGGTGCCACAGGCATGATTGGCGACCCCAGTGGCAAGAGCCAAGAGCGCAACCTGCTGAACGACGAGACACTGCGCCACAACCAGGAGTGCATCAAGGCACAAGTGGCCAAGTTCCTCGATTTCGAGTCAAAGGAACCTAACGCCGCCGAGATGGTGAACAACTACGACTGGATGAAGGACTTCACCTTCCTCGACTTCGCTCGTGAGGTGGGTAAGCACATCACCGTGAACTACATGATGGCAAAAGACAGCGTGCAGCAGCGCCTCAATGGTACGGCACGCGACGGTCTTTCCTTCACCGAGTTCACCTACCAGCTGCTGCAGGGCTACGACTTCCTCTATCTCTATCAGCACAAGGGTGTGAAGTTGCAGCTAGGTGGCAACGACCAGTGGGGCAACATGACCACCGGCACCGAGCTCATCCGCCGCACCCTGGGCAACGACGTGGAGACCTTTGCCCTGACCTGCCCGCTCATCACCAAGAGCGATGGCAAGAAGTTCGGCAAGACAGAGTCGGGCAACGTTTGGCTCGACCCGAAGCGCACCAGCCCCTATCGTTTCTACCAGTTCTGGCTCAACGTCAGCGACGAGGAAGCTGAGAAGTACATCAAGATTTTCACCTCTTTGGACAAGGAGACCATCGATGCACTCATCGAGGAGCATCGCCAAGATCCAGGCCGCCGCACACTGCAGCGCCGTCTCGGCGAGGAAGTCACCGTGATGGTGCATGGCCGCGAAGCTTATGACATGGCCATCGAAGCCTCGAACATCCTCTTCGGAAAGGCAACAAAGGAAGCCCTCGAGCGTCTCGATGAGCAGACTTTCCTCGATGTCTTCGACGGTGTGCCCCACTTCGACATCGCTGCCGACCAACTCGGTCAACCCGCCATCGAACTGTTCACCACTGCTGCTCCCGTCTTCCCCTCAAAGGGTGAAATGCGCAAGATGGTGCAAGGTGGTGGTGTAAGCCTCAACAAGGAGAAACTTGCTGACGCCCAACGCCCCATCACCAGCGACGACCTCATCGATGGCAAATACCTGCTCGCACAGAAAGGCAAGAAGAACTACTTCCTGCTGACGGTGAAGTAAAAGGCTGACTATTACGGCATTTAAACCCCTACACTTTAGGCCTCTGCCAATAAACTGTCAAAACCACTTTTGAGAAAAAACAGCTGAAAAATTTGGCAGAAGCAAGAAAATGTAGTATCTTTGCAGCCGCAAACCGTGATTGGGTGATGGTGTAACGGTAACACTACAGGTTTTGGTTCTGTCATTCCCGGTTCGAATCCGAGTCACCCAACTTATGGAAAGTATTAATCAAATTTAAATCGTATCGCTTTTTAGGGCGGTACGATTTTTTTGTACCTTTGACTTCATCGAAGATACTCTCGTTCGGAAATAAAAAAGAAAAAAACAAGTGTTTCTTTTTGTTTTTCGCTCACTTATTCGTACCTTTGCGGAAAGAAAAACTATTAAAACAAAAACGAGAAACATTACAGCAAAATGAAGACAAATTATGAAATCCGCTATGCGGCCCATCCCGAGGACGCAAAGAGCTATGACACCCAGCGCATCCGCCGCGACTTCCTGATTGAGAAAGTGTTTGCACAAGACGAAGTGAACATGGTCTATTCGATGTACGACCGTATGGTTGTGGGCGGTGCAATGCCCGTGGCCGAGGAACTGAAACTAGAAGCCATCGACCCGCTGAAGGCTCCGTTCTTTACCACACGCCGAGAGGTAGGAATCTTCAACGTGGGTGGTGCCGGCTGCGTGAAGGTGGGCGACGAAGTCTTCGAGCTCGACTTCAAGGAGGCTCTCTACATCGGTCGTGGCGACCGCGACGTGGTGTTCTGCTCGAAAGACGCCAAGAACCCCGCCAAGTTCTATTTCAACTCCACAACGGCCCACGCCGAATATCCCTGCAAGAAGATTACGAAGAAAGACGCTGTGGTGGCCCACATGGGTTCGCTGGAGATGTCGAACGAGCGCAACATCAACAAGATGATTGTCAACCAGGTGCTGCCCACATGCCAGCTGCAGATGGGTATGACCGAACTGGCCACAGGAAGCGTTTGGAACACGATGCCCGCCCACGTCCACTCGCGCCGCATGGAGGCCTATTTCTATTTCGAAGTGCCCGAAGACCAAGCCGTATGCCATTTCATGGGCGAAGTGGAAGAGACACGTCACATCTGGATGCGTGGCGACCAAGCCGTGCTATCGCCCGAATGGAGCATCCACTCTGCAGCCGCCACCCATAACTACACCTTCATATGGGGTATGGGAGGTGAGAATCTCGACTATGGAGATCAGGACTTTTCGTTAATTACGGATTTGCGATAAAGGTGTAGGAGTTTGGGAGTTTAGGAGTTTGGAAGTTTAGGAGTTTGGGAGTTTGGACAATAGTTTTGAATATAGATAGTTTACAGAAATAGTCAAATGGCAACTTTCACATTTCAAAACATTCAAGCATGGCAAATGGCTCATGAATTCACGAAACTGGTATATCAAATTACCAAGTCTTTTCCTGAAGAAGAACGATTTGGCCTTACGTCTCAATTCCGACGCGCGGCAGTCTCAATTGGTGCAAATATTGCAGAAGGATACAAGAAATTGAGCAAAGCCGATAAACTTCGTTTCCTGAATATCTCAGAAGGCAGTATGTCAGAATGCATGAACTACATCATTCTAGCGAAAGACCTTGAATACATCAACGATTTGCAGTATGAACAACTATGTTCTACTATTGGAAGTGCAGGTCGACTTCTTACAGCATATTGTAATGGAATTATCAATAATAATGCATTAAAATAACGATGGAGTAAAGGGTTTAAGTGAGTTAAGAAGTTTTGGCTAATGTCCAAACTCCCAATCCCCTAAACTCCCAAACTCCCAAAAACAATTAAGAAATGAACAACTTGTTTTCATTAGAGGGTAAGAACGCGTGGATTACTGGCGCATCTTACGGTATTGGTTTCAACATCGCGAAGGCTTTTGTAGCTGCTGGGGCGAAAACCATCATCTTCAACGACATCAACGAGGCTGCGCTAGAGCGTGGTCTGAACAACTACAAGGAAGCCGGCATCGAGAACGTGAAGGGCTATGTTTGCGATGTGACGAAGGAAGACGACGTGAAGGCACTTGTTGAAAAGATTCACGAAGAAGTGGGACAGATTGACATTCTGGTGAACAACGCCGGTATCATCAAGCGCATCCCCATGCACGAGATGAAACGTGCCGAATTCCAGCAGGTTATCGACATCGACCTCGTAGGACCGTTCATCTGCTCGAGTGCTGTGCTGCCCGAGATGATGGAGCGTCGCGAAGGTAAAATCATCAACATCTGCTCGATGATGAGCGAACTGGGACGCGAGACTGTCTCTGCCTATGCTGCCGCAAAGGGTGGATTGAAGATGCTCACGCGCAACATCTGCTCGGAGTATGGCGAATACAACATCCAATGCAACGGTATTGGCCCGGGCTACATCGCCACACCACAGACCGCACCGCTACGCGAGCGCCAACCCGACGGCAGTCGTCACCCATTTGATTCGTTCATCTGCGCCAAGACGCCTGCAGGACGTTGGCTGGAGCCTGAGGAACTGGGCGGTCCCGCTGTGTTCCTGGCTTCACACGCCAGCGATGCCGTGAATGGTCATGTGCTTTATGTTGACGGCGGTATCCTTGCCTACATCGGCAAGCAGCCTTAATGCGCAGAAAAACAATCTCGTTTAACGATGAAGTCTGGACACACGCAAATGTGCCCAGACTTTTTTCTTGCTTCACCATTCGTGAGTATGAATGTTGGTTGTCAAGATTATTCTGAATTTCACCCCCACGAGAAGGCCATCGGTTGAAAATAATTTTCTTTCGTGGGCAAATATGCGAAAAATAAGTGTTTGGGGAAGTTGTTGACTATCAATGCTTTCCGTTTTCTTTACATCTTTTTAGTTTGTTAAAGCTATGCTTTGGGGTTGTCAGAGCTATGCTTTGAGGCTCTCACTTGTGGCAAATGAGCGGCTCAAAGGCCACAAATGGCAAGGTCAAAAGCCACAAATGACACGCCAAAAGACTAGAAATGGCGATTCAAGAGGCTGAAAACGGAAGGACAATACGCCAAAGCATAGGTTTCCTTTTTCTAGAATGAACGAAAAAGTTGACAAGAATTTGTTGTGGTTTTTCAAAATAATAAAGGACTATAAAAGAAGTCTGATGCCATTCAACTACAAAAAAGTTACATTACAAAACGCTTCCGACCTCTATAAATCGTGAACCAACAACACTATAATTGCCTATTTCTCGGCCATTAAGAATGAAAATCCTTGAGCATTGACATACTATTCAGAAACAAAAAGAAAGAGACTTTCCAAAGTGGAAAATCTCTTTCATTTTTCTTTACAAATTGTTTGCTAGGCAACCAATTATTTGTTCACTGCATCAGCGAGTTCAGCACCAGCCTTGAACTTGGCAACTTTCTTGGCAGCAATCTTGATGGGCTTTTTCGTTGCGGGGTTGATGCCCTGACGAGCGTCCTGCTTCTTCACAGAGAAGGTTCCGAAGCCAACAAGCTGTACTTTATCACCTGCTACGAGAGCGTCCTTAATGGCAGCTACGGTAGCCTCCAAAGCTGACTTGGCCTGAGTCTGATTGATTTTGGCAGCCTCAGCAATTTTCTTGATTAATTCTGTCTTGTTCATAATTTTGGTTTATTAAAATGAAATTTTTTAATTAAAATTTGTCTATTTGGGAGCAAATATAGGATATTCATTTCAAAAAACAAACAAAAAATAAAAAAAAGTGAGTTTTTTTTTGAAAATTTGTGTTTAAAGGCCTGATTTTGTGCAAAATAACGGATATTTTTCGTATTTTTGCGCCCGTAATCATCAAAATTGAAAAGAAACGACATGCGCAATATTCCAACGATCACCCGTAACCTGCTCATAGTGAATGTGCTGGTGTTTTTGGCCACTGTGGCTATCGGCGGAGAGACAACCGCCTATGGCACCAACTATCGCCTGAACAACATATTCGGCCTTCACTTCTTCATGGCTCCCGACTTCCATCTTTACCAACTGCTGACCTACATGTTCATGCACGGTGGTTGGTCGCACTTGTTTTTCAACATGTTCGCCCTGTGGATGTTCGGTTGTGTAGTTGAAAGAGTATGGGGACCAAAAAAATTCCTTTTTTATTACATTTGTTGCGGAATTGGTGCCGGTCTTTTCCAAGAATTGGCGCAGTTTGGCTCGTTCAGCATCGACATCATGTCGCGCTATCCGCAAGTGGGATTCGGCGACTTGGGCACTGTTGCCACCCAACTAGGCTCAGCACTCAACGGATGGACCACCGTGGGTGCTTCGGGAGCTATTTATGCCATTTTGCTCGCTTTCGGTATGATTTTCCCCGAAGAGCGCATTTTCATCTTTCCACTTCCTATTCCCATCAAGGCCAAATGGTTTGTGATAATTTATGCTGGCATTGAGCTCTTCTCGGCCATCTCTACAACTGGCGACGGCGTTGCACACTTGGCACACTTGGGCGGTATGGTGTTCGGCTTCTTTATGATTCGCTATTGGCAGAAACATCCCACAAGTGGTTATGGACGGTCGGATGGACAGCAGTTCTTCGAAAACCTGAGGCAATCGTGGGAAAAACGTTCCCACCACAAGAGCGCCCCCGAACCACCAAAAACGGGCAATCCCGACTGGGACTACAACGCTCAGAAACAAGCCACACAAGCCGAGATTGATCGCATTTTGGACAAGATTCGCAAGAGCGGATACGACAGTCTGACGGCTGATGAGAAACGCAAACTTTTCGAGCAAAGCAACAAAAGATGATCAGGCAAGATGATCAAGAAGTTGAAGAAATTCACACTCCAAATGATAGCGGGCGCCAACATCGTCACCATCTTATGCATGATGGTGGTGGGATTCAGCGACAGAATCAGCCCCGCCACATTCCCCTCGTTATCGAACGTTGGACTCTTTCTGCCCGTTTTCATCTTGTTGAATGCGGCGTTCTTGGTATTTTGGTTGTTGTTCAAGACTCGCTGGGCGCTGATTCCCATCGTAGGATTCCTGATCTGTTACAGTCCTATCCGCACTTTTTTCCCCATCAACCTGAAAAAAGAAACGCCTCCCGACGCCATCAAGGTGTTGAGTTACAACGTGTGGCTGTTTGCAGGATGGGAGTATCGCGACCAACCTAACCCCATCTATCAGTACATTCTCGACACCGATGCCGATATTGTCTGTCTGCAGGAGGCCGGAACCCAAGAGGTGAAAAAGCAGAAAGAACTGAAAGAGGCCATTCGCAAGAAATATCCCTATCGTGAAAGGGCGTCCAAAGGAAAAAACGGTGATATTTTGGCTTGCTACAGCAAATATCCCATCGTTGGCAAGGAAGGAATCGAGTATGAATCGAAGAACAACCATTCGTCCGTCTTCTACATCAACATGAACGGTGATACTATCATCGTGGTGAACAACCATTTCGAGTCGATAGGGCTGACATCGAAGGAAAAAGACGAATTCAGCAAAATCGTGAAGGGCGAAGTGAAACGCAACGAGGCTGAAGAAGGGTCGAAGAAACTCATCGGCAGATTGAACGAAGTGTCGAAAGTCAGGGCACCACAAGCTGATGCCGTAGCGCGTTTCGTAGACCAACATCGGGACAAGAGCATCATCTTGTGTGGCGACTTCAACGACGGGCCCAACTCATACACCCACCACAAGTTGGCCAAACGACTGACTGACTGCTATGTAGCAAGTGGCAACGGGCTGGGATTCTCATATCATCACAACAGCTTTTACATCAGAATCGACCACATCATGTGCTCTAAGGATTGGACACCCGTAAAGTGCATTGTTGACAAAAAAATAGACGCTTCAGACCATTATCCGGTCGTTTGCTGGCTAAAAAAGACCCCTAAACCTTAAAAAATGCATTATTTACGCCTATAAATTTTCCACAAAAGAAAAAAATGCGTAACTTTGCACGTCTATTGCGCAAATTTCATTTTCGCGAGACACTGAGACTTATAGTCTGACAAACTTGAAACAAGAAAAAAACAAAATATAAATTAATAACAATTAGTCAAAAAATGCAAAACAAAGGAATTGTAATTGTAACCGCCGTATTACTGACGCTTGCAAGCATCTTCTATTTGTCCTTCTCTGCTGCCACTAAGTACTATGACAAGCAGGCAGCTAAACTGGGCGACCCTATCGCACAGCAAGACTACAAGGACTCTGTGAAGTACATGGGAATCTATTCTTATCAGAAATGCTTGGAAACGCAGATTGGTCTCGGACTTGACCTGAAAGGCGGTATGAACGTCATTCTTGAAATCTCAGTGCCCGACGTTGTCGAGATGCTGGCCGACCACAAGACCGACGCGGCTTTCGTGAAATCAATGGAAGAAGCCAAGAAAGAAGAAGAGACAAGCCAAGACGACTTCATCTCACTGTTTGTCAAAGCTTTTCACAAAAACGCACCAGGACGCCGTTTGGCTGAAATCTTCGCCACTCAGCAGCTGCAGGGTAAAGTGAGCCCGCAGAGCGAGGACAACGAAGTGATCAAGGCCTTGCGCGACGAAGTGCAGGCAGCCATCGACAACTCGTTCAACGTGGTACGCACCCGTATCGACAAGTTCGGTGTCGTTCAGCCCAACATCCAGAAGCTGGAAGGCCAGCAGGGACGTATCATGGTTGAAATGCCTGGTATTCGCGAGCCCGAGCGTATGCGCAAACTTTTGCAAGGTAGCGCCAACCTCGAATTCTGGGAGACCTACAATGCTGAAGACATCATCCCCTATCTGAACCAGCTCGACATGCGCGCTGCCAACATGGGCACCAGCGCTGACTCTACCGCAGCTGTGAAAGATACTGTCACCACAGCACAGGCTGACACCACAAAGGCAAAGATCAAGATCAACAAGGACAATAAGGTTGGTGCAGCAAGCAACGAGGCACAATTGGCTGAGGCCAAGAAGCAGCACCCGTTGCTGACCTTCCTCCAGACCACTGGAAGCGGTTCGCTCTCACTGGTAGGTTATGCCAGCGTTCGCGACACTGCCGAGATCAACAGCATCATCTATTCGGAATTGGCTAAGCAGATTATCCCATCTGACTGCAAACTCCTTTGGAGTGCCAAGCCCGAGGACGGAATCCAAGCCAAGAACATCTACGGCCTCTATGCACTGAAGGTGACAACTCCCAACGGTCGCGCTCCGCTAGAGGGTGACGTTGTTGTTGACGCTAAGGACGATTTCAATCATCTCTCCGGTGCTCCCGAAGTGACGATGTCGATGAACTCCGATGGTGCTCGCCGCTGGGCTGCTATGACCAAGGCCAATATCGGTCGTGCCGTTGCCATCACTTTGGACGGCGTGGTGTATAGCGCTCCCCGCGTGTTAAACGAGATTTCTGGTGGTAACACCGAGATTACGGGTAACTTCACCATTGAAGAAACAAAAGACTTGGCCAACACGCTGAAGTCAGGTCGTATGCCCGCTCCTGCACGCATTGTTCAGGAAGAGGTCGTAGGTCCTACGCTCGGTGCCCAGTCCATCCAGCAGGGTATCGTTTCGTTCATCATTGCCTTCATCCTGTTGATGATCTACATGCTCGCCATGTATAACATCATCCCCGGTATGATGGCTAACCTGGCACTGCTTGTCAACATCTTCTTCACGTTGGGTATATTAACCTCGTTCCAGGCGGCACTGACAATGTCGGGTATTGCCGGTATGGTGCTGTCGTTGGGTACTGCGGTCGACGCCAACGTGCTTATTTACGAGCGCATCAAGGAAGAGTTGCGTGGCGGTAAGAACATCAAGCAAGCTGTTGCTGCTGGTTACGACAACGCATTCTCGGCCATCTTCGACTCCAACTTGACATCACTCATCACGGGTATCATCCTCTACCTCTTCGGTACAGGTCCTATCCGCGGCTTCGCAACGACTTGGATGATTGGTATCGTCTGCTCGTTCTTCACCGCCGTGTTCCTTACCCGCTTGGTTTATGAGCATCAGATGAAGCACGACCGTTGGCTCAACCTGACCTTCTGCACTCCTCTCTCCAAGAACCTGATGCAGAATGTTCACTTCCCCTTCATGAATGTCTATAAGAAGTCGTTCACCATTGCTGCTGCAGCAGTGGTTGTCTTCCTCATCAGCTTCTTCGTGCAGGGTCTGAGCCGTAGCATCGACTTCACCGGTGGTCGCAACTATGTCATCCAGTTCGAGAAGGCCGTCGAGCCCGAGCAGGTTCGTGGTTTGCTGGCCGAGGCATTCCCTGGCTGCAATACTGGTGCTTTGGCATTGGGTACCGACAACAAGACCATTCGTATGTCCACCAACTACAAGATTGAGTCTAACAGCCCGACTGTTGATGACGAGGCGGAGGAAATCCTCTACAACGCTTTAAAGAAAGCCGGACTCGTGAGCCAGGCCGACGTTCAGTCGTTCAAGAACCCTGACATTCGTGAGGGAGGCTCCATCATCAGTTCTACAAAGGTGGGTCCGTCGATTGCTAAGAACATCACTCGTGGCGCCTTCATCAGCGTGTTCATCGCCCTGTTGGCCATCTTCCTCTACATCTTGCTCCGCTTCCGCAACGTGGCCTTCTCTATCGGTTCTATCGTTGCTCTGGCACTCGATGCATTGGTGGTCATCGGTCTGTTCTCGCTCCTGCAGAAAGTCATGCCGTTCTCACTTGAGATCGACCAGACATTCATAGGCGCTATCCTGACGGTGATTGGTTACTCCATCAACGATAAGGTGGTGGTGTTCGACCGTATTCGCGAGAATTTGCGTCTCCATCCGAAACAAGACATCCAGAAGGTGTTCAACGACTCTATCAACCAGACATTGGCTCGTACCATCAACACCTCACTCTCCACGTTGATCGTGTTGCTCTGCATCCTGTTCATCGGTGGTAGCAGCATCAAGGGCTTTGCCTTCGCTATGACACTGGGTGTCATCTTCGGAACGCTGTCGTCTATCTTCATCGCTTCGCCCATCGCTTACTTGTGGATGGGTCGCAAGATCAAGGAAGACGTCGCAGAGGCTGCATAACCCAACTATAACCTAACTTTATATACCAAGCAAAACCAAGGGCATCTGGGCCAAGCGCCCAGGTGTCCTTTTTATTCAAAACAGATATGCAAGAGACAAGACAAAACAAGATTGCGCGACTGCTGCAAAAAGAACTGGCGCAGATATTCCAGGAGCAGACACGAGCCATGCACGGTGTGATGGTGTCGGTCACCCGGGCTAAAGTGAGCCCCGACCTGAGCATCTGCACCGCCTATCTGAGCGTGTTCCCCAGCGAGCGAGGTGAAGAGATTCTCTCCAACGTGAACGAGAACACACGCACCATCCGCTACGAATTGGGCACGCGCATCCGCAACCAAGTGCGCATCATCCCAGAGTTGCGCTTCTTTATCGACGATTCATTGGACTATATCGACCGCATTGACGAGTTACTGAAGAAATGAACTTCCCCTTTTTCATCGCACGCCGCTACCTCTTCTCGAAGAAGTCCACCAATGCCATCAACGTGATATCGCTCATCTCGGTGATAGGTGTTGCTGTGGGATCGATGGCACTCATCATCGTGCTCAGTGTCTTCAACGGTTTCCACGACCTTGTGGCCTCGTTCTTCACCCAGATGGACCCGCAACTCAAGGTGGTGCCCGTAGAAGGAAAAACGGCACCTGCCGACGACCCGATACTCACCGAGATACGCCAGATGCCTGAAGTGGATGTGGCTACAGAAACTGTGGAAGACATGGCATTGGCCGTCTACAACGACAAGCAGTCGATGGTGACCGTGAAAGGCGTGGACGACAACTTCGACCAACTCACTCACATCACCGAAATTCTCTATGGCGAAGGCGAGTTCCAACTGCATGCCGCCGACCTGCAATATGGCATCATCGGCATTCGTCTGGCGCAAGAGTTGGGTGCTAACGTGCGCTTCGGCAACTACCTGCGCATCTATGCCCCGCGTCGCGATGGGCAACTTGACCTTTCCAATCCCTCCGAAGGATTCATTCTCGACTCACTGTGCTCACCCGGCGTGGTGTTCTCGGTGAGACAAGCCAAATACGACCGCAACTACATCATCGCGCCCATCGGCTTCGCACGCAACCTGTTCGCCCAGCAAGGCATGGTCTCTGCCCTCGAACTGCGGCTGAAAGACGGTAGCGACATCGATGCCATGAAGAAAAAGATGGAGCGCGTTGCCGGCAGCGAATACCGTGTGCTCGACCGATTCGAGCAACAAGCCGACACATTCAAAATCATGCAGATTGAGAAGATCATCGCTTATATCTTCTTGACTTTCATCCTCGTTGTGGCCTGCTTCAACATCATCGGCTCACTCTCTATGCTCATCATCGACAAGCGCGACGATGTGCAGACTTTGCGCAATCTGGGTGCCGACGACCGCCAAATCTCTCGCATCTTCCTCTTCGAAGGCCGTTTCATAGCCGTCATTGGCGCCGTCATTGGCATCGCCCTGGGCTTGTTACTCTGCTGGCTGCAGCAACGCTACGGACTCGTGGCACTAGGCGAAAGCAGCGGCTCGTTCGTTGTGAACGCCTATCCCGTAAGCGTCCACTACACCGACGTTGTTGTCATCTTCTTCACGGTGATTGCTGTGGGATGGCTCGCCGTGTGGTATCCCGTGCGCTATCTCTCCCGCCGCCTGCTGGCCGATTAAAGAAGCCCCCTCCAACCTCCCCCAACTAGGGGGAGGAGAACTGAGTTGGAGCAAACTTCTTGCTTTTTAGGCACGGATGACACAGATAACACTATTCTCTTACCTTTCACCTCTTATTTCCATTTTTCCCCTCGGCTGAAAGGGATACTTGTATCTCCTCCCCTAGTTGGGGGGAGGTTGAGAGGGGGCCTTTGACGTTGTCATTTGTGGCCTTTAACGTTGTCATTTGCGGCCTTTAACGTTGTCATTTGTGGCCTTTAATGTTGTCATTTGTGGTCTTTTGCGTTGTCATTTGTGGCCTTTAATGTTGTCATTTGTGGTCTTTTGCGTTGTCATTTGTGGCTTCTCGTGAAGTAAAATAAATTATTTTGCACGGTAAAATAAATTATTTTACCAGACCAAAGCATATCTCTGACAACGTTAGGTCATAGAGATGACAACATCACTTGCGGCATATAGCCATCACACATGCATCATCTACCTCGCTTCCTCCGACTTTTTTCCGCCAATTATTTGGAAATATCATAGAAAAACTCTATTTTTGCAACGAAGTGTAACAATGTCGTCGGGCCACTTGCCTTCAGCAAGCCTGACGTGAAAAGTGTACTTGGAAGAATACTGACAAGAGATTTAGTTGTTTTTTATCAAACAAAAAGATGAAATGAACATCAAGTTGCACACCCCTAAGAGCCTGAAGAATGGCAGCGGAATGTCTTCGCTGAAGCAGTTCCTGTTGTCTCTCTTCGCTACGACCGTCTCCATCGCACTCACTTTCGGTACGGCAGCGGTGATAGACCACCATAAGCAACAAAAGGCGAAGCGTGAGATTGTGATGATGGTGATGTACGACATGTACAACTCGCTGCAATCGGTGGAAGAGGTCGACGCCAACATTCGCAAGCTGATTGAAGGTCAGCGGCAGATAGCTGAAGACCCCGCCAAGTTCGACGAAGTGGTAAGAGGGAGAATGGCGCTGGTCCTGAGTACCGATTACACGGAAACGGTGGAACGCGTCTTCTCGTCGAGCATCGAAACCATCAATACGGTGGGGAATGTGCTTTTCACGGAGAATGTGGCTGATTTCTATCGCGAACGCAAAATGTATAATGAGACGGTATGCGACTCGCTTATGGCCAAGATTGTCCGGGAATCTCCCTATTCCTCTTTGAAAGGCACTTTGGATTTGGATATTATGATGGAAGCACTCATGAGTAATGCTATACGGTATGACATGCGTTATCGGTACGCTCAGTGCCAACAGATGATGAATGTTACCGACAAGGAAATAGCAGCATATAGGAAGCAAAGAGCGCTAATGGAAAAAAGTTCGCTTGACTACGAGGCTGCTGAAGACTCGGCAAGGAACGAGGTGATTGATATTGTTAAAGCAACAGAAGAAGCCAAGAAGAAACTTAAATTGGAATAATGAAGATTAATAATAATGTGATTATGAAAAGAATGATTCTGAGCATGATGCTCGCTGTGGCCGCTGTATGCGGATGGGCTGCTCCCACCACTCAGTCTTCGGCTGTTCCCCTCTATCAGGAGGGCATGGGCGACAACAAGACATTGAAAGTGAAACTCGACCTAGTGGACTTTGGCGATACAGTCGTGGTCTATCGTTCGGGATATGAGGAACTGACGTTTATCGGAAAGAACGGCAAGTTCGAGTTCGAACTCGAGGTGGACAAGGTGGTGCAGGGCATGTTGTTGCAGCCCAAGTTGCTGCGTGGCGACATGGAGGATGCACGTTACTACTCTATCCCACTCGTGGGTGGTGAATCCGTGCGTGTGTGGGATACCGACAAGACGCGTTTCGATGTGGACGGCACGGGGTTCTATGCCGACTATCATAAGGTGGACCTCTTTAACGAGAACGATGAAAAGGAACTGCGTGCCAATACGATTAAATATCGTGAGATGAAGGCCAACAAGTCCCTTAGCAATGAGGAACGCAACAAGTTCTACAACGAAGTCTATCTTCCAAGTTTCAACCGCCATCAACAGGCACTGGTCGACTACATCAAGGCTCATCCCAAGCAGGAGGCTGCCATATGGCTGCTGCGCAGTATTGACGGTTTCGACAAGATGAAGGAGACTTTCAATCTTTTCGATGTCTCTGTTCGTGAAGGCCGCATGCGTCAGATCTACGACAGTTGGGTGAAGGATGCTGAGGAAAGACTCGCAGAAGAAGCACAAGAGAAGGAAGCCCAGAAGAAGCAGGCTGAAGGAATTGAAGCCCCCGTGTTCACTCTCAACGACTTGGAAGGCAAGCCTCTCGCGCTGACCTCTTTGCGCGGCAAGTATGTCATTCTCGACTTCTGGGGTTCGTGGTGCATCTGGTGTATCAGAGGATTCCCTCAGATGAAGGAATACTATGCCAAGTATAAAGGCAAGTTCGAGATTCTGGGCGTTGACTGCAACGATACAGAGGCCAAGTGGCGTGACGCCGTGAAGAAGCACGAGTTGCCTTGGCTGCATGTCTACTGCCCGAAGGAGTCGACGCTGCTGGCCGACTATGGCGTAACAGGTTTCCCCACGAAGATCATCATCGGCCCTGATGGCAAGATTGTCAAATCCATTGTGGGCGAGGATCCTTCCTTCTATACTCTGCTTGATGAATTGTTCAACAAATGATGACTTTGAAAAAGATACTGTTGTTTGTCGCAGTCCTAATGGTTGCTGTGAATGTTAATGCACAGGAAGAGGAAACTGTGCCTGTATATTTCGAGTTGGACCAACTACCCAAACTGATTGACATCATGCCGCCGCCACCAGCCTTTGACAGCCCTGAGTTTGCCAATGATGTGGTGCGCTACGGATGGGGAAAACAGCAGCGGTTGGACAAGGAGCGCGTAGAACTTGCCATTGCTGACGCCGAGTGGAACGACCACGCCAAACTCTTCCTGCAATGGAAGGACGCCTTCGGACTGGAAATCAACGCGACCAATACTCCTGAGATTTGGAAACTGATGGAGAGTAGCCTTGCCACCACCGACCCCATGCGCAAGGAGACCAAGGCTTTCTATCACCGCCAGCGCCCCTTCGAGCGTTTCGACGACCCGATGCCTTCGCACGAGGAAGACGACTTGCGCGGTGAAGGCAGCTATCCTTCCGGTCACAGTCTTCGTGGTTGGGGCATCTCCTTGCTTCTGGCACAGATAGCTCCTGAGCGTGCCGCAGAGATTTTCAGTCGTGGATGGGACTATTGCAACAGCCGCGTCATCGTGGGTGCCCACTGGCAGAGCGACGTTGACGCCAGCCGCACCGCCGCCAGCATCGGCTTCTGTGCCCTGCAAGGCAGCCCTGAGTTCATCGCTCAGATGAGGAAGGCTCAGCAAGAATATAAGGAAAAGACCGCGCAGAATGCTGATGTGCATAGTGCTACCATCGTGGTGCATCCTGCCACACGCGCCTATCAGGAGAAAACAGAAGAAACGCGCGGCATCGTGACTGAAGGTCAGCAAAAGGTTGCCGGGAAGTGAGAGCTGTGAGGAACCTTAGCAGCGAAACGATAAAGAAATAATAACGATAACAAAACGGCAAAGGCGGTTCCATAGAGGAATCGCCTTTGCTGTCTTTATGCTGTAATACTTTATACTTCAGTCGAGATCCACATGCTGCACGGAGATGTCCTCACGCAAGAACGTGCGGGCGCTGTCCTTGAACTTGTCGGAGTTCTCAGTAGTCAAGTAGCGGGCTGTGCCGCCCTTCGAGCAACGACGCTCCATGTCGGGATGATGCAGGAAATAGCGTTGGAGGCTTTCGGCGACGTATTCACTCTGCGGAATGATGCGCACGCCTGGCGGCACATACTTCAGTATCTTTGGCATGAGCAGCGGATAGTGGGTGCATCCGAGGATGACAGCGTCGATTTCAGGGTCGAGCCGCATGAGTTGGTCTATGCGCTTCTTCACAAAATAGTCAGCGCCAGGTGAGTCGGCCTCATTGTTCTCAATGATGGGAACCCACAACGGGCAAGCCACTCCGGTGACACTAATATCGGGACAGAGTTTCTGTATCTCAAGCTTATAGCTGTCGCTGCGCACGGTACCTTCGGTGGCCAACAACCCAACGTGACGTGTGATGGTCAGCGGGTCAATAGCCTCAGCTGTGGGGCGGATGATACCCAACACACGTCGGGCAGGGTCCCACTCGGGCAAGTCGCGTTGCTGGATGCTGCGAAGCGCCTTTGCCGAAGCCGTGTTACATCCCAGTATAACCAAATGACATCCCAATGAAAAGAGTTTGAGCACGGCCTGGCGCGTGAACTGATAGACCACGTCGAACGAGCGCGAGCCGTAGGGCGCACGGGCGTTGTCGCCGAGATACAGGTAATCGTACTCGGGCAACAACTGTCGGATGCCATGCAGAATGGTCAGGCCTCCGTATCCGGAATCGAACACCCCGATAGGACCGGGCGACTGTGGTAGATGCATGCTTGCGCTACGCTAAATGAAAAATTAAAATTTAAAATGATAAAGAGAGAGGAAATGTTATTTACTTTCCCCGCTACGCGACTGTGACCATTATTTCCCAATGGCTTTCATCACTTCATTCGTGATGTCGCGGCCCATGCTGGCGTCAACATAGGGCAGAGCATTGTTGTCGGTGTTGAGTACAAAAGCCAACTTCAGCTCTTTACCCACATGCTGAATGGCGGTATTCAACTTGTTCCTGACCGGCTGCATGAGGTCTTTCTCGGCTTTCTCCAACAAGCGAACCGACTCTTCCTTGAAGGCCACATTCTTGGCCATCATGTCCTGCAGTTCAGCCTGACGCTTCTTGAGAATCGACGGAGCGAATTCACGCTGACCATCAAGAAACTCCACGTACTTCTTGTTGAACTCGTCTTCGCTGCGCTTCATCTCGGACTCATATTGGGTTTTCAATGCAGCGATATTGCGCTGTGCAGCCACATAGTCGGGCATCGCTTGAAGCACGTCGTTATAGCTGAAATAGCCATAAGCCAAAGAGGGGGTTGCCACCACTGGGGCGGGAACCTCCACATGTGTAGAATCCTGTGCCTTACCCGCCAAAGCAGATATAAGGCACAGGAAAAGAATCATTTGTTTCTTCATTATTTCAGTTTCAGCACTTCAGTCTTGCACTCGCTGGTGACGTCGGTGACGAGAGTAGAGCTGATGAACGGCAGTGTTCCCTTCAATACGATGATGGAGTACTTGCCATTGTTGCCCACGTTCTCGATAGCCTTATTGACTTTCGACTGGATGGGGGCCAGCTTCTCCTGCTGCTGCTTGGCCAACTCCTGCTCAGCATCCTGACGAGCCTGCTGAATCTTCTGCTGCAACTCTATCAGGGTCTGCTCGGTCTCCTGCTGCTTCGTAGCATTCATGGTCGACTTATTCTTGTCGTAATCCTCGGCCTTGCGCTGGTACTCGTTAAACAACTCTTGGAGTTCGGTGTCCTTCTGCTTGGCAAGAGCCTGCAGCTCTTCTTGCGCCTTGGTAAACTCGGACAGATTCTGGGCAACAGCGTCGATATCGACACAACCAATCTTCTGGGCGAACATGGTCATCGGGGCCAGAAGCATCAACATCATAATAATCTTTTTCATTTTCTTTTTTTCGTTTTGTTATTTGTTAATTGTCTTATTAATATCACTTAGCCTGTTGTTTCAGGCTGATTAGTGGGCATATCCCAATTTCTGAAGCACTTCGTTGCTGATATCAACGCTTGGCGAACCAAAGATAATACCAGCAGCCTCGCTGGCGCGGTCGAGTACCAAGCTATAGCCACGCAACTCAGAAATCTCCTTCACCGTGTTGTAAATCTCCTCCTGAATGGGGCTCATTAGACTTTCACGCTTCTTGAAGAGCTCACCTTCAGGGCCAAAGTACTTGCGCTTCAGTTCGCTGGCTTCTTTCTCTTTCTGCATGATAGCCTCTTGCTTGGCTTTCTTCTGGTCTTCAGAAAGGAACACCACCTCGTTCTGATAGTTCTTGTACATCGTGCCAGCCTCTGTGTTCAATGCCTCCACTTCAGCCATCCACTTCTTCGACACCTGATTGAGCTGCTCGTTGGCACGCTCATAAGCGGGAATGTTCTTCAAAATATACTCCATATCGAGCAAAGCAAACTTCTGTGCGCTAACGCTTAAAGGTAAAAAGGTAAAAAGGTAAAAAGGTAAAAACCACTTTACCAGCCTTGCGGTTTTGTTGTTTTCTTGTTTCTTCATTTTCTATCCTCCGTTTAATGGTTGATTATTCTTATTGACTCATTGTGAAACAGAAAGTTTCTTTTGAGCCCTCAGATTCATCATATTTTTATCTTTATAGTTAAATTTTAACTAAAATTCCTGTCCAAGAATGAAGTGGAACTGTCCACCGCTACGCTTGTATGCACCGCCGTTGTAGACTTTGTCGAAACCATAGGCATAGTCGATACCCATCAAGCCAACCATTGGCAGGAATATTCTGACACCAATACCTGCAGAACGCTTCATGTCGAAGGGATTGAACTTCTTGGTGTCCACCCAAGCATTACCAGCTTCGAGGAATCCGAGTCCGTAGATAGTGGTGTTACCCAGCATGAACGGATAGCGCAACTCAAGGGTGAAGCGGTCGTAGGCATAGGCGTTATAGTATGCGCTCGACCCTGACTCATAAGCAGCAGTGTTCGAGAGCGAACCGTTTTCGTATCCACGCAAGGCTATCGTCTCTTCTGCATAGCCAGTGGAATAACCGCTCATACCGTCACCACCGACATAGAACGTCTCAAAAGGCGATTTCTTATACTTATTGTAAGAACCCAAGATACCAAACTCAACGCGCGTCATGAGCACAAAACATTTCGCCGTATTGGTGAGTGCCGTGTAAGTGCGGGCTTTGAATTTCCATTTGTGGTATTCCACCCAACGGAACTTCTCTTGCTGTTCCTGTGAATAAGTGGCCGACTGGCGGTCGGTAGCCAAGTTCTCGTAGTTCTTACCATCCCACATCGACCAAGGCGGAGTGAGACTTACCGATGCGGTGAACTCCGAACCGCGGCGTGGGAACATCTGGTTGTCTGTCGATGTGCGGTTGAGCGAAATGCTCATGTTCAAGTTGTTCGAGTTTCCGTTGGTCATCAGGAAGTACGACCAGTTCTTCAGCATATAGCGCGTGTAAGCCAACTGAGCCGACAGCGTGAAATAGTCATCCGGCCAACGCAAGCGCTTGCCCCAACCCAATGATAATCCCATCAGCTTGACATATTTGTCGGGATCGTAGTAGCTCTCGTAGTTGTTGTAGTAGCTCGAGCCATAGCCACCATATAGATAACTATAATAGTTCTGCATGTAGGCCGAGTTGTAGTAGTTGCTCGACACGTCGGTCTGCTTCGAATAGTAGGCACCAACGCTGAACTGTATCGGCCGCTTGCCACCAAACCAGTTCGTCGAATAGCTAGTGTTATACGACTGGTAGTATTTACCGTTGGTCTGAGCACCAATCGACAGCACCTCACCATCGCCAATAGGCATAATGCCACGATGCTCGCGATTCTTGTTGAAGAGGTTGGCCATCGAGAAGTTGTTAAGTTTCAAGCCCACGCGACCGATGACGCCCGTCTGTCCCCAACCCAGCGAGAACTCAATCTGGTCATTCGACTTCTGCTCCAAGTTCCAGTTCACGTCCACCGTTCCGTCTTCAGCATGCGGCTTCACGTCGGGGCTCACCTTCTCGGGGTCGAAATGTCCCATCGAGGCCAATTCGCGCGCCGAACGCATGACTGCGTCTTTCGAGAAGAGGTCGCCGGGCTTTGTGCGCAGTTCACGACGAACAACATTCTCATAGAGGCGGTCGTTTCCGTTGATGCGCACACGGCTGATATGCGCTTGCGGTCCTTCAAATATGCGCATCTCGAGGTCGATAGAGTCGCCCACGATGTTCACTTCAGTCGGGTCGAGTTGATAAAACAGGTATCCGTTATTCCAATACTCATTGCCAACGGCATCATCGTCTTCTGTAAGTCGTTTTTGCATCAACTTCTGGTTATACACGTCACCCTTCTTCATTCCAAGGATATCGCTCAGTCCAGGCCTGTTGCCCACGCGATAGGTAGGATAAACGGTATTGCCCACCCACGTGATGTTGCGCAAGTAGTATTTCTTACCTTCGTCCACTTTCACATAGATGTTCACATGCTTGTCGTCGTGGTTCCAAACACTATCTTCGACAATGACAGCATCGCGGAATCCATATTCGTTATATTTGTCGATAAGGTTCTGCTTGTCTTTCTTCCAGCGCTCAGGTGTATACTTCTTCGACTTGAAGAAAGTGGAGAACTTGCCTGCCTCGTGCGTCTTCGTGAAGGCACCTTTGGTGAAGAATCCTCCCTTGATTTTCTTTTCGCTCAGTTGTTCGTTGCCATAGAGCATGATGTAGCGTACCTTCATCTTCTCCTTCTTGTCCACGATGACATCGAGTATCACGTGGTTCTTCTCGCTGACATCGTTGCGTTGCAAGATTTCGATTTCGGCATTCTTGAAGCCTTTGTCGTCGAAGTACTTCTTCGCCAACACCTTGGCGCGGTCAATGGCATTAGGATGTACGCTCATGCCTTTCAGCAAGCCCAACTTCTGCTCCATATCCTCACGTTCACTCTTCTTCAGACCAATATAATTGATGGTCGAAACACGAGGACGGGTTGCGAGTGTGATGTGCAGCCAGATGCGGTTGCCCACGATAGAGTCTGCAGAAATGCTCACATTCGAGAATAGTCCATGCCGCCAATAGCGCTTCACGGCGTCAGTAATAGCCGTGCCTGGAACATCAATCTCCTGACCTACTGTCAGTCCAGAGATACTCGTCAGCATGTAATCCTCATAACCTTCTATTCCCGTCATGTTGATTCCACCAAGAATCAGCGAGCGTGATGATCCGGCATATGAGATGTCGGGGTTCACTATTTTGTCTTGCGCAAAAGCGGCAGGAACAAGAAACGAGAAATGGAAGGCAAGCCATGCACCGAGCACAGCCCAACGGCATCCTCTCTTTGCTTTCCCCTTTCTCTCCTCTCTTCTTTTTCCTTTATATATATACATCCTGTAAAGATCGATTATCAATTGTCAATTCCGTATTGTCTTATTGCTATTTGTTTTCTTCTTCCACCTGGCTCTCAGTCTTGCCAAAGCGGCGCTGCCTGTTCTGATAGCTCTCAATGGCCTTGTGAAGGTCTTCTTCCATGAAGTCTGGCCAATAGGTGTCGCAGAAGTACAGCTCCGAATAGGCTATCTGCCACAGCAGATAGTTCGAGACGCGCAGCTCTCCTCCTGTGCGGATGAGCAGGTCGGGGTCGGGCATGAAGCTGGTCTGCAAGTGCTGGGAGACAAACTCTTCGGTGATGTCTTCAGCACGTATTCCACCCGTACGCAGATTCTTGATGATGTTTTGGGGCAGTTCCTTCATGTCGTTCACCTCAGAGACTATCTGCTTAACAGCTTGGGTAATCTCCCACCGGCTACTGTAGCTTAACGCCACAACCAACGTCATCGACGTGTTGCCAGCTGTGTGGTCGATGGTTTCCTGAAGCCTTGACCTCACCTCGTCGGGCAGTCGCTCCATATCGCCAATCACACGGAACCGTACGTTGTTCTTCATGAAGATCTCGTCTTCGAGCGAAGACAACACCAACCCCATCAAGGCCGACACTTCATCGGCGGGACGGTTCCAGTTCTCAGTGGAGAACGTGTAGAGCGTCAGGAATTTCACACCAAGGCGTGCGCACTCAGTGGTGATGCGACGAACGGTCTCCACACCAGCCTGATGGCCATATTTGCGGGGCTTGCCTTGCGCGGCCGCCCAACGTCCATTACCATCCATGATGATGGCAATGTGTTCGGGTATATTGTTTTTATTCATCTTCGTTATGACAAACTTTGCATTTCGCCATGAAACTATAGGTCAGCGTCACCTGAAGGGCGCTATAGCAGTCGGTATTCTTGAACATCCCGCTGCTCTCTACGTGGTAAGGGTCTTTGCGTCCGTCGAGCAAGTCGCTCATCGAAAAGTGTATACCCCACTCCACACCCAAGTTCAGCCGGTCTCCAATCTTGTATTTCACACCAAAGCCCATAGGCACGTTGGCTGTCAGTTCGTTCTCTTCTGCACCTTTCACGAACGTGCCACCCAGTCCGATAAACACGAAGGGGGCAAGCCGTTTCGCACCACGATAGTCGCGGCCAGTGCCGTAAGGCCAGAAGTTGTATTCGTAGGTCAGGCTCAAGTCCACCAGTGTGTTGTTAAACGAATATGGCTGGTCGGCCATATCGGGATAATAGGTCTCCACATCCTTCGATGCGCCTTTCATCTTGCCTGCGCCAGCAGCGAGCTTCAACGATTGGAAAGGCGTGAACACGCGGCGCAACACAACGCTTCCCATCGGCTGCAAGTCGCGTGTGGGCGTTCCGTTGAAATCGCCAAGATATCCCATCAGGCCGACACCTCCACCAATCTCCATCATATATTCGGGGTCGCTCTGCGCACGTGTCTGCACAGCCACAAACCCTACCAGTATGATTAAGACCAGTCTTCGCATGACAACCTGTTAATAGCTTGAATTATCGAAACACTTTCTGGGTTTCAGTCCAACCCATCTTGTTCAAACGACCGCGCCACAAACATCCGTCGCCCAGAATCATCCAAACGAAATGCTGACTGTCTACAGCCACAGACAAACGGCCCTCGGGCTCAGCCACCTGCTCAACAGGCCACGAACAACTGCTCTCGCTTTTCCAAGAGAGACCGTCCTGGCTCTCGCGAACCGATTCCAACTGACCATCAGCCGACAAGCCCCAAGCAACGTCAACATCGCCATAAGCCATTATTGCCAACTGGTCTTGCTTGGGCAGAGACAGCAGTTCGTTCTCGCCGTTAGCCACCATCACCCAGTTCCCAGCACCCGGCTCGGCCTGGTCAACAATCTTCATCCACGCCACAACCGAAGGTTTGTCAGCGCAAGTGCCCAGAAGCATCACACGCTCCATTCCCTCGTTGGTGCGCAACGCATGAAGCGTGCAGCTGATGTTGTCGGTAGGCAGCAAAGCCTCATCGTTATCAAGGTTCTCGGTCTGCCAAGTCCTTCCCTCGTCGGTCGACACCAACAGCCCGCCCTCTTTGCTCAATGCATATATCTCTTTCGTTGAAGCACCCAGAAGCTTTACACCTGGGAAGTTCACCTCATAGTCCTGACGGCCGCTTTCTGCAAAGCGGTGCATCTTTCCAGCAGCGCTCTCTAAAACATACAGCGTTTCGCCATTCGAAGCCACATTGTCAAATGCAGAGCCCTCGAACGTTGTGCTCTCACTTGCAAAAGGATTCAGAGACACCATACTCGTTGTGCCATCGTCCTCACGACTGAAGCCGAAGACCTTGCTACCAGCACAGAACAGGCGCATATCGCCCTGCCCCCAGACGCCCGACTCCTTCAAGTCCATCATGTTCGTCCAGCGGAATTTTTCGCCGTCTTCCTGATGCTTGTTCACCGTGAGCATATATTTGCGGTAGTCTTTGCCTTGCATGTTATAGACGCGCACCTCCAGCGGACGGCTCACATCAATCGTGTCGGTTTGTGCATAAAACACCAAGCTGTCGCGACCTTCTGAACCTTTGTTCAGCATCACGACACCCGAGTTCTTGCTGGTCATCGAGAGAATGGCCTTCTTCAGGTCAAGGTCATAAGGCAGCGAGTCGACATTGTAAATCAATCCCTCTCGCTGGTCGATGTAGAACTTATAGCTTTCGCAGCTCACCGGCTTTGCATAAATGCTGTCCAAACCACTCTTCGATTTACCATACACGATTTTGTTCATCGTGCTCACACTAAACGACGTCAGCGCCGCATCCTCGTAGTAAACCGTATCTTCATCGTCATCTTTCAGGCACGATGTCAACGACACAGCCGCCAGCAGCAGCGCCCAGAATGCGAAAAATTTGCTTCTCGTTAACTTTTCCTTTATCATTTATCCTTTATCATTTCGCTTCGCCTACGAAGCACAATCGATTTTTTCGATGCAAATTTACAGAGAATTCCTTAAATACACGCCACTTTTAATATTTTATTATGTAAATTATTCAATAAGACGGCCATTTTTAAGGTTTCTTTTAATAAAAAGAGGCTGATACAATCACTTGCACCAGCCTCTCAAAGAATAATGTCATTGCATGTTAGTGTGTACCAAAGCAATAATACTAAGTACCGTCAGAATAGCGACGCACACCAACATGACAGTTGTTTCAAAATCTAATAACATAATCTTTACCTTAAAAATCTATCAAACTACTAACCTAATGAAAACCTTTATTTATGAAACATGTTCTCACGAACACGATGCAAAATTACAAATTGTGCACGGACACAGCAACTTCTCCCACCATTTTCTTCGCCAACTGCCGCATTATTTGATTTATGTCAAAATATGAAATCGGACCGAGAAATTTCACTCGATATTTATCAAAAAACGCTCGTTAGCTTGCCTTTCTTGATGAAAAAGCCCGCAACTACCAACGACTACAGCTCTCTTTTTATTGCTTTTTGTTTTTGAAAAATCACGACAAATTTTTGTCAACTTTTTCATTCATTCTAGAAAAGAAATGTGTAAAGAATCTTTACTTTCACGCTTTCCCACCTTCACTTTTTAGGGGCAGAATTGTCACTTGTGGCTTCTGAGGGTGTCATTTGTGGCCTTTGACCTTGTCATTTGTGGCATCTGAGCCGCTCATTTGCCACAAGTGAGGGCCTCAAAGCATAGCTCTGACAACCCAAAAGCATAGCTTTTACACGCTCAAAAGATGTAAAGAAAACGGAAACTGTTGACAGTCAACGACTTCCAAAAATGCTCATTTTTCGCATATTTGACTGCGAAAGAAAAATTTTTTCAACCGAGGCCCTTCTCGTGGGGGTGAAATTCAGAATTATTTTGACAAATCAAGACGATTGATGAATAGAAGGGAAAGAACGGGAAAAAGAGCATTACGAATTTGAGTAGCCATTTTGCAATCCAGCCTTAGGCATCATCATTGTTGAGTATTTTTACCACAACATTTTGGTTTTATACAAATAAATTAGTATATTTGCATCTTAAAAGAAAGAAGATGTATGTGGAATAAACCTTGGAAATTGAAAGAGGGCTTCATCATCGGGGGCGGACTGGTGGCAATAGGCTTGCTGCTCCAATGGATTGCCGGACCTGTGGCGTGGAGCCGATTCGCCTTTCCCGTGAATGTGGTGGCGTTGGTGGTGTTCGTGCTGCTGGCGGTGCTGGCCTACGCTTTCCGCGGCAAGGTCCATGTGTTTCGCTTCATGGGAACGCAATGGGCTGCGGTGCCAGCTTTGGCGTATGCCGTCGTGCTGACCATCATCATGGGCCTCACGAAGCAGTTGCCCGACACAGGGGACGTTGTCGCCCACCATTCTGTGGCGGATGTTGTAGGCATCTCGCGCATGTTGTCGTTCTGGCCGTTCGTGCTGGTATATGTTTGGATGGCTTTCATCCTTGCACTTGTCTCAATCCATCGGCTGTTGCATCTGCATCGCGGAGCCCGGCAGCTGCTGACACGCGACCTTCCGTTTATGCTCAACCACCTGGGGCTGCTCGTGGCTTTGCTGACGGCAACGTTAGGAAATGCCGACATGCAACGCCTGCAGATGACCGTATCTGCCGACCAACCCGAGTGGCGGGCTGTTGATTCAGGAAATCGTATCCACGAACTGCCCATCGCCATTCAGCTGAAGAAGTTCCATATCGACGAGTATTTGCCGAAGCTGATGCTCGTGGACAATCTCACGGGGCGCCCTCTGGGAGGCGCAAAGCCAGAGATGGCGCAAGTGGAGACAACTGGAACGAATGCACACGGAGAGGGCGCATACAAGACCATTCGTTTGGGCGACTGGCTCATCGAGGTGAAGCAGTTCTTGGATTATGCTCAACCCGTGATGGTAGACAGCGCCGTCTGCTACGAAACTTGGAATTCAGTAGGCGCAACATCGGCCGTATTGGTGAAGGCAAAGAAGGTGGGGAATGCGAAAAACTCTGCTCAGGCTTCTTCCGCAGAAGAGGGCGTGGAGCGTGAGGGGTGGCTGTCGTGTGGCAGCTATATGTATCCTTATCAGATGCTGACGTTGGATGACAACATCAGCCTCGTGATGCCCGACCGCGAGCCTCGACGTTTCATCTCTCGCGTGGAGATATTCACGAAGTCTAAGAAGCATGTCGAGGCCGACATTCTGGTGAACAAGCCGTTCAGTTTCGATGGTTGGAAGATTTATCAGTCGGACTACGACACCCAATTGGGCCGTTGGAGCGACATCAGCGTGTTGGAACTGGTGCGCGACCCTTGGCTGCCCTTTGTCTATGCGGGCATCATCATGATGCTTGCGGGGGCGGTGTTCTTGTTTATAGGCGGAAAGCCCTCAAAGCCCCACATAAGCGAACTTGACAAAGAGGAAGAAAGAAAGGAGGAAACGTTATGAGCTGGAGTCATTTTGCCTATTTCGCCGTTGTTGCCATATTGCTTTGGATAACAGGCGCTTATGCCGCTTGGCGCAACAAGACACGCACGGCTTATGTTGCGACTATAGCAGGATTGGTGGTGTTTTTCGCTTTCATCGTAGGGTTGTGGATTTCCTTCGAACGGCCTCCACTTCGCACGATGGGCGAGACTCGCCTGTGGTATTCGTTCTTCTTGCCGTTGACGGGCATCATCGTCTATAGTCGTTGGCACTACAAGTGGATTCTCTCGTTCTCCACGCTGTTGGCTTTTGTCTTCGTTTGCATCAACCTCTTCAAGCCTGAGATTCATTCGAAAACGCTCATGCCAGCGCTTCAGAGTCCTTGGTTCGCCCCTCATGTCATTGTCTATATGTTCGCCTACGCCCTGCTGGGTGCAGCCACGGTGATGGCGATTTATCTGCTTTTCTTCAAGGGAAGATTCAAGGTGACGGAACGAGGACCTGTGAAACGACCAGGCCGCTACCGTAGTGGTGGCTTTCGTGCGAAATTCAGCGGCACCTATCAGCCACCTGCACCACAAGAGATGGACATCACCGACAACCTGGTGAATGTCGGATTGGCTTTCATGACCTTCGGAATGCTCTTTGGTGCCCTTTGGGCGAAGGAGGCTTGGGGGCACTATTGGGCTTGGGATCCCAAAGAGACGTGGGCTGCCATCACGTGGTTCTGCTATTTGGCTTTCATCCACTATCGCCGTCTGCCTAAGTCGCGTGTTCAAGTGGCTCTTTGGATGCTGATTGTCGGCTTCATCTTGTTGCAAATTTGCTGGTGGGGAATCAACTATCTGCCGAGCGCACAAGGCACAAGTGTCCACACTTACAATGCGAATTAAAGTGAAAAAATGGTTAAAATCCATCCTTGTGTATAGTTTTTTCATTGATATTGTTTATCTTCGCAATCTGAAATCTGATGATTTATTATTAACTTATAAACATTATCGAATATGAAAATCAAGAGTTTGAAAGTCGCCGCCCTCATGATGGCCGGCACATTGATGGCCAGTTCGTGCATTGGTTCATACAGTTTGTTCAACAAGTTTGCCAGCTGGAACTGCAACGCCACTAACAGCAAGTTCCTCAATGCAATTATCGGTGTTGTGCTTCTGCCCGTTTATGGCATCACTTCTTTAGCCGACGCCTTACTGTTCAACACCATCGAGTTCTGGTCGGGTGACAACCCAATCGCCAGCAACGTAGGCAAAACTCAGCAGGTGATGGGCCAGGACGGCCGCTACTATGCTGTGAAGACCTTGAAGGACGGTTATGAAATCACCAAGCCCGACGGCGAAATGCTGAAGTTCATCCACGACCAGAAGAACGACTCTTGGTCACAGGTCCAGAATGGCGAAGTCCGCGAGATCTTCCGCTTCAACCAAGACGGCACCATCCGCGTAACTCTGCCTCAAGGCAATCAGATGGATGTCACCCTCGATGAGGCTGGTCTGCATCAGGTTCGTATGGCTACAGACGGCACTTATTGGGCAATGAGATAAAACGATCTCCTTCCTGTCTGAAAAAAGAAAAAGGCAAGAAGCAAGAGAAATGGCTTGGTGAAAGATGCTTTCATCTCACAAGACCGCTCTCTTGCTTCTTGTCTTTTTGTTATTGATTTTGCCCGATGAAATCATTCTTTTTGCGGCATCTGTCGGTTGTTTTAATCTAGGAATTGGTTTTTTTGCTTTTTTGATGTTGTAAATGCAAAAAAATGATTATCTTTGCACAATAAGAAAACCTAAGTAGAAATCTTTAACTCGCTAACGTATGAAATTCAAGTCATTATTCATGGGCGCTGTCTGTTGGATGGCAGGTGCTGTAGCTGTGTGCGCTCAAGACTTTTACGACGTGACAGAAGTGTATCTGCAGAATGCCGGCTTCGACTCGGGCATCAAGTATGATAAATCGCAAACGGGCAATGTGGCACAAGAGATTAGCGACATCGAAGGCTGGACAAAAAACATCTCGGTGGACTATACTATTACCGGCATCTATGCCTTCGGCACATCGAAGACCTTTAATGGCACACCTGTTCCCGCCAAGAATTATGATGATGCTGCTACGGGTGGTTGTCTGGCGCTGAGCACAGGTTGGCAGCAATCACTCATCTTCTACCAACTAGTCACGCTTCCTCCTGGCAAATATGCCCTTGTCTCAGCATGGTACAACCCCAGTCAGCAGACAGTAGGCAAGAGTTTGGTGGGCTGGATACCATCCTCAGGCTCTCGTAGCATGTCGGCGATATCTTCGTTTGAAGTAGGGAAATGGATGGTTGACACGATAAAGTTCACCGTTTCTGCAGACACGAAAGGAAACATACAGATTGGCTACGGCTCACCACAGAATAGTGGTAGTGGCAATCATGCCAAGGTGGTGCTCGACTTTGTGAAACTACTGCGCGATACACCTGTCGGAGACGCTGATGCAAACTTGAAGAAGCATGATTTGCAAGCTGAGCTGACTGCGGCCAACGGTTATTATGGCTCGGGCAACGGCAATGGCGCCGCCACTATGAAAGCCGCTATCGATGCTGCACAAAGCGTGTATGACAATGCAGATGCTTCTTTCGACGATGTTTTAGCAGCCATCAAGGCTCTTCAACAAGCTGTCGACACCTATCTATGGGCTAATCCAACGGGTAGTGTACCAACTGTAACCACCGACACGCGTTTCGCTCGTGGAGCCACAATGGCGTTCGGCCGTCTTTCGGCTTCTGGCACGGACATCACGGAACGTGGCTTCTGCATCAGCACGAATCCAGAACCCACAATCGCCGACCAACGTGCCACTTCGTTCTACAACCATAACGGCAATATCTACAAGATTGACGGACTAAAACCTGCCACACTTTATTACATGCGCGCATACGCCATCACGAGCGGTCGACAAGTGGGCTATGGCGATGTCATCAAGTTCTACACCATTCCGAAAGGAAACATCACATGGAACTTCCATAATCGTGGCGATGCTGCTACTGAGGCACGTATTACTAGTGCCGTGAACTCAGCTATCGATTATTTCAACAATCTCACCAGCGTGGTGAAGTGTTTCGACATCACTTATAGCTCTGGGACACCCACTGCTGATTGCAACTACAAGGCACAGCCTTGGATGAACGTTGGCCCTAACACATCTTACCAGCGCACGGGCACCATCATGCACGAGATGCAACACGGCTTGGGCCTTGTGCCCTATTCTACACAATGGAGCAAAAACATATTGCGTGAACGGCTAGACGGTGAAGGTCGCGGAACGGGTTTGTGGTTAGGCGACCGTGTGAAGGAATTCCTGCATTTCTGGGACAATAACACGACCACTGTGCTCAATGGCGACTACCAACACATGTGGCCATATGGCATCAATGGAGCAAGCGAAGACAACGGTAGCGAAATGCTTTATAGTGCCAATGCGATGCTGTGCCAAGCTCTTGGCGAAGACGGACTTGAACACACTTCCAACCATTTTGCCGACCCTTATTATTCGTTCGACTGCAAGGATGGCGTGAAGTATTACCTGAAAAACGAGTCTACCGACTGCGGCCTTTACAGTTCATTCTTGACCATCAATGGCGCACAACTGGAGTGGACGGAAATGACAAACGAAGAGGCTGCCAACGACGACAATGCCGCTTGGTATATCACGTTCACACCTGGCAACCAGTTCTATCAGCTCCAGAATGTAGGGACAGGTCGTTATCTCTCTATCAACGGCACTTTGGCACGCACGGTGACCACAGCACCTTCATCCAACGAAGACTTCCATTTGATGCCTGGCCGCGTCGAAGCCGCTCCCGGAACAGGACTTCGTGGCTACTGGATGCTTCACCATGCTGCAAGCAACCCACGCGGTTTGAGCGCTTCCTCTGGTGGGAAAGTATCTACAGAAGTACTCTCGTTGGCCAACGACGCTGTACAGCAACGTTGGCTCATCTTGGAAAGCAGTCAGTTGGACGCTCTTGAAGAGAGTGCGAAAACGCATTATAATGCCGAACTCGACGACTTGCTGAAAAACATCAAGGCGCTTCGTGCAACAGAACATGAGGAGAATGCCGAAGGCACCGATGCGGCCATCGATGCGGCCATCGCCTCTATCGAGAGCCGTCAGGCTGATTCGCCTAATGCCAGCACCATTGCCGAACTGATAGAAGAGGCCCGCCTTGCAGGCTTCAACTTCCTCTCGAACGCCACGCCTAGCGATGAAACTCATCCCTTTGACCTGACCTATATGGTGAAAGATGCTGCCATCGAGACCCTTGACGGATGGACAGGCAACGCCACGCTCAACTATTCGTGCGCAGAGTTCTATCAATCGACGTTCAATTTCTACCAAACATTGAAAGACATGCCCGCCGGAATCTACCAACTTCGCGTGCAAGCCTTCCAGCGACCAGGCTCGTCGGCTGACGCATATACGGCTTACTCCGCTGACCCTAGTAGCAACATTACTACCAATATCTATATCGCTTCTACTTCAGCAAAAGTGAAGAACGTGTGTGCCGAAGCCCAGAAAAGCAAGGTGGGAAAAGGAAAGGAAGTTGAAGTCGGAAACGGGTTCATTCCCAACGATATGCAATCCACCAGCGGTTATTTTGCCAAAGGCCTTTTCGACAATGTTGTTGAGCATCGGTTTGACAACAGCGGAGGAAGTTTCAATGTAGGAATACGTTGCACCTCAGCGACTGACATGTATTGGAGCATCTTCGACAACTTCCGCCTTTTCTTCCTCGGCAATCCCGACAAGGTGACGGTTGATATTAAAGAGATGCCAGCTCAAGTGGACAACAATACCAATGGCAGCCTCTTCACCCCACAAGGCGTGAAGTTGGACAAGCACCAACCGTTGCAGAAAGGCATCTATATAGAGAACGGTCGCAAGTTCGTGGTGAAATAAGAAATCAAAAAACACATACATATGAGAAACTATAACAGATGGATGGCGACTTGTCTGCTTGCCTTTGCCTCGACAGCAATTGCACAAGCACAAACCGACTACTTCGACATCACGGCAGAATACCTGCAGAATGCAGCATTCGACCAACATATCGATGTGACGAATTCCGACACGGGAGACAAAACTGACATGCAATGTGACGTGGACTGTTGGGACTATTTCAATACGAAAGACGCCTACATTCTGGTGGGTGTTTTCCAATACGGGACGGCGGCCACATTCTGCGGTGCGGCAGTACCAACGGCCGACCCCAATGGTGCGGCTGGCAGCGGCTTGGCCATCTTACCGAAACAGAGCGTCTCAGGCTATCTCATGCAGAACGTCACTCTGCTCCCAGGCAGCTACAAGGTGGTGGTGACCATGTGGAATGCGTCAGAAGAAGAAACTTTGAGAGGGCAGAACGCATGGGTTCCTACACGCGGACGACGCACCCAATCGACCCTTCAGCGCGCAGCCAGCGGCAAATGGACCAACGACACGCTTTCGTTCACTCTCTCCACTCAGACTACTGGACACATCCAAGTGGGCTACACCGCCAGCCAAGGAACTGATGGAGCGACAGCCAAATTAGTGGTCGACCGCGTGAGAATCCTGCGCGACCACGATATCGACAAGGCCGATGTGGACTATCGCAAAACATTCCTAAAAGTCTTGCTCGATGATGCCAAAACACTTTATGGCGACGGAACGGGAACGGGAGCTGCTGAATACCAAGCTCTCATCAACGAAGCACAAGCCCTCTACGACAATGCTGAGGCCTCATTGGCGGACGTGAAGGCTATGACCGCCCGCATGCATGACGCCAACGAAGACTATCGCTGGTACAATGGAGGCTACATCGTAGTTACTGACAAACGCTTTGCTCGTGGTGCCATAAAGGCCTTCGGACGCCTGACCACCAAGGGATTTGCAGATGCCGACATCGCAGAACAAGGCTTCTGCTGGAACACCACTGGCGACCCCACCATCGATGACTTTACCACAACGCGCTATCTAGAGAACAACGGCCATATCTATCGCCTCGACGACTTGGAACCTTCCACGCTTTACTTCATGCGTGCTTACGTGAAACATGTGAACGGACGAGTGAAATACGGTGACGTGCTGAAGTTCTACACCATCCCGAAAGGGCAAATAACCTATAGCATCCGCGACGGTGGCGAGGGAGCCAATAAAGACCGCATCACAAAAGCAACGCAAGAAGCCGTAGACATTTGGAACAACCTCACGCAATTGCGCGACGTCAGTTTCAACGTGGGCTATGATGCTGGTGTGCAGACGGCCGACTGCTCCTACGGCGGATGGATTCGCGTAGGACCTAACTCGTCATACCAAGCCACGGGCACGCTGCTTCACGAGATGCTGCATGGCATCGGCGTCATCCCATGGGCAGGGACGCAATGGAGCGGACGCATCTTGCGCGAGTCGGTCAACGGCGATGGCTACGGCACTGGCCATTGGCTTGGCGAGCGCGTGACCGAAGTGCTCGACTTCTGGGACAACACCAGCGGACAGCAACTCAATGGCGACTATCAGCACATGTGGCCATACGGCATCAACGGAGCCAACGAAGACCGCCATACAGAACTCCTCTATTTCGGCAACGGACTTGTCTGCGAGGCTTTGGCAGAGGATGGGCTGGAAACCAGCAACGCCCACCACGCTGTGCCCTATTATGCCTTTGACATCGTGGAAGGACAACGTTATTACATCAAGAACGAAAGCGTCACACGAGGACGCGACACTTCGTTCTTTATGGAAGGCAAGGACGGAAAGGTAGAACTGCGAGCCATGACTGCAGCTGAAGCCGAAACCAACGACAGCACGGCGTGGCTGCTCACCTTCACACCCAAGAACCAACTCTACCAATTCCGCAATGCCGCAACAGGCCGATGGCTCACCTTCTCGGCCAATAACTTCCGCACCGTGGCACGCGATGCAGCCGCTATTGCCGACTGTATGCAACTGATGAAAGGACGCGTCGATGTGACTGCCGACCGCCTGCGCGGCTATTGGATTATCCATCCCGAGAACTACAACTGGTCGCCCCATGTGCTGGCAGCCAACACGACAACGTCTACCGCAGCCTCTACACTCGACCTCTCGAACTCGGCAACTTCCCAGCGTTGGCTGATTCTCGATGCCGCCCAGATGCAGAAAATCAACGAGGCAGCAGATGGAATTGAAATTGTGAAGGCTGACGCAGCAGAGCAAGAAACCCTAGAGGACGCCATCTTCGATTTGCAAGGTCGCAAGGTTGCCCACCCCTCTCGCCCCGGAATCTATGTGCGCAACGGCCGCAAGTTCGTGGTGAAATAAACGCTGACCACAAAGAAAAAAGCGAAAAAGCGACATCCATATCCGCTTAAGGGCAATAACGTAGCGCCACTCTTATCAAAGGGTGGCGTTATTTGTGGCTTCTTGAATAGCCATTGCATACATATGATAAAGTAAAATAAATTATTTTGCACGGTAAAATAAATTATTTTGGTCGGTAAAATAAATTATTTTACTCAGTAAATTAAATTATTTTACCACATCAAAGTGCCCATATGACATCATCAGATGTGGCATATGGCGATACCATAAGCGGCAAATGACAATACGATAAGTGGCTTTTGGCTTGACAAATGCGTTATTCTGCCAGCAAACAAAACAATTGCAAGCCTTATCCGCGGAAAGGAAGATAAGGCTTGCAATATATTGAAACGATTGTTTTCAGGAATTGGGGATGAAAAAAGAGTTGCCTCGTTTATCCTCTTTATTACACCAGATACTCCGAGAAATCGGTGAGTCGCATGTCACCTTTGCGCAAGAACGTGTCGTGGAAGGCCAATGCGGCACGCATGTGCTGGGGTTCGTGGCCCATGGGGGCAATGTGTTTGAGATAGTCGCGCAGCAAGGGTTTGTAGTCGGGGTGGGCACAATTCTCGATAACTTCCCATGCTCGGCGCACAGGACCCTTGCCTCTGAGGTCGGCTATTCCCTGCTCGGTGGCGATGATGTCGACATCGTGCTCGGTGGAGTCGACGTGACAACACATGGGTACGATGCTTGAAATCTTGCCGCCTTTGGCTGTTGACGGCGTGGTGAAGATGGAGATGTATCCGTTGCGCTCGTAGTCGCACGAGCCTCCAATGCCGTTCATCAATGCCGAGCCGCACACGTGAGACGAGTTCTCGTTGCCATAGAGGTCGCATTCCAGCGGCGTGTTGATGGCGATGACGCCCAGTCGGCGAATCACTTCGGGCGAATTGGCGATTTCGCTCTGGCGGATGGTGAGATGTTTCGAGAAATAGTCCATATTGTCGTATACACGGTGCAAGGCTTCGTTGGTGACAGTCATAGCCGTAGCCGAGGCATAGCCGATGCGGCCTTCGAGCATGTAGTCGATAGCGGCATCTTGTACCACTTCGCTATAGACGTTGAAGCGCGGAATCTGCTTGCTGGTACCCAAGGCTTTGAGCACAGCGTTTCCGGTGGCTCCCACTCCACTTTGTATGGGCAGGAACTGTGGTGGGATGCGCCCGGCCTTCATATCGTTGAGCAGCAAATCGGCCACATGTTGTCCGATGAGCATAATCTCGCTATCGGGTTCGCGGAATGCGCGAGCCTCTTCGGGAATGTTGCTTTCGATGACACCTACTATTTTCTTCGGGTCAATGCGCACGAAATTGTCGCCGATACGGTCGTAAGGAGAATGGATGTCCATCACTTCGCGGTTGTCCCACACTTCGCGCGGTTCCCAAGTGTCGTGCAGATAGCGCGAGTTGGGATTGTGGAACTGGTTGTGCTCGATGATGATGCGCTTGGCCAGACGCACGATGGTGGTGACAATGCCACCTGCCGAAGTGAGATAGGCGCGGCATTCGTCTTCGCCTTCGTCAAGATCGCTCACCTCAATAACAGCCCAATCCACTTCGCCATAGAAACCACGACGAAGGCGCTCGGCCATGTGTCCGAGGTGCATGTCTTCGTAATCCACCTCACCCAGATTGGTGTGCGTGCGGAAATCTTTGTTCGTGGAGAAAGGGGCGCGGAACTTCAGAGCCTTGGCGGCGGCCATATCGCCCTCAACGCTTTGGCAACTGGATGCGCCTGTGAGGATACCCACTTGGAAGGGTTCGCCCGCCTCATGCAAGCGGATGGCCCGTTTGGAAAGTTCACGGAAGATAGCCTTTGGATTGGCGTTAGGTGTGAAACCCGACAGCGCCATCATGTCGCCGTCTTTAATCATCTCGGCAGCCTCGAGTGCCGTTATTCGTCTGTAAGCCATAGAATTTTGTGAAAAAAAGCGGTGCAAATAGAAAATGCGGTGCAAAGGTAATCATTTTTTTTCAGTTAACCGCTGTTTGTCAAAAAAAATCCCCCCATGCGGATGAGTTCCATTCACATGGGGGAGTTTTGGAGGGCGTTTTTTCTTATTCCTCAACAGGTGAGAAATCGTCTTTTCCTACACCGCAGATGGGGCATACCCAGTCGTCGGCGATGTCTTCGAATGCTGTTCCGGGCTCGATTCCACTATCGGGATCGCCCACTGCGGGATCGTATACATACCCGCAAACGTCGCATACATACTTCTTCATAATGCTTTGGTTTTTGATGGTTGATAATATAAATATGTGTAAATGCTCAGTTTTTGTCAACTTCGGTCATAACTATCAGTTCACGCCCCGTTGCTGATGACGCGCTCTACGGCCTCAACTATGGAGGATGGAGCGATAGAACTCAGACAGGCATAGTCGCCTCGTCTGCAAGCACGGCCGCCATAGACAGAGCAAGGTCTGCAAGGCAAGTCGCTCTGAACGATGTTCTCAGGACGTTGACGCCAACCCAAGAATCCAGCAAAGGGATGGGTGGCACCCCACACGCTGACCACGGGCGTGGCGGTGAGCGAAGCCAAATGCATGTTGGCGGAGTCCATTGAGAGCATCACATCGAGATGACTCATGAGGATGAGCTCCTGACTGATGCCGTTGAGCATTGCCGAAGCGTTGGTGCATTGCTTGAACTGGCTGGCCCATTGGTCGAATTGCTTCATTTCTCCCGCTCCACCTCCGAAAAGGAATATGCGGCATGAGGGATGGCTTTTCACCAATTGTTCAATGACTTGTGTCATCTGCTCTATGGGATAAATCTTTCCTTGATGGGCAGCATAAGGCGCAATTCCTATCCATTGCTGGAAGACTTTCTTTTCACCTATTTCGGGTGGAAGCAAGCGCAGTAGGCCTCCTTCAGGTGGAAAGATGGAGGTGAACGGCGAATGTTCAATATCTATGGGGTAGCCCAATCGCTCGAAAACATCGGCATAGTTCTGGAACGAAGTGGGTTGCTGTTCCATCACTTTGTTCGTTTGTGCCACCAAGCGATGCTTTCCCTTGCGATGCTTGTCGATGTGAGCCACCCTATAGCGTGACATGTTGAACAACATCCTGAGGTAACTGGACCGTATGATGTTGTGCAAGTCGGCTATAGCGGTAAAGTGTTTGGCCGACAGTCGGCGGAAAAGGGCGTTAAGACCCTTCATTCCGTGATATTCGTTTTTCAGGTCGGCTTCCATAAACCCGACATTGGGCATCAGGTTTTCGAAGAAGTTGCGCGCAAAAGGTCTGCTCAAGACCGTGATGCGCACATGAGGATATTGTTGGGCCAGCGTGTAAACCACGGGGACCATCATCGCAACATCCCCGATGGCCGAAAAACGAATGATGAGAATATGCTCGGTCTTCATAGATTGTCGGGATTGGTCTATGTTTCCGGATTTCTATTAGTTTTTCTTATAAAGGATGGGGTTGGTGGAAGGATCATTATACATCTTCATCTGCCGGTAGACCTTCATAAACTTGCGTCCCTCAGCGATGTCTTCCAACAATTGGTCGATGGCTGTCGAGAGGTCGCGCTGCTGTTCGAGCAAGATGTTGAGCTTCTGCTGACAACGGTCGCGGTGCTCCTCAGGTGCATCAGTGCGAAGAGTTTGTTCTTTCATGTGATAGATTTTCAACGCAAGGATGCTCAACCTGTCGATTGCCCATGCGGGACTCTCGGTATTGAGTCGGGCATCGGGCTGGATGACAACATCGCAGTATTTTTGTCTGAAGAACGAATCTATCTGCTCCACGAGGTCGGTGCGGTCTTGGTTAGAGCGGTCGATGCGCCGTTTCAGTTGCAAAGCCTCTATGGGATCGATATGCGGATCGCGAATGATATCCTCAAAGTGCCATTGTACGGTGTCAATCCAGCACTTCAGATAGAGTCTGTTCTCAATGGAATTACGTTCGTAGGGATTATTAATGGGCGTTTCGACATTATCCTTAACGTGATAGTCGGAAATGGCCTTATTGAAAATCTCGTTACATTGTTCTGTGAATGACATGTGGATTTTGTTTTTGATGAATGTGCAAATATAGTACTAATATTTCAAAACAGCGAATGTTTCATGATGTTATTTTGTTTTTTAGCGTTTTTTTTGCACAATGTTATGGTGTTTGTGCAACACTTGATTCATTTTTTGCTTAAAAATTTGCGGGATTAAATAAAAATTTGTTCCTTTGCACCCGATTTCATGGCAATCGCTATCATTTTGTAACAATGTGAGTTGTATTCACATGACAAAAGATTTCATGTTATCTTTGAGTGAGAAAATAAATATTATTAAACATTAAAAACAAATTTATTATGTCAGAAATTGAAAGCAAAGTAGTTGCTATTATTGTAGACAAACTTGGTGTTGAAGAAGCAGAGGTTAAGCCCGAAGCAAGTTTCACAAACGACCTGGGAGCTGACTCTCTTGATACCGTTGAGTTGATCATGGAATTTGAGAAGGAATTCGGTATCTCTATTCCCGACGACAAAGCCGAGAAGATCGCCACTGTTGGTGACGCTATCTCTTATATCGAGGAAAACGCCAAATAAATCTATTTTTAATGGAGTATAAAGATTGAAGAATGAAGAGTCTGGTTTCCACACTTCCCGCTTGGGGAGTGATGGGTAAACGGACTCTTCATTCTTCATTTTTTATATACATAATTTTCTTTTCATGGAAATAAAAAGAGTAGTCGTAACTGGACTCGGAGCCATTACACCTGTGGGAAACTCACCAGAGGAAACTTGGAAGAACCTTCTGGCTGGTGTTAGTGGTGCCGCTCCTATTACGCAGTTTGACAGCTCTAAATGCAAGACCCACTTTGCTTGCGAGATTAAAGACCTGAACGTCAACGATTGGATTGACCGCAAGGAAGCCCGCAAGCTTGACCGCTACACACAGCTGGCCATCATCTCGGCCATTCAAGCTGTGAAAGACAGCGGCATGGATTTGGAGAAAGAAGACAAGAACCGCATTGGAGTCGTCTATGGCGTGGGCATCGGCGGCATCCGCACTTTTGAGGACGAAGTGACCTATTATGGCCAGCATATCGAAGACGGACCCAAGTTTTCGCCATTCTTCATTCCCAAGATGATTGCTGACATCGCTTCGGGTCACATCTCCATCCACTTTGGATTCCACGGCCCCAACTACACTACAACGAGTGCATGTGCATCGTCAAGCAACGCTTTGGCAGATGCCTTCAACTTGATTCGTTTGGGCAAGGCTAACGCTATTCTGGCCGGTGGTGCCGAGAGTGCTATCTGCATGTGTGGTGTGGGCGGCTTCAACGCCATGAAGGCCCTTTCCACCCGCAACGATGACCCTGCACGTGCCAGCCGCCCGTTCAGCGCTTCGCGCGACGGATTCGTGATGGCCGAAGGTGCTGGCTGCCTCATCCTTGAGGAGTTGGAGCACGCAAAGGCTCGTGGCGCAAAGATTTACGCCGAGATGGTGGGCGAAGGCGAGAGTGCCGACGCTTATCACATCACTGCCAGCCACCCCGAAGGACTGGGAGCTAAACTGGTGATGGAGGCTGCTCTTGAAGATGCCGGACTGAAGCCCGAGGACATCGACTACATCAATGTTCACGGCACAAGTACCCATGTGGGCGACATCTCCGAAGCCAAAGCCATCAAGGACGTATTCGGCGACGCCGCTTACAAGTTGAACATCTCGAGCACGAAGTCGATGACAGGCCACCTGCTGGGTGCTGCCGGAGCCATCGAGGGTATGGTTGCCGTATTGGCTGTGCAGAACGACATCGTTCCACCCACCATCAACCACGATGAGGACGACAAAGATCCCGACATCGACTACGACCTCAACTTCACATTCAACAAGGCCCAGAAACGCGAAGTGCGTGCTGCTATCAGCAACACATTCGGATTCGGCGGACACAATGCATGCGTAGTTTTCAAGAAGTATGCTGAGTAATTTTATCGATAGAATAAAGCTTCTTTTCCGCAAGGATAAGGAGCTTTATTTGTCTTTATACGAAATCATCGGTTTCTATCCCCACAACATCGAGCTCTACAAGACAGCTCTGCTCCACAAGAGCATCGCTCGCCGCAACGAGAAAGGAAAGCCTGTGAACAACGAGCGGCTGGAGTTCCTTGGCGACGCTATTCTTGATGCTGTGGTGGGCGACATTGTGTTTCAGCATTTTCCTGGCAAACGTGAAGGATTCTTGACCAACACACGGAGCAAATTGGTGCAGCGCGAGACCCTCAACAAACTGGCGCAGGAGATGGGCATCAACCAACTCATACTGAGCAATGGGCGCAGTTCCTCCCACAACAGCTACATGGGCGGAAATGCCTTCGAGGCTCTGGTGGGTGCCATCTATCTGGACCGGGGTTACAACGCTTGCATGCGATTCATGAAGAAACGCATCCTCGCACAGATGATTAACATCGACAAAGTTGCCTACAAGGAGGTCAACTTCAAGTCGAAACTCATCGAGTGGAGCCAGAAGAACCGCGTGAACATGGACTTCAAGAGCCTGGAGGAGAAGAAAGACAAGAACGGAAGCCCCTATTTCACCTATCAAGTGGTGCTTGAGGGCGTCGAAGGTTGCACAGGCTCTGGATTCAGCAAGAAAGAGAGCCAGCAGCAAGCATCGAAACTGACGCTCGAGCGATTGCGCAAAGAGCCCCAGTTCATCGATGAGGTGTTCGCAGCTAAGGCCAACCGCACGAAGATGGAGGAAGTTCCGGTGGAGAACGTGCCCGACACCGAGCAGAAGCCCGATGACTTTATCATTGTGCAACAGCCGGAACAACACGTGGAGGAAAACGAGCAGAAACACGTTACAACGTTCAAGACCGAAGTGTTCGATGATGCTCCGCCCGCTCCGAAAGCGCAGAAGAAAGTGTCGAATCCAGCAGAAGAAGAGGTTGATGGCGATGAATTCGACTTGAGCGACATCAGCATGAAGGGCAAGAGCCGCGAAGACATCATTGCCGAAGCCGAGGCTGCTGCTTGGGCAGATGCCTGAAACTAAAACTTCATCTAGCTCCAATAGGAAAGAGGAATGTTATAAATAAGGAAAAGGCAACAGCATTGAAAACGGTGCTGCTGCCTTTTTCAATTTGCTGAAAACATACGCTCAGCCTGCACAAAAATCATGTTCTGAAACCGAAGAGAGGCATGTGGCGTTGTCACTTGCGGCAAGTAGTGTTGTCATTTGTGGCATGTAGTGTCTTCACTTGTGGCATATGGTCAAGTAAAATAATTTATTTTGGTCGGTAAAATAATTTATTTTGCGTTGTAAAATAATTTATTTTACTTTGTGAAATAAATTATTTTACATCACCATAGGATACAACTGACAACACAAGAAGCATGCTTTGGCTACACAAGAGATATGCTTTGACTCCCTCCGAAGCTATTGCTGACATTTCTTTGTACCAGCGTTGGGGTGGTGGAAAAAGCGTGAATCGCCCATGAGAAGGGAACTGCAAGCAGCATGTACACCTATTTTTATATTAAAAATAGTGAATTATGCGCCATTCTCTGCATTTTGCAGTACCTTTGCACCTTAAAGAGCACGAAAGACAATGAGTTTGACAAGCATTGCTGGCAAGATTTTCCTGCCGAGGCAAAGAGAACTGGAACACCACACCACTGATGCGGAAATGCTGCAGCAGCGGGTGCTGGCGCATCTGATAAAGAAAGGAAGGGAAACGGAATACGGGCGGAATCATGCGCTGACAGAGTCGAGCGGCTACACGGATTTCGCACGGAATCTTCCTGTGGTCACCTATGAAGAACTGAAGGACGCCATCGACCGCATGCGTCACGGAGAAGCCGACGTGCTTTGGCCGGGACGCGTGAAATGGTTTGCCAAGTCGAGTGGCACCACCAACGATAAGTCGAAGTTCATTCCTGTCACCGACGAAGGACTCCATCGCATTCACTATGCGGGCGGCTTCGACACCCTTTCCATCTATCTGCGCAACAATCCCAAGAGCCGCCTTTTCGACGGGCGAAGCCTGATACTGGGTGGAAGCCACGCTCCCAACTACAATGTGGAGGGCTCGCTGGTGGGCGACTTGAGCGCTATTCTCATCGAGAACATCAATCCGTTGGCCAATTTGTTGCGTGTGCCGAAGAAACAGACAGCTCTGCTGAGCGACTTCGAGGTGAAACGCGACCGCATTGCCCGCGAATGCATGAACAAGAATGTGACCAACCTGAGCGGTGTGCCCTCGTGGATGCTCTCGGTGCTGGTGCGTGTTATGGAACTTTCGGGCAAGCAAACACTCGATGAGGTGTGGCCCAACTTGGAAGTTTTCTTCCACGGAGGCATCGCCTTCACACCCTATCGCCCACAATACGAGGAGCTTATCCGCCGACCCGACATGCACTACATGGAGACCTACAACGCCAGCGAAGGATTCTTCGGCATTCAGGACGACCCTGCCGATGCGGCTATGCTCCTGATGCTCGACTATGGTGTGTTCTACGAGTTCCTGCCGTTGGAATATGTCGATGAAGTGGCCGACGGCAACAACGACTACCGCCAGCACATCGTACCCCTGCAAGGCATTGAACTGAACAGGAACTATGCGATGATTATCTCCACGTCGTGCGGACTTTGGCGCTACATGATTGGCGACACGGTGAAGTTCACAAGTCGCAATCCCTATAAGTTCATCATCACCGGACGTACCAAATACTTCATCAACGCCTTTGGCGAGGAACTCATCATGGACAACGCCGAGAAGGGATTGGCTTACGCTTGCGAGCAGACAGGAGCCGAGGTGCGTGAATACACGGCTGCACCCGTGTTTATGGACAGTCACGCCAAGTGCCACCACCAATGGCTCATCGAATTCAAACGCGAGCCCGAAAGTCTCGATCAGTTCACAACACTACTCGACCAAAAGCTTCAGCAACTGAACAGCGACTATGAAGCCAAACGCTTTCACGACATCACGCTCCAGCATCTGGAGATTGTGAAAGCGCGTGAGGGATTGTTCGATGACTGGTTGAAGTCGAAAGGAAAACTGGGCGGACAGCACAAGATTCCACGACTGAGCAACACTCGCAAACACATCGAGGAGATGCTGGCAATGCAATAGAAAGAAAGTGAGATAGTAAAAAGGTAAAAAGCAAATGACAGACAACAACGATAAGTTCTTGAAGAGGAGAAAGGCAGAACGGTTTTTGCCTTTTTACCTTTTTGCCTTTTTACTTTTAGCTGCGTGTGCCCGCATGGGAAGTCCCGATGGAGGATGGTACGACGAGACACCGCCTCGAGTGGTGGGCGCCAGCCCTGACGACAAGGCAACGGGTGTGAAAAGCAACAAGGTGAGGATAGTGTTCAACGAGTTTGTAAAGATTGACAACCCCACCGAGAAAGTTGTTGTCTCGCCTCCACAGATAGAGGCTCCCGAAATCAAAAGCCGGGGAAAGGTCATCGAGATTGAACTGAAGGACACGCTGATGTCCGACATCACGTACACCATCGACTTCTCTGACGCCATCAGCGACAACAACGAGGGAAATCCGCTCGGCAACTACACTTACAGTTTCTCTACTGGCGAGGCCATCGACACTTTCGAAGTGAGTGGATATGTGCTCAACGCAGAAGATCTGGAACCTGTGAAGGGTATCCTTGTGGGACTCTACAAGAATCTAGCCGATTCGGCATTCCGCACCCAGCCCATGCTACGTGTCTCGCATACCGATAGCCGTGGATTCTTCGTTGTCAAAGGTGTGGCACCTGGCAATTATCGTGCCTATGCCCTGCAAGATGCAGACGGCGACTATAAGTTCAGCCAGAAGAGTGAAATGGTGGCTTTCAGCCACGACATCATCGTTCCTTCGTCTAAACCCGACACACGCCAGGATACCATTTGGCGCGACTCGCTTCACATCGACGACATCTTGCGAGTGCCTTACACGCATTTCCTGCCCGACGACATCATGCTCCGTGCCTTCACAGAGCCGCAGACCGACCGCTTCCTCATCAAGACGGAGCGTAAAGAGCCCGACCGTTTTACATTCTTTTTCAGCTATGGGAACGAAGAGTTGCCGGTCATACGTGGAATGAACTTCAACGAGAAGGACGCCTTCTTTGTCGATGCCTCTACGAAAGGCGACACCATCACCTATTGGCTGCGCGACACGGCGTTGGTCAACCAAGACACGTTGCAAATGGAGGTGAGCTATCTGCAAAGCGACTCATCTGGCGTGCTCTTCACAAAGACCGACACGCTGGAAGTCTTGCCGAAAGTGTCATACGCCAAAAGAATGAAACAGCAGAACAAAGAGATGGAGGAGTGGATGAAGAAACAGGAGAAGTTGAAGAAGAAAGGCGAACCTTACGACTCCATCATTCCTGTGGAGCCGCTCAAACTGAACATCTCAGCACCCGGCAAGCTCGACCCCGACAAGAACATCTACATCAGTTCGCCTTATCCGCTGGGCGTTGTCGATACGACAAAGATACATCTCTACACGAAAATCGACACGCTTTGGTATGAAGCGCGTTACCTATTTTCGCAAACGGGAAACAAGGAATACCGCATTATGGGTGAATGGAGGCCCTTGCAACAATACAGCCTCGAAATCGATAGCGCTGCCTTTGTCGACATCTATGGACATGCTTCGAAAGCGTCGAAGAGCGGTTTTTCCATCAAGTCGAATGACGACTACAGTTCTATTCTCATGACTATTCAAGACATGCAGGGAAAGCACGCCGTCGTTGAACTGCTCGACTCGAAGGGGAAAGTCGTGAAGAGCGTGACTACCACATCCGGCATCGCCGAGTTCTTCTATGTGAACCCATCCAACTATTACATGCGAATGTTCGTCGACCGCAATGCTAACGGGAAGTGGGACACCGGCAACTACGACGCCGATGAGCAACCTGAGGAAGTTTACTACTATTTCGACTCTATCGAATGCAAGGCGAAATGGGATTTGGTACTCACTTGGAATCCCACCATCCGACCGCTCAACACTCAGAAACCTGCCGAAATCGTGAAGCAGAAAGCCGAAGCCAAGAAGAAAACTGTCAAGAGCCGCAACCTCGAACGAGCCAAGGAGCTGGGCATCAAATATGTGGAGAAGGCTACTGGCGTGAGACTATAAGAATTGACAATTATAACTATCATCCGTCTAATCTGTAGTAAGGATAACATGCGATATAAACAAAAACCAAGAACGATGAAAAAGACCTTTATATTTTTCTGCCTGCTGAGCATGCTCTCAGTGGCAACAGCAAGCGCACAATGCACATTCCGCAACACCGCCTTCAAGTCGGGCGAATACTTGTCGTATAATCTCTATTACAACTGGAAATTCGTGTGGGTGAAAGCAGGAACTGCCAGCATGTCCACCGTGCAGACCACGCACGAGGGACGTCCGGCATGGAGAGCCTCGCTAGTGACCAGAGGCAACCAAAAGGTGGACGATGTCTTCGTGCTGCGCGACACTCTGCTGTGCTACAGTTCGCTCGACATGGCTCCGCTTTATTATCGCAAGGGAGCCCGTGAAGGCAAACGCTATTATGTGGACGAGGTGTTCTACAACTATGCTGGCGGCAAATGCAACGTGCGCCAGCATCGTCAGAAAGCCAACGGCCAGCATGTGTGGGCGAAGCACACCTACGACGATTGCATCTACGACATGCTCAACATGTTCATCCGTGCCCGTTCGTTCAATCCCGAGGGATGGCAGAAGGGACACGTCATCAAGTTCCCCATTGCTGATGGCGACAGTCGCACACCTGCGCAAATAAAATATGGTGGAAAGACCAATGTGAAAGGCGATAACGGAAAGAAATACCGCTGCCTGCAACTCTCGTATCTCGAACTCGAAGACGGCAAATACAAGGAAATCGTGCGATTCTACGTCACCGACGACGACAACCACGTGCCTGTACGACTCGACATGTTCCTGCGTTTCGGTTCAGCAAAAGCCTTCGTCGTTGGCATGAAGGGATTGCGTAATCCTGAAAACAGTATTGTGAAATAGAAGAGCAAGAGGTAAAGGGTAAGAGATAAGGGGCAAGAGAAGTGTTTCACAAATGGAACTCCATTTTAAAGACATTTCTCTTGCCCCTTATTTCTTGTCTCTTACCTCTTACCTCTTTCTTCAATCAAACAACCCAGGCTCCATTGCGCCTCCCACATAGGGATTGCGCCCCAAGTGTTCGTAAGCCAGATGTGTGGCCACACGACCGCGGGGCGTACGTTTGATGAAACCTTCCATGATGAGGAACGGTTCGTAGACTTCCTCCACCGTTCCCGTGTCTTCGCCTATCGCCGTTGCGATGGTTGACAATCCAACTGGACCGCCGTGGAACTTGTCGATAATCGTCACCAGTATCTTGTTGTCAATCTCGTCAAGACCATATTCATCAATGTTCAGCGCCTTCAGCGCAAAGTTGGCAATCTTCTGGTCGATGCGCCCGCTACCCTTCACCTGTGCGAAGTCGCGAACACGCCGCAACAGCGCATTCGCTATTCGGGGCGTACCTCGAGAACGTCCAGCCACCTCTGCGGCAGCCTCATCATCGATAGGAACCTGTAGGATGCCCGCACTGCGGCGAATGATGCGCTCCAGCGTGTCGGCATCATAGTATTCCAGATGCAGGTTGATGCCAAAACGGGCACGCAACGGAGCCGTCAGCAAACCGCTACGCGTCGTTGCCCCCACCAGCGTAAAAGGATTCAGGTCAATCTGTATGCTACGTGCCGACGGACCTTTGTCAATCATAATGTCGATGCGATAGTCCTCCATTGCTGAATAGAGATACTCTTCTACAACAGGTGACAGACGGTGAATCTCGTCGATGAAAAGCACGTCACGCGGCTCCAGCGACGTCAGGATGCCAGCCAAGTCGCCCGGTTTGTCAAGCACCGGACCACTCGTTATCTTGAACCCCACGCCCAACTCGTTGGCAATGATGTTCGACAACGTCGTCTTACCCAAGCCGGGAGGACCATGCAGCAACGTGTGATCCAACGGCTCACCGCGATATTTCGCAGCCTCCACAAACACTTCCAGATTCTCAACAACATTCTGTTGACCGCTGAAGTCGTGGAACCGCAAGGGACGAAGCGCGTTCTCAAACTCCTTCTCGGCAGGAGATAATCGCTCTTCCCTGATGTCAAAATCCTCGTTCATCGTTTTTAATCTTTAATCTCTCCTCTTTCCTCTCTCCTCAAAAAAGCCTCCCCTACGGGGGGAGGTTGGAGGGGGCCCCTCATTCTTTCTGCAAATATAGGCAAAAAAATCCGAACAAGTGGCCTTACGCTATCTTTTTTCCAGAAAAAAGACGTTTATTCAATTATAATTTGTATTTTTGCACATCACTAAATACTAAATCATTAAAAACTATTAGCAATATGAAACAGAAATTTCTATTTACCATTACCTTGTGCGGACTCACTTCTGTGCTGTCTGCCTGCAGTTCTTTGAGCAACACACTCTATTCCATCGACAATGCCGTCTACAATGTCAACCGCATTGAGAACACTGTGGACCGGGTGAAGAGCACCACCAACAGCGTGCTGGGAACCACCAATTCAAACACCCAGTATTCGCAGCCAGCCGCCCAACCGACGGCAACAGCCACCCGTGCCACCACGTCTACGAACTCCACAAGTGCTGTGGCACAGAGCAGCCAAGACATCTTCTTTAATGGCACTCGCAAAGGCGAGATTCGCTCGAATGGCGACATCTTCATCAACGGCACCCGCAAGGGCGAGTTCCGTTCGAATGGCGACATCTTCGTCGACGGCCGCCGAATGGGTGAAATCCGTTCAAATGGTGATATCTTTAAGGAAGGACGTCGTGTGGGCGAAGTTCGTTCGAATGGCGACGTCTTCGTCAACGGCACCCGACAGGGTGAGATTCGCTCGAATGGCGATGTCTTCATCAACGGCTCGCGCAAGGGCGAAGTGCGCAACATGAAAAACAAGGCACAGGCCGCCTGCATCTTCTTCTACGGATTCTTCAGTCTGTAGGGATTTGTGGGAATGTGGAGTGTGGAGTGTGGAATGTGGAATGAGATATGCTCTTGAATTAGAGTAATCTCATTCCACATTTCTTATTGTTTTTCCTTTCAACTTTCAAGCGTTCATTCCCCCTTTAGAATCCCCCGGCATCGCTCCAGAATCTCAATCAGTTCGTCAGCACGTTCGGCGCGTAGCATAGCGATGCGCGTTTGCCGGAAGTCGGGGATGCCTTTGAAAATAGGGCTGGCAGCCAAGTGTCGACGTGTATGAAGGATTCCGCGATATTCGTTGTCACGGCTTTCGCCTCCTTTCATCTCGCTGATGCGTTGGATGTTGATACGCAGCTGTTCCTCCAGAATGTCAATCTTGTCGTCAATAGTGAGCGGTGGGCTTAATGGGGTTAAAGAGGAGTGGTCGGGCGTAAAGGGACATATCTCTTGCCCCTTGCCCCTCTCTTCTTGCTCCTCCCCTACGGGGAGAGGTTGGGAGGAGGCTTTTAAATAATCCTTTATTTCCTTAAAAATCCAAGGACGCCCGAAGGTTGCGCGTCCCACCATCACCGCATCCACACCATAGCGTTCGAAAGCATCCCAAGCCTGCTCGGGGGTCGTGATATCGCCGTTGCCAATGATGGGGATATGGATTCGCGGATTGCGTTTCACCTCGCCAATAAGCGTCCAGTCGGCCTGGCCCGTATACATCTGCGAGCGCGTGCGACCGTGAATGGTCAGCGCCTGAATGCCGCAGTCTTGCAGTTGTTCCGCCAAGTCGCAGATAATCAGGTTCTCCATATCCCATCCCAACCGCGTTTTCACCGTCACCGGCGTCTTCACCGCCTTCACCACCTCGCGAGTGATGTCGAGCATCAGGGGGATGTTCCTCAGCATACCCGCGCCAGCACCCTTTCCCGCCACCTTCTTCACAGGGCAGCCGAAGTTCAGGTCGATGACATCGGGATGAGCCTCTTCCACCATCCTCGCAGCTTCCACCATCTGCGGCACGTCGCGTCCATAAATCTGAATGCCAACAGGACGCTCATCATCGCTGATGGTCAGCTTGCTCATCGTCGACTTCACCGAACGCACCAACGCCTCCGCCGACACAAACTCCGTATAGACCATCGAGGCACCGAACCGTTTGCAAAGCAAGCGGAAACCAATGTCTGTCACGTCCTCCATAGGAGCGAGGAACAGCGGACGATTGCCGAGGTCGATGTTACCGATTTTCATAGATTGTTAAGTGGTGAGGGACAAGGTACAAGGGGCAAGAAATAACTCTTTAGGCGAGAGGGACAAGGAGCAAATCTCAAGCAACGCTAATCAGCAAAGCCATTCTCTTGCCCCTTGCCCCTTTCTAATATTTCATTGTATACACAACCGACTTTCCATTCTTATCCGTCACCGTCATGCTCTCCACAGCGCCGTCTGGCCGTGCCTTCGCATCTACGGTATACGTGTTGTAGCGGCCTGTAGCTTTCTTGATGACACTCGTCTGGCGCGCCAACTTGAAGAACGAGAGCAACATCAGCGGGTCGCATTGCTCCACACCCTCGATGAGCTGGTTCACGTCCACACTCGTTCCACGAGCATCAATATTCGAGTATTCCAGGTCATACTTCTCGTATTGTCGGCTGCCGTTGCTGAAGGTTCTCACCACAGCGATGCTGTCGGCCCTGTGTGCCTCGTCGGCATAGAGTTGGTATTTTCCGTTGTAATAGACGCCATAGGTGGTGATGAATCTGCCCATCACCATGTTCACCATCAGCGCATTCTCCAAACTGATATTGTAGAGGCCGTCGGAGAATGCAGCGTATGCGCCTTCATGCCTCACCGAAGCATACTCGCTCTTGCCGCTGAGGGCCTGCTTGTGCATCGTGGCTTCGCCCGTATTTTCGAATCCAACGAACAGGCGGGGAATTAGAATCACATTCTTGATGCCGTTGAAGCGCGAGTCTTCCATCTGCCCCCTCATCGTCAGGTCGTTCACGGTATAGGTGGTGTCGCTATAGGCAAACACATTCTTCAACGTGTTGAACGTCACCGTCATCGTGCCGTTGCTCTGCTCAGCGTACGAAATACCCATCTCGAGGTCTTTCTGTCCACCCTTCATCGTGATGTGAGTGGGTCGCGACATCTCGTCCCACGCGATGTTGATGATGCTGCCGTCGGAGCCTTCAATCTGCTTCACCAGCGGAGCGCCGCCCATCGTGCCGTCCAAGCGCGTAGCCAGCTGCTGGTAGGCGAATGTGGCATAAGCCTCCTCGTCGGTGCCGGTCAAAGACACGCGGTAGTAGGCTTCACGCATCTTGCCCGTTGTGTTGGGTTCCAGCGTCACGCCCATCTTCACAAACTGCTCTCCTTTGCCCGATGTCGGCCCATTGAACTGCACCCAAGGCGATGTTCCCATATAGGCTGAGAGGGCCCAACTGCCAGAGCTGTAGAACGCCAGGCTATCCTCCGTCTCGTTGGCATACTTCACGCCCATATACGAGTCACCCGTCCGTGGCTTCTGCAGCTGTATGAAATAGCTTTTCGAGGGTTCAGCTTTGTCGCAAGCCGCGAGCAGCACGGCAGCCGTCAGCGCGCCTGTCAGCGTCTTCATTGTCTTCGTTGTCTTCATCTTTCTACTGTTTTTTGTTTCCATTTGATGGTTCAAAGTTTATTGGTTGCAAAGATACTAATTTTTTTTGAAAACGAAACACGATTATCCCCCAACATCTGAAAAAGAAAGACAGACAGCATTTTTTCTTTCTGAAAAAACACGACAAATTCTTGTCAACTTTTCCATGCAATCTAGAAAAGAAATGTGTAAAGAATCTTTACTTTCACCCTTTTCCACCCTCACTTTTCTTCGGCAATTTTGTCATTTGTGGCCTTTGACCTTGTCATCATTATATTAATAAAAAAACCACCTTGCAAGAACAATTATTGCCAACTATTTTGTATATTTGTTACCACCGTGTGGTAGTATGTCTACAGCATACTGGTAATAACGTTACCGCATAGTGGTAATGATGTTACCACATGTTGGTAATGGTGTTACCGCATACTGGTAATGGTGTTACCGCCTACTGGTAACGATTCTGGAAATGCGTCAACTGAAGTTGTTGCCACCAATGCCACGCTTTTGCAACACATTAACTACTTGTTTCCCAACGTGTTATGCGAGTGGTGGCATTGTTGCAACAAAAAATAAAAAATTATAGTTGAAGTTTTGGGAAACCAGCCATTTCCCACGCTGTTTGATGCCTCACCCGTTGCGAAACGGGCGGGTTTCTGAGCCAAAAACCATTCACAACCTTCAGCAGCAAGACAGTCAGAATTTTCTTGACAAAAGAAGAATTTCAAAAGCATTATTCCTCACAAATTCTTACATTAAAATTTGGATGCTATACAAAAAAACTGTATTTTTGCAACAGACAATAAAAAGGCGACTATTAATTCAAAAATAATGCCTATGACATAAACAAATAAACAGTAAAAAAATAATAAATGAAGCGTTAGCTTAGATTCTTGTTCTTTTCGAAATCGGCAAATAGACAAAAGAGCTACAAGAGTAGAAGTTAATGCTCACGCCCGATGGCGTGGGCTTTTACTCGTAGATGTAGCTCATGGTGTTTGCCGATACCAGAAAAGAACGTAGACGAAGTAAACAGTCCACGTTTTTTGTTTCTATACAAAAACTGGAAATGAATCTTTAAAAAACGGGAAATCCCATGCAAGATTTGCAATGCCCGTTCGTTTAAGAAATAGAGTATAATATGTATTAATAGCATATTTCAAATCTTATGCCTAAATTTGCAACAAAGAATAATAAACAAAAACAGGAGGAAACGACAATGAAAACGAAACTATTTTTCCTTTCCGCCCTGCTCCTCGCCATGCTGGGAGTCTGCGGGTGTAGTGGCGATGATAATGAGACTTCTATTAATCCCAAAAACAGGATTGTCGGCAAATGGAAGTTGGTAAGACAAGGATCAAATGACATCTCTT
>CACXPX010000009.1 GCA_902769705.1 uncultured Prevotellaceae bacterium
CAACGTTCTTGGGAAAAGAGTCAACCTCTCCAGTGAAAGTGGTCAACTGTACTCAGGCGAGGCAGTCAACCGAATCCGTACGGGTAGGCAAATGTTAAAGAACAAGGCCTAAAAGGAGTCAACCATATTCAGGAAAAGACAATATGGCAGAGAAATATGGCTCAAGGCGAACGAACGAACAGTAGAACAGTTTCCAAAAAGAATTTGAGTTTGGGAATTATTATTATATATATAATATATATATATATTATATATATAATAATAAAAGTTTGTCGCACTCAATTGAACAAACTGTTCAACTGTTCGTTCGCGTGTAAACACTACACTTATAAGACTGGGAAATTCAGCCTTCATCCACCCGAACTGTTCGCTTCAAAAAATCGCGCACTCCAGATCACACTTGCCCAACAATTTTGCAAAAAACAACGACTCGCGCCAGCCACGCCCCCAAATCCACTGTTTTTCTTCGCTCTGCGGCTGCAAACCACCTCAGCCGAAGAATTACCTCACGAACTTCCCCCGAGCCCCATAGCGAGCATTTTCCGAAGCGAGAGAGTTGCATCTTGAATCATGAGGGGAATGTATTCCGAAGCACGAGGAGAGACAAACCGCCAAACACACACCCGATTTCCCCATTTCCTTTGCCTCTACGCCCTTCAACCACTCCGCTTGAAGGATACCGCCCAATGCATTTTCAAAACTTCACAGCGGGCGAATTCCGCCCCTCGGCAGCGAGCGTTATTTAAGGAATAAAGAGGGCGCGCTCCCATTGATGGCCTTTAGCCGAGTCATTTGTAGTCTTTGACCCTGTCATTTGTGGCCTTTAACCGAGCCATTTGTGGCTAATCACCCAACTTCATTCCCCAGCAATCGAGCCATCTTAATCAGAGACAAATCATGAAAAAAAACGAACAATTTATAACAATTAAAAACAATGAAATATTTTTACACTATTGAAAGGAAAGAGGGAATTAAAAAATAAAAAGATTAAAAGATTGAAGAATTGAAGAATGGAAGAATTGAAGTTGCTGACAAACATGGCACAAAGAAAAGTGGAACGAGAGCGCTCAATTGTCTGAGAATTCTCGTTCCACATGGAATTATCTTTCTCCGCCGTAGCGTCAGCGGCTGTTCTCCACTCCCCTATTTTCGGGGAGCGAGAGAGACGTTAGATTACAACTTCACCACCAAGTCGAGGCTCTGCAGGTCGGCTTCGCGCGAGGATGAACCATAGAGAATCTGGTAGCGTCCGGGGCGAGTGGAGAGCTCGTCGATAGAGGGGTCGTAGTATTCGAAAGCCTCGCCGTCGAGAGTGATGACAGCATTGGCCGTCTGACCGGGCTGCAGGCTGAGCTTCTGGAATCCGCGCAGCGACTTGATGGGGGCATCGGGATAGTCAAGAGCCTTGACATACACCTGCACCACTTCATCGCCAGCAACCTTACCCGTGTTGGTCACAGGCACGGTGAGCGTCACGTTTCCGTTGGCCTTCATGGCGTTCTTCGAGAGCTTGCCTTTGCCATAGCCGAACGTGGTGTACGACAGTCCATAGCCGAAAGCATACTGCGGCTGACCGCGGAAGTAGCGGTAGGTGCGGTTCTCCATCGAGTAGTCGAGGAAGTCGGGCAGGTCGTCGTTAGAACGATAGAATGTCACAGGCAGTTTGCCACCAGGGTTGAAGTCGCCGAAGAGTACGTCAGCCAAAGCCTTCGAACCGCCCTGACCAGGATACCAAGCCTGCAGCAGTGCGTCGTACTGTCCCTCCACGCTACCGAAGGCGATGGGCGAGCCTGAGCAGTTGACAAAGATGACGGGCTTGCCAGTCTTGTGCATGGCCTTCACCAGCAGTTGCTGAACGACGGGCAGTTCAATGGTCTGCTTGTCGCCGCCCTCTCCTTCCATACGTGCAGAGATACCACCAATGATGATGATGGCGTCGGCAGCCTTCACTTCGTTGGCCAAGTCGGTGAAGTCGGCAAGTTTGCGTTCGCAGATGTCGCCGCGCAACATGGCGAAGTTACCATTGCCGCGACCATATTCGATAACGACGTTATAGTCTTTTCCTTCTTCCACGGGGAACGACTTGTAGTCAGCGCCACGACGGCCGAAGCCTCCGAAGCCACGACGACCACCGCCGCCCTTGTTTTCTTCAACCACCTGGTCGTTCACACGAAGCACATAACCATTGTCGGTGGAGAGCGTGTATTTCATCTCGCCCGTGAAGGTGGCGGTATATTTTCCGCTGATGCGCACGGAGAGGTTGTCGTTGTTGATGCCCTCGGCAAAGCCCCAAGCTCCGAAAGTGGAGAAGTTCAGCTCGTTGTAGTAGCCCACCTTGTCGGGCTCGCCTTTCAGTTCCTTGTTGTTCCAGAACTCCACCTTCACGCCCTTGCCGTCGTTGAAGTCTTGCAGGTGGTGGACAGTGGTGTATTCGTCGTTCAGCTCGCAGGCCTTATTATAAATAATGTTCGTATTGGGCAGCGCAGCCTTGATGCCGCTGAGCAGCGAGTGCTGGTGCTCCTTGGTGGGTGTTCCGCCGTAGTTTCCGTTCAGCAGTTCCACGTCGTCGGCGTTAGGACCCAGCACGGCCAGCGTCTTGATGTTCTTCGAGAGCGGCAGCACCGACTTGTTGTTCTCGAGCAGCACCATCGACTCGCGGGCTGCCTGAATGGCCAGTTGGTTGTTGCTCTCGCTGCTGATCACGTCGGCACCGAGGTTCGCCCATGGAATCATTTCAGCGGGGTCGAACATTCCAAGCTCGAAGCGTCCGTAGAGCGTTCTGCGCAGGTGGAAGTCGAGCGTGCTCTCCTGAATGAGGCCTTTCTCCAAAGCCTCGGTCAGCACCATGAAGACTTTTCCGCACTCGAGGTCAGTTCCGTTGAGCACAGCATCTACCGAAGCCGACAGCGGGTCTTTGTGGGTCTCGTGTTGGCCGCGGTTATAGAAGTTGTTGATAGCGTCGCAGTCGGTCAGCACGATGGCCTCGTAATCCCACTTGCGGCGAAGAATGTCGACGAGCAGACGGTCGCTGGCGCAGCAGGGCACACCCTCGTAGCGGTTGTAGGCACACATCACCTCGCGCACGTTACCCTTCTTCACAAGAGCCTTGAAGGCGGGCAGATAGGTCTCCCAAAGGTCGCGCATGGAAACGCTGGCGTTGTAGGAATGGCGCAAGGGCTCTGGTCCACTGTGCACAGCGTAGTGCTTGGCGCAAGCGTGGGTCTTGAAATACTTGTCGTTGTTGCCTTGCATTCCAAGAACGGTCTGCACGCCCAGCACGGCATTCAGGTAGGGGTCTTCACCGCAGGTCTCCTGTCCGCGTCCCCAACGGGGGTCACGGAAGATGTTCACGTTGGGGCACCAGAAGGTGAGCTCGGGGTTGCCGGGATAATAGGTCACCCCCATCGGCACATTGAACAGCTTGGGGTCGTTGTGGTTGGTGCGGTTCCAGTTGGCACGTGCCTCGTCGGAAACGGTTGAGAAGACGTCGTACATCTGCTGGGGATTGAAGGCTGCAGCCATTCCAATGGGTTGCGGATAGACGGTGTAGTCGCTCTGGCGAACACCATGGCAAGCCTCGCTCCACCAGTTGTAGGAAGGAATGCCCAAGCGGTCGACAGAGACCGACTTGTTCATCATCAGTCCCACCTTCTCTTCTGGCGTGAGCAGCGAGAGCAGGTTCTCCACACGCTCGGCAAACGAGAGGCTGGTGTCGCGATAGGGATATTTCGCAGTCTGAGCGTTCGAGCCTGGCTCTATGGTCTTGTCCACCAAAGCCTTAATGGACAATGCGCCAAGAGTGGCTCCACTCTGGTCGAGCAGTTCAACGCTGCTGAAACTCTTGTTGCCAGCACCGCTGCCTGAAGTCTTCAGCGGATTGAAGACCACCATCACTTGGGCCTTCTGACCAGGCTGAATGGCCTTGTCAGGGCAGATGGCTTGAATACATTCACAACTTGGGATGCTCTTGGAGATGGTGACGGGAGCCTTCGACTTGTTCTGCAAAGTGAACGTGTGGCAGATGGCTCCCAGTGAGCCGTCGACTTTGCCGAAGTCCCACTCGTAAGCATCAAATGAAACGGCGCTCTTTTTCTGAGCCGACAGATTGCCCACGGCCAGCAGCGCACAAACAGTAATAATAATCAGTTTTTTCATGAGAACAATTGTTTTAATTCGTTTTTATGTAACAAATTTACCACCTTTTAAAGATACTGCCAACTTCTGTTAATGATTTTTAAGAGCAACGCCCCCTTTTGTTACATCAACGAAAATTCATGTAACAGAAGCGGGCATGATGATGGGCGATATTCCAAATTTATTTACTATCTTTGCGCTTAGAAAATGAATTGGGAAAACCAGAACTCTAAAAACCATTAACTAAAAACTTACTATAATGAAAAAGATTTTCACGCTACTGCTTTTTGCTGCCCTCGCCTCGACGACCTGGGCCCAAAACCGCAATGTTCTGAACGAACTGAAGGCCGACCCCAGAAAGGCTTACGGAACCGACTATCCGTATAAGTTCGAAAACGCGCAAATGACGAAGGCGCCAAAAGGCTACAAGGCTTTCTACATCAGCCACTATGGGCGACACGGCTCGCGCTACTATTGGAACGCACAACTCTATAGCGAACTGGCAAACCTGCTGAACACAGCCAACGAGAAGAACCTGCTGACCGCAGAAGGAAAGGCTTTCTACAGCAAGTTCATGGCTGCAAAAGACGAATTGCAGACGGGCGTGAGCGAACTGAGCGACCTCGGATGGGAACAGCACCAGCGCATTGCACGCGTCATGTACAACTCTTTCCCTGACGTGTTTAAGAAGGGTGGCAACGTATACGCCATCTCATCGCTGACAGGACGCTGCGTGCTCAGCATGGCCTCGTTCTGCCAAGAACTGACACAATGCAATCCCAACATAGAAATTCGCGAAGAGTCGGCCCGCAAGGTGCTCGATGGCGTGAAGCCCGACGACAGGCAGAACCCGCTGATAAAGAAGTACCCCAAGTCGAGACCACGCTTCGAAGCCAACCGCAAGAACTTCCAGTTCCAAGACAATCTGCGCGAAACCATCGTAAAGCGCGTGTTCAACAATACTGACAGCCTGCCTGGCAACATGAACCATATAGGCAGCAACCTCATCAATCTCTACACCTCACTCCCCAGCATCGGACACGAGGGAATGATGGGGAACATCATCAGCGACGAAGAGATTGCCGCACGCTGGGAGAACGAGAATCTCGGCTCATATACTTGGGTGTTCGAACCGCGCTACGACATGATTCCCATTCTTCAAGACATCATCAAGAAGGCTGACGCCGTGCTCAGTGGAAACAGCGACAACATTGCCGACCTCCGCTTTGGCCACGACACCTGTCTCGGACCGCTGACGGTTCTCATGGGCCTTAATGGAGCCGACATCGACCCCGAAGACCCCTACGAGGTGAAATATTGCTACCAGAACTGGGAGACTGGAAAGGCTTCGAACTTGCAAATCATTTTCTATCGCAACAAGAAAGCTCCGAATGACATTCTCATCAAGTGTCTTCTCAATGGCTTGGAGGCTACCCTCCCCCTCCCCAATCAGCAGGCTCCCTACTACAAGTGGTCTGACTTCCGCCAGTTCTATACTGCCCGTTGCAACAGCGTGAAGCCTGAGGAGAAGTAAAGAGTAAAAAATAAAAAGGATTAGGAGAATGAAAAAATTCATTGTCATTCTGATATCGGTGTTCATCTTCTCGCCTAACTTCTTATACGCCCAAAAGAAGAAGGTGGTAAAGAAGAAGGCTACGGCGACCTATCCCAGTTATCCCGCACGCGACGACGTGTTTGGCAAAGTGGTGAAGTTCCGCCCGCAAGGAGATTTCACCCCTGATCATCTCGAGTTCAACTACACTGTGCTGCCAGCACCCGCCTGGACCAGCCACATGCTGAAACGCAACATGAGCCGCAAGCAAGTCACCTTAAGGCAGACATTTGCGAAGTCTGACGATTCTTATTCGGAGGAGTATTTGGTTGATAAATATGACCTCACACCCAAGGAATTCAGGTACGAGCAGACACCTATGCACACCTTCGGCCTACGCTTCCGCTACGAAACAGGCGGCTACCACGTCTTCACAATGGGAACGACCTATGGGAACACAAGAAAGATGATCATTACTGATGAAGACGAGAAGCAAGTGCTCGCCGCCTACGACTTTGAAAACTACCGATTCTCTCCGAAGACAACACTGATGGGGAACGAGCAGAGCATTCAAGACGTGGTCATTGAGGGGAACATCCTTTACGTGTCGCACGGCATTAACACCTTTTCCGAAAGCACGGGCTACCAGACGGGCTACATCTCGGCCATAGACCTGAATACCGACGAGATTATCTGGACAACGCGCCCGATGACTTGCAACTCGGCCTTCGCCATTCTGGGCAACTCCATCATCTGCGGATACGGAATGACCAGTGAGCCCGACTACCTCTACATCGTTGACAAGTACAGTGGGCAACGAGTGAGCAGACTGCCGCTCAAAACGATGGCCGAATACGTTTTTGTGAAAGACAAGGACGTCTACGTGCACTGCTACAACTACAACTGCATCTTTAGCAGCCAATAAAAGAGCCATCTGGCTCAATTAACCTAATAACCACAAAACCAATTCGCATGATGATACATAAGGCTATTCTCCATATGCTTCCACCTGCGAGTTGGTTTTGTACGGCTTTGATTCTAACGCTGATGAACATGAATACCAATGACAAACAAACACCCACGCAGCAGGTGAGGCCTGCAACACAAGCAGGACGTTTCTACGAGAGCGACCCTCAAACGCTGAGCCAGCAGGTTGACAACTACCTGATGCGCCACGCCAAAGATTCCACTTATGTGAATGTGGCGGCACTCATCGTCCCCCACGCAGGGCACTATTTCTCTGGGAACGTGGCTGCTTCAGCATATATGGCGCTGAACCCAGAGAAGCATTTCAAACGCATATTCTTGATTGGCCCGAGCCACTACGAATGGCTCAACGGTGCTTCAGTAAACAGCGAAGTCGATGGCTACGCAACGCCATTGGGAATAGTGCCGGTCGATAGGGAAACTGGTCTCCAGCTGATGGCTGCCGACAGCGTGTTCTCATACTACGAGAAGGCTCACGACCGCGAACATTGTCTCGAGGTTCAACTGCCTTTCCTTCAACGCCGTTTCAAGGAAATGCCTCCCATCGTTCCCATTATCATTTCCACTAACGACTATTCTAAATTGAAAAGAATGGCTGAGGTGCTGAAGCCTTATTTCAATGAAGACAACTTGTTTGTCATCAGCAGCGATTTCTCTCATTACCCTTCATACGAAGATGCATATAAAGTCGACGCTAAGACCAAAGAGGCTATCATGACTGGCGATGTGGAGCAATTCATCACAACGATAGAGGAGAACAGCCGAAGCGGAATTCGTAACCTGTCTACAAGCGCTTGCGGAGAATTTCCCATCATCACACTGATGCTGATGCTTGACAAAGAATATGAAATCAAGCATATTCTCTACCAAAACTCAGGCGATATCGACAATCACGACCGACGTCGTGTTGTGGGTTATCATGCATTTGCTTTCCTTAGGGGTAGTAACGCATCTACCACCCAATTGGAAAAACAGAACGAGGACTCGCACTTTGCTCTTACCGATAGCGAAAAACAATTGTTGAAGCTGATTGCTCAAAAGAGCATCTCATCAGCCTTCGACAAACAATCGTTCTCATCGGCAACACTCTGTCAAGACCATCCCACACTTAAAGAGAAATGCGGGGCCTTTGTCACACTCTCCCAAAAGGGGAAACTGCGTGGTTGTATTGGTCTTCTCACCGGTGAACTGCCTCTGCACGAAACCATCTACAGAATGGCACGGGCTGCAGCCTTCGAAGACCCTCGTTTCCCACAACTGAGAAGGGAAGAATTAGACAGAACTGACATAGAAATATCTGTCATCACGCCCATGAAACGCATTTACAGCATTGATGAGTTCCAACTCCACCGTCACGGCATCTTCATCAAGAAAGGTCGTCGCAGCGGTACATTCCTTCCGCAAGTGGCTGATGAAGTGAACTGGACAAAAGAGGAATTCCTCGGCCATTGCTCACGCGACAAGGCTGGACTCGGTTGGGATGGTTGGCGAGATGCTGAACTCTACGTCTATGAGGCTATAGTCTTCTGACAACATGCAAAAGCTTATAGAATGCAAATACTATGAACAGGCAGGCAACGGAACGATACGTTGTCTGCTTTGTCCGCATCATTGCCGTATAACAGACGGCAAAACAGGTATTTGCCGAAGCCGTCGCAATGTTGGCGGAATACTCGTCAGCGATGTTTATGCTCAACCTTGTGCTCTTGCCATCGACCCAATAGAGAAAAAGCCGCTTTATCATTTTCATCCGGGCACAACGTGCTTGTCTCTTGCTTGTACAGGATGCAACTTCCGTTGTCTGAACTGCCAAAACCACGATATTTCGCAGGCCTCGCCTAGCCAAGCCTCGCACTACAATCTCTCTCCTGAAGAGGTTGTCGCCCTCTGCCTGAAACACCATTGCCCAGGCATTGCCTATACTTATACTGAGCCGCTTACATATATAGAATATGTGGCAGACATTGCCCGCCTGGCACACGAGAAAGGGCTTTGGAACATACTCGTGACAGCTGGCTATGTTTGTCAAGAACCTTTGGCCGACCTGCTCCCCTTTCTTGATGCGGCAAACATCGACTTGAAATCGTTTAGCGACGACATTTACCAACGTGTCAGCGGTGGACATTTGTCGGTTGTTCTCGAAACCATTCTCGCCATGCGGGATGCTGGGGTGTGGATTGAACTCACCAACCTTATCATCCCTGGAGTGAACGATGATATGGACATGATTCGCGAAATGTGCCGATGGATGGTCAACAATAAACTTGCCGCAACACCACTCCATTTCAGCCGTTTCTTCCCGCAATATCGGATGAAAGACATTCCCCCCACTCCACTCAAAACATTGGAAAAAGCCAAACAAATCGCCCTTGATGAAGGCGTTTGCCACGTTTATTTAGGGAATGTATAAAAGAAATGTATAAAGAGTTGTGAAATGACTTGAATCTGAGTTTTCCTTTGCTCCAAAAACGTGAAAGCAACTGCTCTTTAAACGCCTAAAGCCAGAACAGACGTTCATAGTTGAAGCTCGTCAAAGGCGAGCGTTTCTCATCGAGCGCCTTCATCTTTTCTGGCACTTCCCCCAGTTCGTAATGATTAATGCAGAATGCCAAGCGGCGGGCAAATTGATGGAGTTCTTCGCCCAATTCTTCTTTCGTGGTGGAAATCCCATAAAGCGCAGCCTCCTCCATCTCTGAAATAATCATACCCGAAAACAAACCATGCAAACCATAACGACGAGCGAACTCATCAGCATGACACCAAATGGCAATGCATTGTTTCTGCCGCAAGAACTCAACATGACGGCCGCTCACCAGCAACCGCTCGTAACTACCTGAACTATCGGGAGTTGAAAACAAACCATATTCATTCCCATGGCCCAACATCATCAATGAGTCTGCATCGCGAATGGCACGAACAACATCGCCGTTCGTTGCCGTCTCGGTAAGGCGGCAAGCCACATCATCACGTTCCTCATAGAGATGAGTGAGCGCTTGTGTAGTAGGGTCGGTTGCATGTATGACCGTCATCGCCATTCGTAATCCTTTCCTCGCAAATTCATTCTTCACTAATCAACTTTTCCACTGCCGAAATCATCTCTTCGGGCAGAGCAAATCGGCAATCGGAAATTGCTCGAGGCGACTGAATGGCTTCAAGGAAATGGGGAAGTTCCCTACTATAAACCGCTTTCATGTGGACATTGTCCTTGTTAGCATGAGAAAACGAATAGGAAATGTTGGCCAATCGGTCGGCAAGTTTAACGAAAGGAGCGTATGGAGTTTCGCGAATGCCGCGATAATAGTTCTCGCCTGCACGCTCTGCACGATTGCGCCCCTTGTCATTAGTTAGGGCATAAACAATCTCTGCTGCCATCTTTGCCAACTCCTCATCCATGAACTGGCGTGCAACCGCTGTGACGTCATTATAGGTCAGACGAGCATCTTCAATGCTGTCGTGATAATAAGCGCCAAACAACAACGGAAGTACATCTCTTTCGTCTTGACAAACCAAATGCCCATAGCGCCGCACTGCATCGGCAACCATATCAATATGAAAACCATATGGGAGACCGTCACCATATGTTTGATTCACATCTGCATGCAGTTGGTGGGCGGACTTCCGGATTTGCTCCAAAGTATCGAATAGATTGCCTTCAGCCAACTCAAACGCTTCCCTCCCCATTGCCGGCTTTCCTGAATTCTGCTCCACAGAGTCCGTCTTCTTCACCTCAGACTTCTCTGCTGCATTTACGCCCAATTCCTGCAAAGCCATACTTAGAATCTCGTTATGGTCAAATGCCAAAGATGGAACATCTTCCACATCGAACCACTCTGCTCGCGCCGCATCATCGGCACCTTTTGCATCAAGCATGGGCACAACTGCCCAAAAAGCAATCGATATTGTCCAGCCACGAGGGTCGCGGCCTGGAGCGGTGAACGTATGGAGTTGCTTCACACTAACACCTGTCAAGCCCGTCTCTTCTTTTAGTTCGCGCAACACGCCCACTTCGGCAGTCTCACCTTCCTCCAAGAATCCACCTGGAAAAGCCCAACACCCTTTATATGGTTCGAAACCTCGTTCTATGAGCAACACTTTCCATCGTCCATCCACTTGGCTGAACAAAACACAGTCCGTTGTAACACTCGGGCGTGGATATTTATAACAAAAAGTCTTTCCTTCCATCATTCACCTATTTATAATAAGGAGCAAAAACTCCGAATACTATGTTTCTTTATTAACCGCAAAAGTAGTCAAAAAATATTGAATAACAAATAAGATTAGGACGAAAAAAGAGAAACACAGAGCGTTTTCCTTATGTATCAACGATTTATCTTAACAATTGGACTATGCGAAAACAGGAAAAATGAGAAGAAAGAGAAAAAAAACAAGAAAAAGTTTGGTCAAACCAACTTTTCTTCTTACCTTTGCAACCGCAAACGAAAGGATGTGATACGAACAACATGGTGCCTTAGCTCAGTTGGTAGAGCATCGGACTGAAAATCCGTGTGTCCCCGGTTCGATTCCTGGAGGTACCACTCCTCCTTTCATTAGCCCGGTGATGGAGAGATCCTGAGCCGGGTTTCTTTTTTGTGTTACAAAAAAGCCTGTCAGTCCTATTTATATCATTCACCCACATATTCTTCCTAGCCGAAATGTAAAGAAAATTCTGAATTTCGGCCCCTAAAAACGGGCTGTTTTTTGAAGTGAAGAAGGTTTCGGTGCAAAAAAGGCCAAAAATCGCTATTATTGAAAGCCGTTGACTATCAACTACTTCCGTTTTCTTTACATCTTTTCATCTTGTCAAAGCTATGCAATGAGGTTGTCACAGCTATGGAATGGGCTTGTCACAGCTATGCTTTGAGGACGTCAAAAGCCACAAGTGAGCGTGTCAGAAGCCACAAATGACACCCTCAGAAGCCACAAATGAGAAATCTGGCAACCTAAAGTGAAGGGAAAAGAGTGCGAAAATCGTTTTTCTTTACAAATTTCTTTTCTAGATTGAATGAAAAAGCTAACAAAAATTTGTAGCAATTTTTCATAACAATATATTGCTTTATAGGGGAAGAAACGGATTGATATGAACAATTTTTAATGATTATTCCGCCTTTCATTAAACTTACTTTGAAGTATCAGAATCATTTTTTTCAAATTCTTTTCATCCTCTTTTAAACCTTTAAACACATTTTACGTCAAAAGAAACGAGTTGCCTCTTTCCTATATAAAAAAAGGAAGAGAACCTAAATAAAATAAAGATTTCTAACTTATTCATCACATTATTAATAAACTAAAAAGAAAAAACCTATGAAGAAAGCAATCATGATGCTTGTCCTGCTCGCAGCTCCATTCGCTCTGCAGGCACAAACCAAGTTCCACGACGTTGAACTCAATGAGGCAAACGGTCCTGTAAAGTCTATCACCCAGTCAGGAATGATGGGCCGCGGTGAGCAAGTTGTTAATTTCACTCAGGACGGTAAGATGCAGGCTGAAGGTCTGTCTGGCCTGGTGTACGACGAGAATGGCTATCTGCAGAAGGCTGAGAGATCAATTGAGACTCCTCAGGGCAACATGAAGATCACCACTACCTATAAGTGGGAGAATGGCAAAGTGAAGAGCCAGTCAATGGATTTTGGCCAGGGTGCAATGACTCAAGTTTACAAGTACAATGATAAGGGTGCTCCCGCTTCAATGTCAATGGACATGATGGGCAACGCTATGGAGACTCCTTACACCGACTACAAGTACGATGATCATGGCAACTGGATCAGCCGCAAAGCTTCGATGATGGGCCAGGAGATGGAACAGAAACGTACCATCACTTACTACGAGTAATCGAAAAGAAAAAGACTTAGAATAAAAAGAAGGACGAGTTTTTATCAAAATTCGTCCTTTTTCTTTCTTCATCTATCAGCGTTTATTCAGCTAATACCGTGAGCACACCATCATCTGAAACGCGGAAATGAATGTCATTCCCCATGAAAGGCATACCATAAACTTTTTGAGGGTCGCTCTGATAATGCGGACGAGGGTCGAGTTCCAAAGTGTGGCGCAAGGCTTCAAGAGACGTTGCATCGTATCGGGCAGCAACAACTTCAGGAATCTCAACTTGCAACTTCGGCCACGAATGACGATCAACAAACCCACTTCGGGCTTCAGGGTGACTGTCGGCATAAACCACATAGGGTTTGATGTCGTAGATAGGAGTTCCATCCATCAAGTCGGCACCAAGTACATGAATGATCGGACCTCGGTCGCTCTCCCACTCTATGCATTCAATCTTGACAGAAGAAAGACCAATTGCATTGGGACGAAAAGGCGAACGAGTGGCAAAGACTCCCACTTTAGCATTTCCTCCCAGCACAGGAGGGCGAACTACAGGACTATTTGCTTGATGAAGATTGGCAGAAAACTCCCAAACAAGCCACACAAAATCGAACTCTTCAAGTCCGCGAAGATAGTCAACGTTGCGATACTGAGATTCGAAAACAATCTCACCTCGCAACTCCTCGACAAGTCCGCTCTGTTTGGGAACGCCAAACTTTGAGGTAAAAGGCGACTTGAAATGAGCAATAGGAAGAATCTCCATCGGTTACACTCTTACGAAGAACGACAAACAAACAATCAAAAACAAAGTGGCGCCCAATGTATAAATGGGTATGAGTCCTCCCTCTAAGCGTTTGGATTCTGTCTCAATTGATGTTCCACATTCCGCATCTTTCACGCGCCGAAGCACCAGCCAAGCCAACCAAGCGCAAGCAACTCCCAAAACGAATCCTGCCAAAAGGTCGCTCGGATAATGCAATCCGAGGTACATTCGCGAATAGCACATCAACAAAGCCCATAGCGTAAGACAGAACGTTATCCATCGATGACGCAACAACAAAGCCATGAGGAACACCAGTCCCCAGATGTTACCCGAATGGGAAGACGGGAAACTGAAAGCACCGCCACGATGATTGTCAACAACATGAACAACCGATGCAATTCCACTATCCAGATGTGCAGGCCTCAGACGTCCCACATAGGGTTTGATAAGATGGGAAGCCGTAGTATCCGTAATCAATAGTGCCATACACTCCAATATAATCGTCCACATCAAGACACGCCAACCGAAATTGCGGTAAATCACATGGCAAAGCGCTATATATAATGGAATCCAAAGCAACTTCTGAGTACTATAAAGACGCATGAAACTATCCCAATAGGCAGAATGCCACCCATTGACAACCAGCAGCAAGCGTGTGTCGCACTCGCTGAGGAAATCCCATATTCCCGTTATCAGCTCCAATGTCATCATACCATTATCTATAGTTCGTTTATCTGGTCGTAAAGTTTCTGCAAATACGCCTTCCCTTTTTCAAGATTGACATTCTTTCCACCATCGTCCCACACCACTCGCTGGGCTTTGTTATCGAAGATGATGCGGTTTTCCGTTGTTACAAAACCAAAAGCATCTGGCACCGTGAAGAATGCAAAATGAGGTGAGGTTTCATCGAGGATGTTCTTACTGAATTTGAACTGACTATGATCAACTCCCAATTGCGCCAATAGTGTTGCTGCCAAATCGTGCTGTGAGCCAATTACTTCTACACGGCGAGGCTCAGCAATCGCCCCACCTACCATAATAAGAGGGATTTCATAACGTTCGGGAACCAAATTACTGATGTCGCGAGGATAACAACCTAGATGGTCGGGCACTATAATAACAAGCGACTTGCTCCAATTTGCCGTATGCCGAAGCGAATCAACGAAACGTCCTACGCAATCATCTGTATAGGCAAAAGCATTGAGACGCTCGTCGGAAAGCCGCTGATAAGGGACATCGAATGGCTCATGAGAACTGGAAGTCTGCACAACTCGAAGCATGGGCTTGTTGGATGGTTTGCCGTGAAGGTCTTCCAATAATCGTGCAAACACCAAATGGTCGGGCACTCCCCACTTGCTGAGTCGGTCGCTGACAGGAAAATCCACATCTGAAACAATGTCGTTGAAACCTTGACTAACCAAATAGGAACGCATATTGGTGAAATCAGCATCTCCACCATAATAATATTTAGTACCATATCCAACTTTTCTCAATTCGCTGGCAATGGAAGGCAAATGAGCCGTCTTTCGCGGATATTTCATCAAACTCGTAGTGGGTTGGGCGGGGAAGCCGCTCAATATGGAAACCAATCCGCGATCAGTTCTGAAACTATTTGCATAGAAATGCGTGAATAGCACCCCTTCTTGCCCAAGTTTGTCAAGGTTAACAGCCACATCCTTCTCCCCTCCCAAACTGGCCATCAACTTGGAAGAGAAACTTTCGAGTATCAGAATATAGATGTCTGGACGGTCTGTATTGAGCAACTTGATGGTGTTTCCCTTGCCTTTTCTCGATAGTTCAGCAAACAACTTGTTGGCCTTCGTGGGTTCCATGAAGCGATATTGCGAACCGAAGTCTTCTTGATGAGAAAGCGATTCCATCACACTGAAGAGCGGATTTACCGCTGCATGATTCAACCGTTGGTCATCACTATAATAGGCTTTTCCCGTATTCATGGTGGAAACCGTCACTCCACCTCGAATAGGAATAATCAAGATGCCCAAAGCAAGGAGCAAAACCAATGTCGTCACGATACGATGTGGACAGATTCCATGATTCCAATCTTTGCCCAACGACCATCGTGCACCCAAATAGACGAGTGTGGAAAGGGCCACCCAAGCTACTGCAGCAAACACGACATACCACGCGCTGACACTGGCAAAAGCATCCTTTGGGGAGGAAAGAAAATAGAACAGCGGAGTACTGTCGAGTGGAAAGCCCCAATATTCATAAAGCCCCAAATTGACAAGGAATGCCAATACGACCAACGCTGAACTCAACGCTAGCCATACACGCATTAGCACCCCAACATAACGATGGTGCAACCAAGTGCGAACAATCATCAATAGTGCAGGAACCGTTGTCAGATAGCCAGCTAACGAGAAATCGAGAGGCAAACCGTGCCAAGCAACACTCAGCCAATCAAGCAGCCCTCGTTCGCGATACATGCCAGCATACCACGCCATGAAAAGCGGCTTCTGAATCACAAAAACCACCAACCAATAAACATATAGCTGCAACAAGGCCACCAAACAACGTTTCATCACTCTCTTTACAAGCAACCAATTATCTCGTGAACACTACTACAACCATGACGGTCGAGCCATTCGTTCAATCCATCGCGAACCTTGATGGTTACTGTAGGATCAAGGAAATTGGCTGTACCAATTTCTATAGCTGTAGCACCAGCCATCAAGAATTCAACAGCATCAACAGCTGTGGAAATGCCTCCAAGCCCTACAACAGGAATCTTCACAGCCTTTGCCACTTGCCACACCATTCGCAATGCAACAGGTTTTATGGCAGGTCCCGAAAGGCCACCAGTTCCTATAGAAAGCAATGGCTGCCGGCGTTCAACATCTATTGCCATTCCCATCAACGTGTTGATAAGCGATACAGCATCTGCTCCTTCAGCTTCACAAGCGCAAGCAATGTCAGCAATATTGGTCACATTAGGCGAAAGCTTCACAATGAGTGTCTTGTGATAACGTTCTCTGACTGCACGCACGACACTAGCCGCACCCTCGCATGTCACACCAAACGCCATTCCCCCTTGTTTCACATTGGGGCATGAAATATTGAGTTCGATAGCAGGAATCTTCTCCAACTGATCAATACGGGCGGCGCACTCAGCATAAGTCTCTGGAGAAGAACCACTTACATTCACTATCATGTTGGTGTCGATATCTTTAATCTGTGGATATATATGCTCACAAAAATAATCCACGCCTTTGTTCTGCAAGCCAACACAATTGAGCATTCCGCTGGCCGTTTCAGCCATACGAGGGTAGTCATTTCCCTCGCGCGCCTGCAAAGTTGTTCCTTTCACAATAATGCCACCAAGCTCGTCAAGCGGCACGAAATCAGCAAATTCCACACCATAACCGAACGTACCTGATGCCGTCATCACCGGATTCTTCAGTTCCAGATTGCCTATCTTTACATTCAAAGTTGCCATAATAACTTCTTCACATTTAAAACCGGTCCTTCTGTGCAAACACAAACATTACCCTCAGTGGTCTTCTCTACGCAACAAAGACAAGCTCCCAAACCACAAGCCATTTTGTTTTCGAGCGACACCTCACATTCCACATCTGCTTTACTTGCATAACGAGCCACCGCCATCATCATAGGCTTGGGGCCGCAAGTGCAAATCCTATCAAATCGCTCCAACGACAATACAGAATGATTAGTCACAAAGCCCCTCTCACCCATACTGCCATCCTCGGTGGTCACACATACGCGACCATATTTCTTGAATTCTTCAAGTTCCAACAAATCAGCCGCCGAACGGGCGCCCAGCAAGAACGTAGGCTCTCCTCCCTGTTCATGAATTGCCTTACCCAAAAACAGCAAAGGCGCCACACCTACTCCGCCACCAACCAATAAATACCGCTCATTGGAAGAATGGGGCATTGTGAACGAATTACCCAGAGGCAATACACAATTCAACGTCTCTCCTGGTTGCAAAGCTGCCAAACGGCGAGTACCATCGCCTACTGCAGCCACTAACAACCACAATTCGTTTTGCGAATAATCAACGAAATTAATGGAAATGGGACGGCGCAAGAATGTTGAAGGCGAACCATCAACACGAACCTCGACAAACTGACCAGGAAGCATCTCTGGAAGCGCATTCTCATCAGTCAGCCGAAGCCGAACATACTTGTCGCCAAGACGTTCCACCATTTTAACTTTCAGATCAAGACAATATTTCTTCATCTCTCTATTATAAATAAGGTTTGGGGTGCAAAGTTACAAATAAAACGAGAGAAAGCCACATCTGCAACCGATTATTTCTCAATTTAAGCATCAGAAGACATCATGAAACTACACAAAATGTCTTTCAAAACTTGTTTTATTCACCTAAAAATCAACAATAAGAGTTCTATTTGGTATAATTTAGGAGCTTTAGGGCCATCAGAATACCTTTGACATTGTCATAGATGGCTTTTAGCATTGTCAAAGATGGCCTTTGAGGCTGTCATTTGTGGCCTTTGAGGTTGTCATTTGTGGTCTTTGAGGTTGTCATTTGTGGTCTTTGACACCATCAACGAGCATCATTGATATCTAAAACACGAAAAAAGAGCCTCTTTAATTTCTTTAAGGAGGCTCTTAGGCCACAACATAACATTTTGCAATTTTCACAGCTACTTCTTAGGAACGAAAGTCTCCCAAGTTTGATCATCGTAAAAAATGCGAATTTCTGTTACTTGACGCTGCGGTTTGTCAAAATATTTCATAATAATTTTTTCGTTTTTATTAGGTGTATTCTGTACACCCTGTTGGAGAGTTGGCAGTTGAGCACCAGATGGGGTGGGAGAAAATGAATCAAAATCAAGCATCTGATCAACTGGCTCAGTTTGAACATTCCCCGAAGAGGTATCATCTGATTGTGAAACCTGATCCATATACATAGGTCCACGACCAAACAACAACCAGTCGGTGGAGAGGGCAGGGATTTTTTGTTTGATCGCCTCGATGATGTTCAAGGTGGGCTTTGTACGTCCATTGAAGATGCTGCTAAGTGAAGCAGGTGACATTTGGATGAACTGAGCGAAGGTCTGCTGAGTCATATGTTGACTCTCCATAATTCTTCTAATTCTGTCTTTCATAACGTTGTTTAAACAGTTAATGATGCATTTTTACCGAATTTCGGCGGTCATTCTAAGATTTTACAAAGGTAAAACAAAAAAATGAAATACGCAACAATTGTTGATTATATTTTAAATTATCGAAATGTTGATTTTTATTTCAAAAACAACAAAACAAAACTGAATAGCCGTTATGTGTTTTAGTTTGTAAACGTAAATGTAAATATTCATCTCTAAACCTTGATTATTACTTAATTAAGGGGATTTTCGTAAAATATTGGTTGAAAATTAATTATTTAGAGAACCTAATTCCTAAAAGCGGCAAATATTCAATAAAGTTTACCTTGGAAAAGGAAAATGTAATGTTTCTCATCAGTAAAATACATATAATACGCTGATACTCAGTCAATTATAATATAAAAATATTGCATGAATATTTATTCATGTAGATTTTTAATCTTAAATATTTGAATGTGCAAATTTGAATTTAAGATGTGATAAATAATGTTATGTTTTTAAATTCACTATATTAGTTTGTAAAAATGTATCTGATTTTAAATTGGTTTCGTTTTGTGAATTTAGAAATCGAAAAGATAATGTAAGTTAACGCTAAATCGTCCGATAAGCAAAAAAACAAAAAATCGCCATTTTTTAATCTTTCTCGACCGAGTGGCAATTCGCTCAAAAAAATGGCCGTTTTTTGAGGGCGTTTTTGGACTTAAGTACCTGATTTTATTAGAAGTTAGGCATAAAAAAAGTGCTCGACCTGAGCACTCATTCTAGAAAAAAATCCATCAAAAAATCGACTTTTTTAGTGCAAAATGAAAAAAATAAGCTCTTTCATCAGCTCTCCAGGACCCGTATTTGGGTTGTCAAGCCCCTTACTTTTGGCATCAATTTCTCTAATTTTCGAAATTATCTGCATAGTTTTCATTCCACTATAATTTCTCAAACCCTTCATATAGTCTTTTGCAGCCCATGCAGATTTCAAATCCAGATGCTGCGCAACCGAATTTTCGTTCGTTTTATTGGGTGCATAATATGCCGTCATCAAATTTTGGAAATAATTAAAAAGCATTGGCAAAAACGAATAAAGCGAACCAGCCTTCGGATTATTGTCAAAATATTTGATAATTTGATTTGCTTTGAAAACATCTCGATTCACCACAGCATCTCGAAGTTCATAACCATTGAAGTCCTTACTCACCCCTATCTCATGCTCTACCACATCAGGAGTCACTTCCCTGTTGTTTTCTGGCAACGAAATGAGCACTTTATCGAGTTCAGAAATCAACCGGCTCAAATCAGAGCCAATATGGTCGGCTATCATTTGAGCAGATTTCCTGTCAATAGCTGTATTTTTGCTCTTCAGATAGTCCTCGATGAAATATGGAAGGTCACTTTCGCGCTTCTTTTTGCTCTCAAACACCACTCCACCGCCTTTTTCAGCCTTTGCCAGCATGTTGCTGACAACCTTTTTCCGCCTGTCGAGCGAGCCATTCATGAAACAAAGCACCAAAATCGTGCTTTTCATCATTTGCGCATCCACATATTTCTCAATCGCTTCAAGATTGCGCAAGTTTTGGGCTTCTTTCACTATAACAACCTGATATTCAGCCATCATTGGATAACGACGCGCCTGATCAACCACCTGTGAAGGGTTGACATCCAAACCAAACAACACTGTCTGATTGAAATCTTGCTCCTCAGGAGTCAACGCATTTGTGGCAATATAATCGGCAATCTTGTCGATATAATACGATTCATCGCCCATTAATATATAAATAGGTGCAAATTTTCGCGCTTTCAGGTCCCTCATGATGGATTCATAAGACACACCGCCCTTTTTCTCTGCCATTTTTGTCTATTTTCCGTATTTATTTGTAATTTTGCACACAAAGATACAAAAATGATTCAACTAAACCTACCACCTTATGCCATAAAATTGGCGGGAAACAAAGAGAAGCCTACCATTTTCGACATTTTACGCCGCAAATACGTAGCTCTGACACCCGAAGAATGGGTTCGCCAACATTTTGTCCACTTCCTAGTTGAGCACAAGGGCTATCCTGCCACATTGCTCGCTAACGAAGTCAAACTTCAAGTGGGCGACAAACAACTACGTGCCGACACAGTTCTTTATGACACGTCCCTGCAACCCCGTATGATTATGGAGTACAAGGCGCCAAACATCGCCATCAAACAACAAGTTTTCAATCAGATTACTGTCTACAACATGTTGCTGCATGTAGATTATCTGGTGGTTTCCAACGGGATGGAACATTTCTGCTGCCGCATGGATTACGAACACAACACCTACACTTTCTTAGACGATATACCCACCTACGAGAGCGTTAGCAACGCTACACCGCCAGCGAGCCAAGAAGTATAGGCTTATTCTGCCATTGCCTGACGATTGCGATGTGCCCTGAAACCATAAATCATGATCAGCAAGAAGCAAAGCAACGGTAGAACGAACGAAACGTTCACGGCGGGATGGTTCATAATTGTTCCACAATCAACAATCGCACCCTGTAAAGGAGTCAACACGGCACCACCTAAGATGGCCATTACGAGGAATGCAGCTCCAAGTGTAGTATCGCTTGTCTCCACGTTCTCAAGTGCAATTCCATAGATGCTGGGGAACATGATAGACATGAACAAGCTTATGAGCACGAGCGAATAGAGTCCCATCATACCATCGATAAGAATAGCACCCATCGTACATATCATCGCACCAATGGCAAATGAAGCCAACATCAGTCGCGAATTGAAGTATTTCATCAAGTAAGTTCCAACGAAACGACCAACAAGATTGAGCGACATAGCACCGATATTGAACATCTGTGCCTCAGCCCAACTTAAGCCTAAACGCTCAGCATATTGAATGATGAAAGTCCAACACATGATTTGTGCGCCAACGTAGAAGAACTGGGAAAACACGCCGAAACGGTAGTTGCTATTCCTCCACAAATTGCGAAGCGTTGTCTTTACCGAATGCGTCTGCCCTTTTTCCTTCTGATGTTCTGCTTCCGTTTTCGGCATCTTCTTCAACAAGAAAACCACAAATACAGCCAACACTATAAGTCCAATGACCACGTAGGGTGTACGAATGGCGGCAAGGTCATGCGTGCGAATGCTTGCTTTCTCAGCCACACTTTTCGCTGCAAAAGTCAATTTCCCGGCAGCATCACGCTCATCTGAAAGCAAGTTTGGCAACACCAGGAACGAAGCTACTGCCATACCCGTGAGCGACCCCACAGGATTGAAAGCCTGCGCCATATTCAGTCTTCGAGTACTCGTTTCCTTCGAACCTAAAGCAAGGATGAAAGGATTTGCAGTCGTCTCAAGAAATGCAAGGCCGAAAGTCAGGATATACAAAGCCAAACAGAAGAATACGAAACTCTGCACTTGAGCTGCTGGCATTGCGAGGATGGCTCCTGCCGCATAGAGTGCCAATCCGACAAGGATACCACTCTTATAACTATATTTTCGAATGAATAATGCTGCTGGGATAGCCATCGTTGCATATCCGCCATAAAAGGCGAACTGTATCATCGACGCCTTAAAGTTCGACAACTCCATCACCGTTCTGAATGCGGCTACCATAGGATTCGTGAAATCGTTGGCAAACCCCCAAAGGGAGAATAGCGATGTGACGAGGATGAAAGTCACAAGATACTTCCGTTCCACCAATTTGCTTTTCATTTGGCTCATGTTCGTTTGTTTTATTTTTCTATTTAGTTTTGTCTAAGGCATAATTATATTGGGTACAAAATTACGGAATAATTATCAAAACACGTCCACTTGTCATCACTTTTTTACAAAACATTTTCCTATTTCCCGCTTTTTTTGTACTTTTGCAAAACAACCATTAGCAAAAACACTATGGCAGCAGGAAAATGGATTGGAGGCTTTCTAGGTTTCATCACGGGCGGACCTTTAGGTGCGCTTGCAGGATTTGCCCTTGGCTATCTTTTTGACGTTGGACTTGAAGCCGTGAACACCCCCGAAAACTATAACAACCGTGAATACGACGATTATGACCATCGCCGACAGAGATCGTATGCCGATGAAGCAGCTCGCCAACGAGCTTACGAACAAGGCCAGCGCAACTCATTCCTCTTCTCGCTTCTGGCGTTGGCTTCCTATATTATTCGTGCCGACGGGAAAATCATGCATTCCGAAATGGAAATGCTACGCGCCTTCCTGCGCACCAACTTTGGTGAAGCAGCAGTAACACAAGGCGAGGAAATCGTACTGAAACTCTTCGAGCAGCAGAAACAAATGGGGGCTGATCGATTCCGCTCAACCATCCGCAGTTCTTGCGCTCAGATAGCACGCCACATGAGCTATTCGCAACGCCTGCAACTACTGAATTTCCTTGTGATGATTGCCCAAGCCGATGGCAGAGTGGTTGCTGAAGAGATCCAGGCGCTGAAGGATGTGGCCATAAGCCTGTCTTTGTCGGCTGAGGATGTAGAGTCGATGCTCAACTTGCGCGATAGCGGAACAAGTCTTGAAGCTGCCTACAAAGTGCTGGGAATTCCTTCTACTGCCACCGATGATGAAGTGAAGGTTGCCTATCGAAAAATGGCGCTCAAGCACCATCCCGACCGTGTTTCCACATTGGGCGATGACGTGAAGAAGGCTGCAGAGAAGAAATTCCAAGAAATCAACGACGCAAAAGAGAAAATCTACAAGGCAAGAGGCCTTTGAAGACAATGCAAAAGAGGCTGTGGTAAAAAAGCAGATGTGGCATTTGCTAATTGTACATGCGGCATGTACGCTTTTAACAAATACTCACTACTTCCTAGACACAACCTCTTTCACCATATAAAAGCAGAGGTATGGAAACCTCGAATGCTCAAAGAGTGGGCATTATGCTTTTATGCTTGAAAAACGATTAATCCTCTGCAGGCGTCTCGGTCTTCTTACGAATAGCGCGCTTACGCTTGGGCTTCTCCTCTGAAACGGGCGATTCAAGTTTCACACCAGCCAGTTCCGGATCAATCATGATACGGCCGCAATACTCGCATACGATGATTTTCTTATGCATCTTGATGTCGAGTTGGCGCTGAGGTGGAATCTTGTTGAAGCAACCACCACAAGCATCACGCTGCACGTAGACAATACCCAAACCATTGCGGGCACTCTTGCGAATGCGCTTGAAACTGCTAAGCAAACGCGGCTCTATCTTTGTTTCCAGATCTTTAGCCTTGCTCTTCAGTTTCTCCTCTTCGTCCTTCGTCTCTTGCATGATCTCGTTCAGCTCACTCTTCTTCTCTTCGAGCGCCACCTCACGGTCTTTGATGATTTCCTCGTTCATCTCCTGATCACGCTTTTTCTCCTCAACCTTCACCAAAGCTTCGCGGATTTTCTTGTTGCAAAGCTCGATTTCGAGTGTCTGGAACTCAATTTCCTTGGTCAGCGTGTCGTATTCACGGTTGTTTTTCACCTCGTTCAGCTGGTTCTGATAGCGGTCAACGCTGGCTTGCGCTTCACTAATCTCAGCTTTCTTCTGCAAGATGGCGGTTTGGAAATCCTTGATGTCGTTCTGAATCTTCTCTACACGGATAGTCAATCCAGCAATCTCATCCTCCAAATCCTGCACTTCAAGCGGCAATTCACCGCGCATAGCCTTCTTCTCGTCGATGGCCGAGAGGGTTGTCTGAAGCTGGTAAAGGGCTTTCAGTTTCTCTTCCACTGACAAATCTGTGGGATCTTTCTTTGCCATAATCTGAAGCCCCCCTTTTATTCTCCGCCCATGAAAACGGAGAAGCCCTAAAGGGGGCATGGGGCTTGGTTTATAAATATTTGATTGGATTCGTGTTTGTTTCTGCCTGCACACAACGCACACCTGGGCATTCGCGCCCGATGATATCTCTGAATATCTCGCGTGTGAACTGCTCACTCTCATAATGGCCGATGACGGCAATCTGTATCTGTCCTTCGTGGCCGAAGAATTCATGATAACCCATCTCGCCCGTCACAAACGCATCGGCTCCTGCTTTCAGAGCATCTCCAAGAAGGAACGAACCAGCGCCACCACAAAGGGCCACACGGCGTACAGGGCGTGTCAACAGTTCGTTGCAACGAACGCTCTCGGCATCAAACCGCTCTTTCAGCATCTCTACAAACGCCTGTGCTTCCATCGGCTCGGGCAGTTCGCCCACAACGCCAGATGCACCATCGACATCATCTACCACTCGAGGAACAGCCATGAAGTCCACATTCTTCAACCCCATGTGCTCAGCCATCTTGAAGTTCACGCCCCCTCGGGCATTGTCCAAGTTGGTGTGCATAGCCACAATGGCTACACCCTCGCGAATGGCCTTCATCACGGTGCGTTGCACATAGTCGCCGTCAGAGATGCAAGCCAGTTTGCGGAAGATGAGCGGATGGTGAGCCACAACCAAGTTGCAGCCCTTTTTCACAGCCTCATCAATGACAGCTTCGGTCACATCCAGACACAATAAAGCCCCTGAGACTTCCGCTTCTGTCAATCCAACTTGCAAGCCGGCATTGTCGTATCCTTCCTGCAAGGGCAGAGGCGCGAATCGTTCAAGGGCATCAATCACCTTTCTTATCGTCACGCTTTTATCGTCTTGTCGAATATGTTTTGAATTGCAAAGTTACGATTTTCTGTTGGAATAAGGAAATCCAATGACTCTGAATTACATTTTTTTAACCGTTGCAGATTGGTGTGAGAGATGATGGAAGAGGTTCCCAACGCATCCTTCGAGACAATCACCAATCGGCCAGACGGCTCTCAGCCTCCACGCGACTCTCCACGTCGTCGGCCAGCATGGGGAAGAAATCAATACCTGTCAGACGCTCCACCTCGTCCACCGTACAACTGGTGTCAATCATGCGTTGGCTGCCGCCACGATTCTCGTAGATGAATCCAATGGCTTTAGGTTTTCCTTTCCTACAAAGTACCACCTTGAAGAACGCATCTGGCACCCACACCTTGTTGGTGCCAATCATTCGAGGCGAAGTCTTGTTCTTGAAAATAGGGCCACAAACCACATCGATTGCTCCATATTCACGTGCCCACCGCCTGCATTGCATCTCCAAATCGTTCCAACTGTCCTTGTTCAAACCATGATTCTGAGGGCAGATATTGGATAAGAGAAACGACTGTCTCAAAGCCTCAGAGCTCCACTTGTTGTCTGCGGCTGGACACATGTGACCACGATCCAAGCGCGAACCATAGTAGTCGTTGTCTGTAGCGCGTGGTGAGGGCACATCCTCATCGGGCATGAAGAGTTGCTCATCGCGTTGATACTTACCGTAGGTGTGACTCTTCACCAAGTGCCAAGCCACATAGTTGGGCGTTTTTGTGGTCTTGTTATACGACACCGTGAAGCCAAGCCGACGCAAGATCTTTTCAGGACGATCTTTCAGAGGAGCAGGCATTTCCATCATCTTCGTCACTCTCGACGAAGATGCATTCGGGCGTGCATCAGACACCTTATTCGCAGCCTTTTCCTGTGCTTCGGCATCAAAGAACTCCGCCACCTCCGAAGAGTCGGCAACATCCCCAACTCGCTCGTCATAATTCCACACGCGCCCCTTGCAAGCCGTCATCATCAAGGCAGCCGAGAGGGCTATCATCAATAGTTTGCTCTTTGTCATGCTGCAAAGATAAGCAAAAAAAACGGATTATCCTTGTTAATCAGAAGCAAAAACCTTCCAATGTCAAAAAAACAAAGAAAAAGCAATGCGTTTTCAAATATTTGTCGTAAATTTGTGCCAAAAGTGAATTATTAAAGAATTGCAACTTATGCGAATAGTGCAGAGTTTTGTTGTGCGCGCTTTGGTGGCCGTAGTCGTAGGCGCGCTTATCGTGAAGTATCGGGAGGAGACGGCTCATTGGCTGACCATCTCCATCGGTGGTTTGTTCTTCGTGTCGGGTTTGGTATCGTGTTTTCTGTCTAAACCACTACCACTTGTGGGCATAGGGAGTATGCTGCTAGGTGTCATTCTCGCATTGATGCCCTCCACGTTCATCACAGGGCTGATGTATGCTTTGGCGGCAATGATCATCCTTGGCTCTATTAACCAATTCATCTGCCTTTTCCGAGCGAGACGTGTATGCAGCATCGGATGGTTCTATTGGCTCATGCCTGCCATCATACTGGCTATCGCCGTATTCATCATATTGCAACCATTGGAGGCCTTCACTTCTCCCCTGTTCGTCATCGGCTGGTGCATGATGGTTTATGGAGTGATTGAACTCATCAACGGTATTAAGACCTTCAAAGCCCTTAGAACCATCCGACAGGAGGAAGAAGCAAGAGCAGAGGCTGAGGCAAGAGAGAAGCAACTGAACGAGAGTAGTAAACTTGAGGACCAAGATAATCAACCGCAACAACAAGTTCAACAACAATTAGAAGACAAATCATGAAAACCGCACACATATTTCTTTCTTTAGCTATTCTGCTAGTGAGTTGCGGGCAAGCAAGCCAAGCCGATAAGAAAAGTGCGACGTCCAACCAGCAAGCCGATAGCACGGAAGTCGTTCTGCAGAATAACAAGGAAGTAGGAGACGAGGAACGACCCGCCCGAAACGAATACTCCTTCAAAACCACAATACACATTGACGATAGCGATGACCTCGTTGACAGCATCACCATTGTGGGGTGGGCACGCGGAAAACAGACGGATTTCATTTTCGGCCACGAGCTGTGGATAAAACAGTTTAAGGAGAAAAAAGAATGGTTCAAAGAGGAAGACATCAATTTCGATGGCTTTCCTGATCTCATGGTTTATCACGGCTATATAGGTTTTGGCGGCCAGGGTGGCGATGTCTTCGTGGCTTTCGTATGGAAACCTGACGAGCGCAAGTTTATACAAGTAGAGGACTTCGACGCCATTCCCGACCCCATGTTCGACGCCGAAGCCAAGACCATCAGCACCACCTATCGTGCCGACTATGAATATGTAGACAGCTACACTTTCAAGTGGGACGGTGATAAACTGAAGGAGGTGGATTGGAACCACGAGCCCATAAGAATGGACGGCGGAGAGGAGGATAATTAAAAATATAAAAGGTGTAGCGGCTAAAAGAGTGTTCAATGGTTAATGTTCTCAAAAACTCTTGCACAATTCAAAATTATACATTATCTTTGCAGCCGCATAACGCACTTGAATCCTCAAATTGGCATACATTTTGCCATTTGTCATTCAGTTGTTCTCACATGGGGTTGACTGGATTTGACAGCGGGATGAAATGGTACGTAAGCACGCGGAGACTCGTTCGCGCTCTCCTAAATCAGAGTGAACAAAAAATTAATTGGCGCAAACAATTACGCTCTCGCTGCCTAATCGAAGCATAGTAGATTACTGGCTTAATCCCCTTACTAGGTAGGGGGACGAGACATCGCTCCGAGGATGTTGTTCCGAATCCGGAGATCAAGCGGTGCAGGTTAAATCGGAAATAGCGTCTGCAGGCCTCGCTGCTGGCGTGAAACTTTAGAGGATAAGGTTGTGGTTGGTGGTCCAGGTCTTGCCGCAACACGAAAACCGAAGGCTGGAATAAGCGTGTAGAAAGCGTATGGTTTCCCTGTTTGGACGCGGGTTCGACTCCCGCCAGCTCCACCATCATTCAGAGACAAACTATAATCCCTGCAACTCATTTGAATTGCAGGGATTTGTTTATTATTAGAGGGTTTGAATCTAAAAACACAAACACTTCTCATTCGTTTTCACCCCCTCCCCTTTCATCCTCATCCAAGACATCCTGTTTCTTTGTGAAATCAAGCAATCTGCCGTATTCATCAAACGAAAAGCGTCGGGCAACATAAAGCGTTGCCAACAACGACACCACCGATGCACAGAATCCTGCCACAAGCAAAACCATTTGCAAGGCTACGGCTCCCACAACAGAGAAACCACCAAGCAGTAAACTCCATGTGACAACGGGTGAAGCTGTCACCATCAGCGTGGCCATACGGCCCAATGAGGGCAACGCCACACGTTGCAAAGCCCGACGCACAAACCACGTGAGCGCCATACCAGGACTTGCCCCGTTGCCCGTCAAGTGGTAATAGAGTTGGTTGTGGTGGCGCAAGCCCATATAATAGATGGTCAGCGCATCAGCGTTCGACCTTGTCATCCCCCCCATCAGTAGTCCTACTACAGGTATAAGAAACCGCACCTCAAGAGGATTCTTCAGTCCAAATACCAAAAACAACAACCAGCAGCCGACCACCAGCACAGCCACTAACATGCCTGTCGCAACAGGAACAAAGAAACGGCTCACGCTGAGCCTTGCCCGACTTGTTGCCGACACAGCGCCCACAACCACCATCAGCAACACGAATGCAACGTTCACCGCCCAATGGTTCAAGCGGAACACGAAATAGAGGCAGAGCCCCAACACAACAAGACTCGCCACCATCCATGCCAAAGAACGGCATGCACGACGCAGCAAGCCCGTGTCGAACACATGGAGCACATAGAGAGGCACCACCACCAAAAGCAACCCTAAACAGAATCGGATGATTGATATTTCCATAATTCCACAAATTTAAAACTCATTTGGCTCTCGCTGAGCCCTTGCACATGCCCCACAAGACGGTCGCCTTCACTACACGTCAGCACAACAGCCGCACCCTCGTCCACCATCTTTCTCACCGCTTGCAAGACAGTTTGTCTCGTTGTGTCGTCCTGACCTGTGAGCGGCTCATCAAGAAATGCAACTTGACAACCACGCTCAGCCATCTCCAACACAACATCCACAATGTCATCATAAGCGTCTCTTGGCCAATCCTGAGGCACATACCCCATATCCTTGCGCAGATAGGGAGCTGAGCGAGGGGTCACCACCGCCCCATCAACACTGGCTACGCCCTCATCGAGCGGCCACATCCCCATCAGCGCACGAAGCAGCAAAGTTTTGCCCGAGCCTCTTCCGCCCACAATGCAAACCACCTCGCCACTATGCGCCACGAACGACAACCCCTTAAAAAGCTGGCGACCATGGGACAAAACGCTTCCATCTTTCAGTTCAACCTTCATCTCCTCTCTTATCTCCTTCCAAAACTTGCTACAAAGATAAAAAAAACTCACGACACCCCACAACAAACAACAAAAAAATTCGTAACTTTGCCACGAGATTTTCACATCTCGTCTCACATCACAATTCTGAATGTTTCAAAACCTTATGCCACAAATGATCGATTACATACTGCCTGCAGAATGGTATCCGCAAAGCGCCATACAACTGACTTGGCCGCACGAGGGAACTGACTGGGCACCTTATCTTGAAGAAATCATCCACACCTATGTGGAACTCGCACGAGAAATCACCAGGAACGAACGTCTCATCATCGCCGCAGAAGACCCGGAAAAAGCGAAGCAACGCCTCACCGGCGAACTGCCCATGAAGCAAATGCGCAGAGTGTCATTCTGCCAATGCCCCATCGATGACACGTGGGCACGCGATCATGGTGCCCTCACCCTCCTACCCATGACCGGCAACTACCTCAACCAGAAAGAAAAGGGCAGTCAAGCCATCAACCTGAAGTTCACTTTCAATGGATGGGGGGGCAAATACCCGTCCACCAACGACAATAACATCGCCCACCACCTCTTCGCAGAAGGACACCTCGCCAAGCAAATGGAAGACCACGAAGACTTCGAGCTCGAAGGAGGAGCTATAGAGAGCGATGGCCGAGGCACCATCATGACGACTTCTCTTTGCCTGTTGAAACGCAACCAGCCACACACAATTGAGCAGATAGAAGAAGAACTGAAATACCGCCTACGTGCCAAGCGCGTCATCTGGATTCATCATGGCCAACTCAGCGGTGATGATACTGACGGCCACATCGACACCATTGTTAGAATGGCGCCCTACAACACCCTACTCTACACTCGATGCGACGACCCCAACGATGAGCACTATGCCGACTTCAAGGCCTTGGAGCAAGAGTTGAAAGCCCTAAGAACTGCTGAGGGCCGCCCATACAAGCTGCTACCGCTCCCTCTGCCCGACCCCATCTTCGAGGTTGATGGTCACAGGCTACCCGCCACCTACGCCAATTTCCTTATTATCAATGAGGGCGTACTCATTCCCACCTACAACCAACCAGCCAAAGACAAAGCTGCAACTGAAATGATTTCCAAAGCGTTCCCCCACCGCAAACCGCTACCCATCGATGCCCGCACCATCATCCGCCAGCATGGTTCCATACATTGCCTCACCATGCAATTTCCACGAGGAACTGCGAAATAGGCTTTTCATTTTAATGCAATACAAGGTGTCTGGCATTTTAGGTTAAAGTCTACCATAATCAGGAATAGACATTTTTAATATTCATATCTTTGCAAACGTATTCGACCATTCATTTTCATCTATTCAACTAAAAAGACGTGGAAGCTGCTGAGAAAATCGTTACAACGTTGTTTCTCGTGCGTCACGGAGAGACCGAAGACAACGTGAACCAAATCATGCAAGGTCAGACGCAAGGACGACTGACCAAACATGGCGTAGAGCAGGCTCGTGAACTAGCCGAACGGATGCACCGCGAACAAATCGACGTTTTCTTCGCAAGCGATTTGCAACGTTCTATCGACACATGCCGCATCATTGCCCAACCACACGGAAAAACCGTCCAAACAACTCCTTTGCTTCGAGAACGCGACTGGGGAGGCTTCACAGGCCTTTATATCCCCGACTTGAAAGACCGCGTTTGGCCAGACGACATTGAAACCATCGCCCAAATGAAAGAACGAGCTCGCCAATTTCTTAACCTCTTGCGCGAGGAATATGCTGGCTGTCACGTATTGGCTGTGGGGCACGGCATCATGAACAAGGCCATCCAAAGCGTGCACTATGGCAAACCCATGAACGAGGTCGAGAAAATGACGAACGGCGAAGTGAGAATACTGATAATAGAGTAATAGGGGCAAGAAGGCCAAATGCAAAAAGGTTATCAAAAAGAGCGAAGCCATCGCTCCGCTCTTTCTTCAGTTCAAAGTTTCAATTCTTCTCAAACTTTTTCACATATTTCGTTTTGCTTTTGTCTCCTGAATAACAACCCTTTCACCTTTTAAAGGGCCAATACACTAGTTTGAGATGAATTATTACAAGGTCTTACATCAGAAATATATCGTTTTTATTGATCCTGTCATGAGTTCTCTCATTGTCAGCTATCCGCTTTTATCTGCGACCACCGAAGTGTCCACCGCCTCCACGGCTGCCACCACCGCTGCTGCTACGCGAGGGAGAACTGGAAGAACGGCCCATGGAGCTTGAACTGCTGCTACGCGAGGGAGAACTGAAAGAACGGCTCGGAGCACTTGAACTGCTACTGCGCGAAGGAGTGCTGATAGAACGGCTCGGTGCGCTTGAGCTGCTAGAAGATGAGCGGCTGGGGGTAAAAGTGCTGCGCGGAGCAGAGCTCGAACTATTGCCGAAATGGCGGTTGGATGAGCTTGAACTACCCGTGTTGGGACGTGTCACCGTTGTGCGAGTGCTGCTCTGATTGAAGTTGCGAGGTGTAGCACTCGGAGTGGTGGTGCTGGGCGACGTTGTTGATGGACGTGTAGTTGTGGTGTTCGAACGTCCGCCGAACGAACGATTGCCTTGTTGGTTCGAGTTGTTCATCTGCGGGCTCGAGCTGTTTATGTTGCTACGGTTTCCACCGCTGTTTCCATTACCGAATGTACGGTTACTGCCCGATGAACGGCGGTTGTCGATATTACCCTGACGGTTAGGCCGGTTTCCATTGTTAGGACGATTGCCGTTTCCGAACGAGCGGTTTCCGTTGCTTACAGAGCGGTTGTCACGACGATTGTCAAGTCCGCGCTGTCCACGTCCAAAGTCTCCACGCTCAAAGCGGTCGTGCATTCCCACATGACGATCACGGCTAGTGTGAGTGACATATGTGCGGCCGTGATAGTAAGAACGTCCGCCATTCATGCGCCAACTGTGTCCTCCACGATAGACGGTGTAGAAGTGAGGCCGTCCGAAGTAGAAGAAGTCACGGTGGGGATAGCGTGCGTAGATTCCGAAGTGCCAATATCCAGCCTCCCAGTAAAGGGGACGATAGAAGTAGGTGGCATCGACAAAAGCACGATATTGCCAGTCGAGCAGAATATAGCTCAGGTCGAGATTGCGCTGCTGCCAGTAGATGCCGTAGAGATCGGCTTGTGTGTTGACGCTCATCAAATAGTCGAGGTTCACCTCGAACGCAGCTTCGTACTGCTCCTCGGTGAGATTCAGTTCATACGCCATCTTGTCAGTCAGGAAGAGGGCCTGCTGGCGTGCTTGTTCGTAACTCATGGCGTTAGCCGAAGCAGCGAATGTAAACAGTGCCACGAGGGCGATGATCATTTTTTTCATATTCTTAGGATTTTAAATTGTTTATATTCTTGTTCACGATGCAAAGATATGAACAAACTATCAACTCCAAAAAGGATTTTCCCTAAACTGAGAGGGGAAAATCCCTATAAATATAGTTGTTGATTATTTAGAGGTGGAAGAATGTAATAAAAAGGAGGATCTCAACGTTATTATAATAGGTATATCAATAGGTTATATTGGTTGAAAATGGGAAGGCATGCTTCAAGCAAGCCCCAACGTAAGATGATCAAGTTTTTGGATTTACAACGGGTGACAGCCCTTTATGCCGATGAATACCACGAGGCCATGCGCCGCGTGGCTGACTCGGGTTGGTATCTGCAGGGTAAGGCGGTGGCTCAGTTTGAACAAGACTATGCCACCTACATCGGCACACGCCATTGCATAGGAGTGGCCAACGGACTTGATGCGCTCACGCTCATATACAGAGCATACATCGAGATGGGAATGATGCAACCTGGCGATGAGGTCATCGTGCCAGCCAACACCTATATAGCCTCTATTCTGGCCATCACGGAGAACGGGTTGAAGCCCGTGTTGGTGGAGCCGCGGTTCGAGACGCTGGAGATAGACGACAACTTGATTGAAAGCCACATCACGCCGCGCACACGCTCCATCATGATTGTGCACCTTTATGGGCGTTGCGCCTACACAGAACGCATTGGAGATATCTGCCGACGTCATAACCTTCTTTTGGTGGAAGACAACGCCCAGGCTCACGGTTGCGCCTATAACTCAACACCCAACACCCAAAAGACAGGCTCTTTTGGACATGCTGCCGGACACAGCTTCTACCCTACAAAAAACATGGGAGCATTTGGCGATGCTGGAGCTGTCACCACCAACGACGGCACTTTGGCTGAGATGATTCGGGCACTTGGTAACTATGGTTCGAGCAAGAAATACGTTTTCAACCATTGCGGGCGCAACAGCCGAATGGATGAGTTGCAAGCTGCCATACTGAGTGTGAAACTGCGACATCTCGAAGAAGACAACCGGCATCGGAGAACCTTCGCCCACCGCTATATCGAAGCATTGGAGCACGTTGAAGGCATCACCCTTCCACTTACATTGCCCGATGAACAGAATGTATGGCACCAGTTCCCCATCTTCTCAAAAGAGCGTGACCACTTGCAACAAAGGTTGGCCGAAAAAGGCGTGGAAACTATGATTCACTACCCCATCCCGCCCCACAAGCAACACTGCTTTGCCCAATGGAATAGCCTTAGTTTCCCCATAACCGAGCGAATACACAACGAAGAACTCAGCCTTCCCATCAGCCAAGCGATGACGCTGGACGAAGTGGATCAAGTGACGGCCATTCTCACAAAAGAGGTGGAAGGAAGCAATAAATCACTATTTGACACGTTAATCAAGTAAAAAACTGAACCTACGCACTTACACCATATTATATATGAAGAATCTTTACCTCACATTGGCCATGCTCATCGTGCCTCTCGGCATTCAAGCCCAATACTATTGGAATGAATATGACGAACCCGAGAAAATGGACTTGGCCAACGAACTGAAATACAACTTTGAGATACAAGCCTCAACCGCTGACGGCAAAACACCATTATGGCTCAACGCCAACCGACACGGATTGAGTTCGCTTGAGAAGCAAAACGGCTATGTGCGTGGAAGTCTCATCAGGTCGCTTCGCGCCGATAGCGCACGCCGATGGGGAGTGGGATACGGAGTCGATGTGGCCGTACCCATGCATTACACCAACGATTTCATCATTCAACAAGCCTTTGTGGAAGGACGTTGGCTGCACGGAGCACTAACCATCGGAGCCAAAGAGTACCCAATGGAGATGAAGAACCAAACGCTGAGCACGGGTGGGCAGACACTGGGAATCAATGCACGCCCTGTTCCTCAAGTGCGCATATCTTTGCCCGAATACTGGCGTATTCCCATTCTTGGCGGGTGGTTCCACCTGAAGGGACATGTCGCATATGGCTTGCTGACAGATGACAATTGGCAACGCGACTTCACACAACAACAATCGAAGTACACCAGCGGAACCCGCTTCCATAGCAAAGCTGGATATCTGAAAATCGGAAACGAAGAGCAGTTCGAACCTTGGTCACTTGAGATGGGGTTGGAAATGGGTGCACTCTTTGGAGGTGAGTCGCATATTCCCATGGGTGACAAAATGGCTGTTTTCAAAGGAGATAACGGTATCAAGGGCATGTGGCACGCGTTGATGCCTGGTGGAGCCGATGTACCTGAAAAAGGAACCGAATACCAGAATGCAGAAGGCGACCAATTGGGCAGTTGGATGATACGATTGAACTATGACGACGAAACATGGGCTTTCAGAGCCTACGCTGAGAAGTTCTTCGAAGACCACTCGATGATGCTTCAACTCGACTACAACGGCTATGGAACGGGCGATGAATGGAATGTCAAGAAAGAACGACGCTTCTTCCTTTACAACATGAAAGACATTCTTCTAGGAGTGGAACTTAACTTCAAGTACGGCACGTGGATTCGCAACTTTGTCGCCGAATACTTCTATTCCAAATACCAAAGCGGTCCTGTCTATCACGACCACACACCAGGTTTCCCCGACCACATCAGCGGCCGAGACGACTATTACAACCATTACATCTATGCAGGATGGCAACATTGGGGACAAGTGATGGGCAACCCACTCTATCGCTCACCCATCTACAACGACAACGGAGTTATTCACATTGACAACAACCGCTCTATAGCTTACCATCTGGGAGTAGACGGCACGCCGACTGAACAGTTGGGATATCGAGTGTTAGTGACCTATCAAAACGGATTGGGCACCTACGATGAGCCCTTCACCCACATGAAACACTTTGTGGGATTCCTGACTGAGGCCTCCTATCAACTACCCAAAGGATGGAAGGTGAAAGGCGCTTATGCAATGGATTTCGGACATCTTTTGGGTGAGAACTGGGGAGTGCAACTCACCATATCGAAGAGTGGATTCCTGAAAAAGAAGAAAGATTAGCAAAAAAGGAAGCAACATCACATATGAAAAGCAGAAACATGAAACATCTGAAATCACATATCAAGCTATTGACTGCCGCCATCGTCTGCTTGGCAATAACCGCATGCGGATGGGTGGAGATTGACCATTCGGGCAACGGCCACCTTGACGGCTATTGGCACCTGACATCTATCGACTCGCTGGCTACGGACAACACACGCGACATGCAAGAAGAGCGCGTATTCTGGTCGGTACAAGGAAGTTTGCTCATCCTCTATTCGCCCGACTTCACCAACACAACGCAACGGATTGTCTGCCAATTCAAACGCGAGAATAAACAACTCTTCATCATTGAGCCACGCATCTTTGACCGCCCAGCTGGTGACCCACTTTTGGAAGACATCGAACAACTCCGCCCATTTGGCATCAACAAATTCGATGAGCGTTTCTCCATTATCACCCTCACGAGCAAACACCTGACCATCGCTACAGATTCACTAAGGCTCAATTTCAGGAAAATGTAGTTACGGGATTCGGGAAACAAACCCAATCAGTATTAATAAACATAACTAAAGTGGCTGCGTCAATAAGCAGATGTAGCACATATAAATAGTACATACGGCATGTACAATGTGTACATGTGGTTTGTACAGTTCGTACATATGGCTTGTACACTTTCAATCAACTATGTCTTGTTATGGCGAACAGTACCTTTTGTGTTTTTGGACAATAGCAATAACTATTAAAACTTCTTTCCAAAAACAATATTGATGAATGTCTTGATGAGCAATTTGGTATCGAACCACCACGAGCGATGCTCCAAATAATAAAGGTCAAGTTCCAGGCGGCGGAGCATCTTTTCCAATGTGTCGGTATAACCGTTGTAAAGTGTGGCATACGAAGTGACACCCGGGCGGATCTGATAAAGATAAACATATCGCTGGTCGCGCTCCATAATCTGGTCGATATAATATTTTCGCTCGGGACGCGGACCTATGAAAGCCATATCGCCTTTCAACACATTCCAAAGTTGTGGCAGTTCGTCAAGATGGTGCAAACGGAGGAAACGCCCCACCTTTGTCATTCTTGTCTCGTTCTCGTGCTGATAAAGAGCTGGGCCATCTTTCTCGGCATCTACACGCATGGAACGGAATTTATAAATGTAAAAAGGACGACCAAAACGACCAATACGCTCCTGCTTAAATATAGCAGGACCTCCGTCTTCGCGTCTCACGGCAATATAGCATATCAAGAAAAGAGGCGAAAACAAGACCAGGCTGACCGCCGCAACGCAAAAATCAAACATCCGCTTGACATTGCGCTCGAATTCGTTCATGCCATCCAATACGTATCCGTTTTCGAGTTTGGTCATATAGTAGTTTTGTCGTTTATATTTAAAACGACCATACGCCCTATTTATTGCATGGATAATGAACAAAAAAACAAGGAAAATCGGAAAAGAAGTGAGTCGAAAATGCTATGTTTTTGAGCATCAACAACATAGCAACATTCAATCAAAACAACATCAGTTTTTACCCGACATTTTCGACTTAAGGAAACGACGGCTGTCACATTTACGTTTCCACACCTTTAATAAATAAGAAGGCATGAACAGAAAATAGAAATAAAGATAAGACTTCAAGATGCCAAAGCCAAGAATATCGTGATAAACTCTGACATTATACTTAATCAACGAGAACTTTTGGCTCGATAGCGACCCCTGCCGATTGCGATAGAGTGTCAACGGCTCTGTGATGGCATGACATACTTTGCACTCCCTTAAGATAGTCAGCAACATTGCCCAATCTTGGCGTTTGCGAAGGGTGGGCATATAGAACTTGCGCCCCAAGAGTTGCGTGTCGTAGATGGCTGTAGAGCAACCAATCTTGTTATCTCGTTTCAACATTCCATAAGTGATACGCTCAGGGGAAATGGATATTCCCGTCTCCTCGCCGTTTTCATCACAAATGATATAAGATGTACTGCACAAAGCACAACTCTTGCGATACATATATGCAATCTGCCGCTCAAGTTTGTCTGACAGCCACCTGTCATCGCCATCGCAAAAAGCAATATATCTGCCCACCGCCCGCTTGATGGATTGGTTGCGAGCATATCCAGGGCCTTTATTTTCGTCCAAATACTCCACCTTCACCCGAGAATCCGCCTGGCTATAGCGCTGAAGAATCTCACGAGTTGAGGCATCTGTAGAGCAGTCGTCTGTGATGAGCAGTTCCAAGTTCGTATGCGTCTGGTTCAACACACTGGCTATGCTGTCGGAAAGAAATTTTCCGGCATTATATGTAGGCATGATGACAGATACTAATTCTTGGTTCATATCTCTGCTTTTGGAAGATAGCGGCTGCAAAGGTATGAAATAATTATGAATTTAGACTTATTTATTACGATTATTTTGTATCTTTGCATCGTTTAAGATTGAAAAAGAGTATGTTGAAAGATAGAATAAAGGCGCTCATAGCAAAACCAGTCGAATGGATGGGAGAGCATTATCCCGTCACATTGGTAAGGTTGCGCTATCTTGCCCGCTTTCATCGCTTGCCCAACCTTAAGAACCCGATTGACCTGAACGAGAAAATACTATATCTGAAACTTTTTACTGACACATCCGAATGGACACGACTCGCTGACAAATACAAGGTCCGCGACTATGTGCGCAGTTGTGGACTAGAGGATATTCTCATCCCACTTTATGGTGCTTGGGAACACGTGGAGGACATCCCATTCGATGAGTTGCCTCAAACCTTCATATTGAAAGCAAACAATGGAGATGGAAAAGGCACAAACCTAAAGATTGACAAGGCGAAGATGAAAGATGAGGATTGGGATGCTTTGAAAAAGACATTGAGTAATTGGCTTTCCCAAAAACATATCGGCGCGTTATCGGCTGAACCGCAATATCGTGGCATTAAGCCTAAAATTCTAGCTGAACAATTATTGGAAACCGATGAAGGACAACCATCGTTGATTGACTACAAACTATGGTGTTTTAATGGAGAGCCCCATTCATTCCTCGTATGCTCAGATCGTAAGGAAAACGGTCACGATACATCGCTGGGCTGCTACGACCTTGACTGGAATTATCATCCCGAACACTTGATGGAATCCGAACGCTATCCTATTGCCAAGAATCCTCTTCCACGACCTCAATGCTTAGAAAAAATGAAAGAGTTAGCACGTGTATTGGCTAAAGGATTCCCGGAAGTGCGGGTTGACTTCTACGAGGCACAAGGAAAGGTTTATTTTGGTGAACTCACGTTCACTTCTCTCGGAGGTATGATGAATTATTATTCTCCAGAATATCTACAGGCAATGGGCAAGCATGTTACTATAAAAAAAAGTTGAACGATATGCGGAACGGAATAATTGCAATAGCTATGCTACTGACCTTTGCCGCAGACACTTCAAAAGTTGGTGCACAAGAAGCCCAATGGCAACTTGTGTTCAGCGATGAATTCGACCTGCCTAACGGCAGCCAGCCTGAAGCAAAGAAATGGAACCGCACAAATAGCGGAACCAGCCCTTGGAACCGTTGGATTAACAATAATTCTAAAGATGTCGTCTACATCAAAAACGGAAGACTTATTTGTCGCGCTATTCCCAATCGTTCGAATAAGAATGAAATGCTGACAGGAGCTGTTGACACAAAAGGGAAATTCTCTTTTCAATACGGAAAGGTTGAAGTGCGTATGAGAACCAACATGAAAGTGGGCAATTTCCCTGCCGCATGGATGGTTCCCGTGCCAGGAGCTGACAAACGATATGGTGAAATAGACATCGTAGAAATGTTTGGAAATCAAGGGAAATCAGCACATACAGTTCATACACATCGGTCGTTTTCTTTAAAGAAAGAAGGATTGACACGCGAACGGAAAATCGACCTGAATGTCAAGAAATGGCATGTCTATGGAGTGGAATGGGACAAGAATTGCATTGTATGGACTGTTGACGGAAATGAAGTCTTTCGCTATAATCGGTCAGAAGCAAAACAAATGCAAGAAGAAGGTCAATGGACTTTTGACCGGCCTTTCTATTTGATACTCAACCAAAGTGTAGGAAACGGAAGTCACCCCTTGCTCGTTCCTAATGTCAAAACCACTTATGAGACGCAGTTCGATTGGATTCGTGTATATCAGAAACGTTAGAGGAATCTTATTTTATGGAAGCCTTTTCTTGATGAATTCTGCAACTACGCCCCATGAGTCAGCAGGATTCATTCGAAAGAAGTTTTTGATGATGTCCATTCGATTCACTCGCCTATATAGCTTGTTGCAACGTCTGACTTGTGCGTAGTATTTTTCATTTTCTTTATTGATGTCGAGTAGCGTGTTAAGATACTCAACGCTATATTTGCTTGGCACGTCATCAACAACCTCCGGACAAAAATCGTTACCTATTTTAATGTACTCATAACCAATTCTGGGTTCGGCTGCCAAGTCTACATTAACAACAAGTCCGTATTTCGTAGGTTCCCAAGGCATATTGAACACAAAGTTGCCAAGCGAATAGTAAATCCATTGCCCTTTATACTGTTCGCATCCTTGCATCACATGAGGATGCATACCTATGACGAGATTCACTCCGCTGTCAATCAACGCATGGGCAAACTGCTTTTGGTCGATATAAGGATAGCTGATGAACTCGTTCCCCCAATGTACGAAGGCGATACGAAAGTCGCAGTCTTCGTGTGCCCGTATTTCCGCCCTAACATCCTCCAATTCAGGCAAGTGCCAATAAAGGGGAGATTCTGTGAAATTGTCTGGACGTTGACAAAAGGCGATGAGGGCGACACGCTTTCCCTGGTGTTCGAACACGTGTGTCCGCTTCGCATTGCTTCCAGCGTAGGCAACCCCCTTTTCATCAAAATAATCAAGCATGCTCTGGTAGGCTTCTGCACCATGTTGCATCACATGATTGTTGGCCACACCATAAAAATCAAAGTGTTGAATGTGATTCAGATGTTGTGGGCTGATGATGAACTGCTTTGCTTTCAATCCCACATTGCCCGACTTGTCAGCACAAACGCATTCCATGTTACCTATCCAATAGTCATCGGATTTTCTTTGCAAACGTCCGAATGGCGACAATCCTTTCTTGATTTTACCGCCAACCCCGATGCCCATATCAAAATAACCATCTGAGAAGTTAATGTCTCCGACTATCCTAAGCATACTTTAATTATTTAAATACATTCCTTGAATAGATACCACGAAGCATAGCTTTCAAAACACAAAGACTTGAGCAATTCTCTTTATAAAGTGAGCGTTTGGTTATCGTAGTGTAGAAAGCAAAAAGAGTAGCAAAGAATATCCCCATATATCTTTCTGTTTCCCATCCTTTTTGAAGATAAAAAGTCTCGTTGTAGCCCGTAAACCATGTAGAAGTCGTTCGCTCTTGCAATGATACAATATGTTTGGGTACAAAAAACACTTTCAATCCGTTGTGAAGACAGTCGTATAAGAATTTGTTCTCCTCACCAGCTCCATGCCCAGTTCCCGCTCCCATTTCTTCATCAAAGAAGATTCCTTTTTCTTCGATTCTTTGCCGGCGGAAAACAATTTGAATACTGGAGATGCGGAGAGCTGAGAGATATCCTAACTTTTTAACTTTGTTACTATAATTCTTTTGTCGTTTTCCTCCCACTGTGAAATCAAATGCAATGATATCGGCTTGAGGGTATTTCTGAAATGCCTCTATGATGGTCTGTGGATAATCGGTGTCCAGACATTCGTCATCATCAGCTATCAAGCACAGGTCTGCCCGTGAGTTCCTGATAGCCATATTCCGGCTCTTAGACAATCCTCTCTCTTTGGTAGATATGAATTTTATCTTACAAGGATTTCCTGCAGAATTGTTGAAACTAACATCTACAGTATTATCGATGTCACACTGGTTTACAATCACGGCATCGCTTTGCAAATTCACCTGACTCGCAATGCTGGCATCTGACTGGTGCATACACGATAAAAGGACTTCCAAATTCATAATAGCGTTTGTTTTAGAGCATCAAGAAATCCGTGTCCGTATTTCAAATCAGGTTCCACATAATTACCTTCCCCCCACTCGTTCCAAGAACGCAAGAAAAGAATCTTGTGCTCTTCCTCCTTGTCCTTCACCACCTTCAGCGCTTGTTCAATGTGCTCACGGAAATGCTGTGGTGTAGCATTCACATAAATACCATCTGCCACATTTGCACGAGGCGTGCGGTCCCATTGGGGCATTATCGTTGGAAAAATATTCTCCCAACTGTCTTCGGGTGCAAAGAAATGTTTCATCACCTTTGGATAATTGAGCCTGCTTGTAGGAAGAAAAGGAAACATTTTGTTAACCTTCTGTCGAACCAACCGTTTATATTTCCCTTCGCTAACCATCTCTGCCCGCGACTTTCCAAACGAATTAATACCATCAAAGCCCAGTTTCAGGAGATTCTGATAGACTTCCTCACTACTCTCCAAATTGGGAATCACACGTTCTATCGTACCATCTTCCTTGCGTTTTACAGTAGTAGTGGAATTACAGATGGCAACAAAATAGATGCCCGCCAGACCATTCTGCTCAGCAAGACGACGCCACAACTCCATGAAATGTGTCACATCGGTGAAATGGTAGGGATCAAAGATGCAAAAGATGGGCTTACCGTCAACAGTTATATAGCGATGGTCTCGAAATGCCGGCAACACATACTCAAAATGTTGTGTGTAATCGGCATCGCCAAGATATTCTTGCTTGGCAATGTAGCAATTGTCGGCTTTACGCACGATGTCCTTGCCACGATTCCATGTCTTCGTTGTCCAGTCGTGATTGCCCCAAGCCAAACAAAAAGGGAAGTCAGGCTTTCCACTCTCAAGAACCTCTTTGAAAGGCCGTTCCAACAACATTTTGCCGTTGCCAAACCAATAGTGCCAATAGCAAAATCCCTCAACGCCTGCCTCACGAGCCATTGCAGCCTGCATCTCCCTCACTTCGGGCATACGAAGATCATAGAAGCCCAAATCGGCTGGAATACGTGGCTGGTAGTGACCGCGAAACAATGGCCGTGCTTGGGCAACATTGGTCCACTCTGTAAAGCCTTTCCCCCAAACGGCATCATTCTCGGGAATGGGATGGAATTGTGGGAGGTAATATGCTATAACGCGCGCTTTCATTTACTCGATTTCCTTATTATTATTAAGAACGTTCAACGAGGTGTTTTTATTGTTAAACTCGTGTTTTTTATTTTGGCAAAGATTGCTTCCACAATAGCATGGAATAAGAGCCGAAATGGCCAGATGGGGCATCTGTCTTTTTCAGAGCATACATCTGATGGAGTCAGAAGCATCATCTGATGATGTCATTACATGCTTCTGATGAAGTAAAATAAATTATTTTGCAAAGTAAAATAAATTATTTTAGTCGGTAAAATAAATTATTTTGGTCAGTAAAATAAATTATTTTACTACGCCAAAAGATACATATGAGAGGATTATATGTGGCAAATGGCATTGTCATGTCTATGCTTTAACCATTACACCAACCACACCACAACGATGAAAAGCATCAATTATTGGCAAATTCTGGAAGGAATTGAAGTGAATGTTCTTTTTTTTGAGTATCTTTGCAATCAGTATATTAGGAAATTGCATGCGATAAATATGGCACAAGAGAATCCGCAATACACATTATTCGAATGGTTAAGGTTTCCTTTGATTGTTGGAGTTGTATTCATTCACTGCGTAGGTGGGCCGATTGATGTTGAGTCTATCAACTTCTCACATCTGTCGGGAACGGATTGGTACGACCTTATTCGCATAGCCTTTTCCAATGTTCTTCCCCGTGTTTGCGTTCCTTTGTTCTTTTTCATTTCCGGCTACCTTTTCTACACTCGGCTGTCCCAATGGGATTGGCAAGTGTATGCTGAGAAACTTAAAAAACGGGCAAAAACCATTCTCGTGCCTTACCTGCTTTGGATTACGATTGCCATCGCATATCAATGCTCCATTTTGATGGTGAAGGAAGGATGGCCGGCAGTGAGCTCGTTTTTTGCGGAGCATGGTTATTGGCATTTGTATTGGGATTGTTACGAGTTAGACCCCGTGAAACTAAGTTGGACAGGTATGGAGGTTCACTCCTCCACCCCCTTTCATTACGCTTTGTGGTTTTTGCGCGACTTGATGATTATGATGTTGTTCACCCCATGCTTTCATATCTTGTTCAAACGACTCAAAATTTGGGGATTGTTGCTTTTAGCGGTCAATTATGTTTCAAACATTGGAGCCTTCCTGCCAGAACTACTTCCCACACCACTGCTTTTCTATGGTGCAGGCGTCTATTTCCAAATGAAGAACTGGGATTTGACACAATGTTTCAAGCGATGCGAATGGCTTATACATTGCATATCATTCCTATTATTCGCAATATGCTTACGCTACAATAGTTTTTATACTGAAACGGGAAATCTGTTTTTTCCTTTCTTTGTAATGGCGGGAAGCATGTCAGTCATCTGCATTGCAACACGTTGCATCAGACACAACATTTTAAACTCCACCTTCATTCCACTATCCAAATACTCGTTTTTCATTTATTTGTCTCATTGTGTCATGATTCTGCCTGTTGTGCTCGCATTCATCGCAAAGATTGTGAAACCTTCCAATCCTTATGCCATGATTGCCTGCTATTTCATGGCACCAATTCTGACTATCAGCATTTGTCTGCTCTTGGCCATTGGAATCAAACGCACAATGCCAAGACTATACAATATTTTAACAGGTGGGCGCTAATGCTCTCCCACTATTCCTTCACTCTCTATATCGAGAGTATTTGGTCCACCAGTTTATGCAAATCTTCCTGCTGACGTTGGCGTATCTTTCCCACCTGGCGCTCAATCTCTGATTTCCTAATGTCACGATTCTCGATGACCAGCCTCAACGCACGATACAAATCTGCAGGATAAAATGGAGAGAAATACACACCAGCTTCTCCTAACACCTCAGGGATGCTTGTGACATTTGAAGCAACAACAGGGGTTCCATGCTTGATGGCCTCAATGGGAGGATAGCCAAATCCTTCAAAATAGGAAGCGAAAACCAAAGCGTAGGCATGATGATAGGCTTGTTCAAGATCAGATTCGGACAAGAAAGGAATGTCAATATGGCGCTGATGAGTGGAATGGCCATATTTCAATGTCAGGACATAGAGGTCAGGATACTCTTCTGCGAGTCTGTTGAACACTTTCAAAAGCGTTTGCGGATTCTTGAAAAGACGATTCGCAGCTATCATCAGCAAATACTTCTTCCCATCCTGCACAAGCATTCTCAATTGAGTGTTTTCAATTGTTTCATCCATACGTGCAGCCTTGTCTGGGGAATAACAGACATGAATAGGCTTCTTTATCTCAGGGAAATAATATTGGAGAGCCGTTTTGGAATAATCGGACACCGTATAAGCCAACGTGTTTGATGCGGCATAAAGGGGCATTATCCGCTTATACGATTGCAAAGATTTTGCTCTTGCCCTACCTATTGCCACATTGACAATTCGTTTAAAGTAATGCCACTTCGTCTCGGCTTTTGAATCATGAATCGTCAAATCCACAAGATTGTCACCACTTTCCAAATTGTATAGGTCATGAATGAACATGATGGTTTTGCATTGAATGCCCGACAAATCATATTTTGCATAAAACTGGCCAATAGCAATGAAAAAGACATCTATCTTGTGCTGCGTTATCAATGAAGACAATGTGGCACTAGACACATCAAACAACTGGACGTCATTCTCTTGTGCAAATTGCTCATAGTCGTATTGCTGACCTATTGGGACACTTTTATCGCAAACGGCAAACAATGTATGTTCGCCTGTCTTCTTACGAAAAACCTCATCGTAAACCGCTTTGGCAAAACTTGCTGCACCACCTACTCCACCATTATGCTGAAAGGGAATAAAATCCAATAGTATATTCATGATACCTCCTCCTCGTTCTCCTCATTTGACTGTTCCATATCTTTTTCATCAACCTGATACGCTGTGCAATAGAAAGGTATGAAACGACAAAACCACAGAATAAAACCATCGGCAGCAAAAACCAAAGCTGCCAAGAATAATGCAGATAGCATAGCACGCTTGTTGGGGGCTTTATAAAAAGCCGACACATAAAAAAACACCAGCAATGCCAGCCCTACAAGTCCATATGTATAGATAAAGACCTTATAGCCAGAGTCGCCAAACTCATTCTCTTTCTCACGCCCGAAGAAGATGTCAGAAGAGTTCCAGAAGTTCTCGTAATCAGCATCGAAATTAGTACTGACACGATTGTTGCCTGCCATTTCTCCATCCTCCACTTCCAAACGCAAAAGTATCAGATCGTGAACCAAGTTGTCTCCATTATTATAAAAAAAAGCACCAACAACAAATGCGACAAGGAATGAGATGGAAAGAATCAATTTGAGAAACAACCTCTTACCACGAATCCACAAGTTGGTAAAAATGATGGCAACCAAATAAATATATCCTGCCAATGAGAACGAAATGAGCAAAGCTATCAAGAGAATGATGCAATACCATTTGCGCCAATTGCCACGCTGGGTTTGCAACAACAAGGCCGCAGCACTACCCATATATGCAGGTTCAGGAAATACCGCTTGAAATCGAGGAAAGAAAGCAAACAACTGTCGGTCGTCAATAAGAAACCAATAATAGTTGGTAAAAGAATAGAAATCATCTCCATATTCCAGATTGCTTCCCGGAAGTGGGAATCCCAATAAATAGAGAAAGAAAAATGTGATGGAGCCTATCAACAAGACAGCCATCGTCTTTGCCAGCATTCGTGATACTTTCTGAAGGCAAACGGGGTCGTAACGGAACAATGCAAAAAACACCAACGCATTGAATAACGTTGAAATGTAGGCGTTGAAATTCGAACTATTGTTGACAACTTGATAGTATGCCAATAATAAATATGCCAATATTGGGAGGACAAAATCCTTTCTGACAAAGCATGGACGGGTAATGTCTTTTGACAGAAACATGGCAGGGATGATAAATACACATGCTATTACCGACATATATGAGGAGATGGGCCAGAGAAACCATGTTTGCATCGAGGTGAAATAAACGATCAACACACCGACAAAGAACAACATCTGAGCCAGCCACCGCTTATCCAGCAGGAACAGGTCCTCTACTTTTATTCTGGTGTTGATTTTCAACTTCATCTCTCTCTTCTCCCCTTGATAAAGTTCTCAACATATTGACGTTCACTCTTGCTCAAGCAGAAAAACCACATGGCAAGAACACCGATAAGCATCCCGAAGCATACCACAACGAGGAAACCATATTGCATATTAACAAATCGGGATATCAACAGGCTTCCACTTGTTACAACAACAAATAATGGCACCAATGGCAGAAGCACATCTCTGGCATATTTCTTCATATCAAGACCCACCAAATAATTCATGAAAGGAATCCGGAAAAAGGCCATGATTAATTCTATAGCAACATATATAACCATTACATAACTGACCGAACCTCCCAAAGCGAGGGCAGCTATGGAAAATGGTATATACATTATTTTGGGAGTGCTCATGATGATGGTGTACCATTTGATTTTCCCAGTTGCCTGATTGGCTGCATGAAGTCCCAATGTGAGTTGATCCACCAAAAAGGCAATAAGCAAACCATTGCAGAACAAACTGGTGTATTCTGGCACCTCCTTCAACCAAAATGAGAGAATAGAATCCATCTCAACCATAAGCGGAATAGCAACAATCATCATCAAAGCTGTAGAAAACTTGCTTTCCTTACCCGCTAAGTTCAGCATCTCATCCCTATTACCTTTGCCTTCCTGTTTCATCAGTTGAGGATTCATGGCATTCAGAACCGATGTGGAAACAAATCTCACTGCACCATACACTTGCATGCCAACTCCATAAGCGGCATTCATGGCTGTTCCGAAGAACTTGTTAAGGACTATGGAAGTGCCTTGTGTCTGACAAATGGAAGCAACCATACTGTATGTTGTCCACCCTGCAAACGACAGCAATTGACGTACGCATTCTTTATCTCTTTGCCTCCATCCAAGAAGCCCAACTCGGCTCTCTGGATAACAAATCAATACATAAATAGCAAATGCGAGAAAATTGGCTATAAGAATGATTGCCATTCCAGTTGAATAAGCTATTAATTTGTCTGTATGAACTATTGCCAAGCATAAAGCCAACAATAGTTTCAAGAAGCCATCCACTATCTCAACAATAGAAATATAAACAATATTCTCGTGAGTGACTAGCAAAGCCTTGAATGGGGAGGATACTATGGAAAAGAACAACATGCCAGCCATTAAGAAGTAAACAATCCCCGCTGCATGTCGCCGATTTGGTTCAATATCAAGATAATGATTAATGAGCAAATCTTCGAGCAATATCAATAGAGCGAAGAATACCACACCCATTACGATATGAATGAGAAGACTGTTGCCGAATAGTTTCTTCACATAATCATAGTCACCTTTACCTATATAAACAGACAAATAACGTTGGGTGGTTACGATAAATGCATTCGTAAGATAACCCAAAATACCTGTAATACCCAAAACCAAAACATAAATACCATAATCATTCACGTTCAATATATCCAAGACCAACCGTGTGGAATAAAGAGAAAAGCCAATGTTGACAATGGCTTTTATATATTGAGCAGTGGTATTTACTATGATTCGCTTAACAGGTTCCATATAAAGGAGGGCTGACTATGCTTGTTTCATCATTGCCTTCAAGTCTTCTTTAAGAATATAGGCGATCGTTCCTAGGAATGTAAGGAACAACATGCCAAGCACAAACAGCATACGCTTGGGGCCTGCAGGTTTTATTGGAACATTGGCACCCTTCAGCAATGTGAAAGCGGGTGTGCGTTCCTGCACTTTGGCTTTGGCTTGTTGCAACTGAGTGCTCAACACGCTATAGGTGTTGAACTTCAACTGCATGTCGTTTTCCAAGTCATCCTGTTTAGAACGGAAACTCTGCAACACGACATCTGTATTGGCGTCAGAATAACTACCATAGAGTTGGCGCGCCCGTTCATAGTCGTGTTTGGCCTCAGCTGCAAGTTTCTTATAATACTCCAAATCCACACGAGCCTTATTAGTGCGGTAATCTGTGATAAAAGCTTGCAGTTGGCTTCTAACCGAATCGGCAATGGTTTTGCAAATCAAACGGTCCTGATCTTTTATTGTCGCCGTTATCACCCCAGTTTTCTTATCTACATCCAGTGTTATTTTTCTCTTTATGGCTTCCACCACATCGTCTTCAGTTTTGGGAAGGACATAAGGGTTGAACTGTCCATCGCCAGAAACAACTGTTTGTTCCTTCTTCTTGGGCATCAGGTCTCTGAGCCATTGCGTGACATAAGCCCACCACGGATGTTGTTGATGATAAAGCAAATAATCATGGTAGTTTACCTTAATTTCACCATCGGCACTTTCAACCTTGAAATCAAAAAACTTCGTTACAAATCCATTGTCTTCCATCAAGTCGGGATAGAGCATGGGGGAAATGGCATCAGTTGATTGCATTGCCGAAAGGTCGAAGCCAAACGTTGAAGCTATTGAGCCCAACGTACCACCCGACATAGGATTTTCCACCTCGGGCGCCAGTTTTATATCGGTAATATAATAACGGGGGATGCAGATGATATACAACGACGAGAGCACAAATGCAACAGGTAGTGTTATCAAAAAGAGACGCTTGCGGGCACTTACCTTTTTGAATATCTGCACCAAGTCAATATAATCGTTTTTCCTTTTTTCTTCCATTTCTAACTTTAAGCTTTGCTATTCCCTTCGGCTTGCAACCGTTGGTTCGTCTTCAATTATTCACCCTACTTCAGGATATTGGCCAACGTTGCCAACATGGTAGCAATACTAGCCACCGAAGTTCCAAGCGTCAACCATTCGGTTAGCTTCATTGTCGCCGACTTCGGCTTACTGGGCACAACAATCTCACATCCAGGCCTTATCTTGGCGTTGTGTCCCACTTGAGCTACCGTTCCGTTCATATATATAATATAGGTGTTTCTTTTCTTGGCACGCTCACCCCATCCACCAGCTTGGTCGATATAATACTTGGCTCGTTTTCCTTTTTCATACGACACCGTATTGGGGAACATCACATCACCACTAATCTTCACAGTTCCATTATATTCGGGTACAATTACACGGTCGCCCTCACGCAACACCAAGTCGGCATCGCTGCCAGGATTGGCAATAGCCTTATCGAGCTCAATACCCACATAATAAGTATCACCCAAATCCAGCTTGCTGACGTCCACCGAGTCTTTTCCACTATCCTGGGCGCGGGCAAGTTTCAATACGGTTTGCATACGCATGCGTTCATCTGTCGTGATTCGTCTTTCCACGCGAGCACCTGCCACGTATGCCAAATCGGTCACACCACCAGCGCGTTTGATGACCTCACTCAAACGTTCGTTCTTCGTCGTTAAGGTGTAGGTTCCAGCAAACATCACCTGACCTTCCACCGTTATGTTCTGTTGTCGGCTATAGCCCGGACTCTTACGGATATACACCTCATCGTATGGCATCAGCGTAAATCCTGGTTCGCCGTCAATCACAAAACCGTCTTTCAAGGCAAAGGTATAAACGCGGGAAATCAAGCTGTCGATGTCTAATGCCTTGGGATTGGTCACACGACGCGAGACATCCACCTTCATCACCGATGCAGTCTCTTTCAATCCACCTGCCTGTAATACGAAGTCCTCTAGGGTCTCGTCTTCTGCATAGATATAAGTTCCCGGATACATCACTTCGCCATGAATGGTGATTGTCCGCTCCTCTTGCACCTCCTGCTTGGTGGGAACAAAGATGACATCCTCGTTCTGCAAAGGCACATCGGCCACCGTCCCGTTCAAAATGCCAGCCAAATCGAGGCTGATTACCTTCAACGTGCGGTCGGGCTTCATTCGGTGCATGACTGCACGATTCAAGAACGCTTGTTCGGTCACACCATCTGCATGTTCAATCAGAGAACGTACGGTCGTTATATCGCCACCCACCTGATACTTGTCAGGACGGAAGACGGCACCACGCACCTCAACCATATTCTCATAGCGTGTCAATGTGGAATCCACCGTCACCGAGTCACCATCAGCCATTCGGAAGGAAGCCATATCAAATTCATCGACATCGAACACCGAGATGGCACGACCGTTCTTTCGTATCACTTTCACCGATTTTTTATAGGCGTCGCCCGTGAATCCGCCCGAGTACTTCATCAGCGAGTTCAAGCTCTCATTCGCTTTCATCTCGTAAAACATCGGACGTTTCACCTTTCCAACAATATTGACCAAGCAGTCATAAGGATCTACCACGATGACGTCATTGTCCACCAAACGGACGTTGCCTTTCAAGTTTCCGTTCAAGATATAGTCGTAGACGTCGACCACCGAAAGCAGTTTTCCGCCGCGATACACCTTAATGTTACGCAACGTACCAATATCGCTGATACCTCCAGCCATATAAAGAGCGTTGAATGCTGTGGAGAAAGCCGAAAGCGTATAGGTACCAGGCGTTGTAACCTCACCCAGTACGTTCACTATCACCGTCTTTGTCTGTCCCACCGTCAACTTCACTCGGCTGCTGCTATAGCGGGGACCTAGCACGGAACGCAACCGAGCGTTGGCTGCCGAAACAGACAATCCAGCCAGTTGAACCGGCCCTATCCCTTCGATGACCACATCACCATCAGGAGAAATCGTCTCGTTGATGCTCTTCTGAGATGCGCCATAAATGTCAATATTCACGGCATCACCAGGTCCCAACACATAGTTTTGTGGGGTGGCGATGTTCATATTGGGCTCAAACGAAAGGTTTTCGTTGTTGAATATATCGCGACCGAAGACCTTCTTTCTGTTTTTCTCCCTCTCATTTTGCAACATCGTGAGCAATTCCAACGTGTCGGTTGGAAAGAACGTACCTGACAGTTCCGACTGCATGAGCAACAGGTTTTCCTGCTTTTCATCTTCAGTCAGCGCCCTTGTCCGTTCGCCTTCCACCATGAAGTTCTCGCTTTCATCCTTCTTTGCGTTGTTCTTGCGCAGACGGTTCTCGGCTTCAGTCACAGCTTTGTCAGCAGCCACGCCAAGACCCGACTGGTTGATTTGGCGCTGATACTTGTTTTTCACACGGCGTATCTGGTTGATGTCAACACCACGCTGCACCAATTTCGTTACAATTTGCTGTTGCGAAGTCCCGGCCTCATTCTCTTTCAGAATGAAGCTGATTACCTGTTCGTCAGTCATCGACGATTGTGCGCTGATGCTCAAAGGGAAGAGCACGGACAGCAACACAAATATTATCCATTTTTTCATGTTCAACATTCAGAATAGCCCCCTCCCCGCTTATGCTTCTTCATGAAACATGCGGCTGGCAGGTGGTTAAAAAAGTTCTTCCGAGCAGCACATCATAGCTTCTCCGCACCGCTTCGATTAGATGTTCTACCTAATTATAATAACTGATATTTTGCAAAATTGTTGCAAAGATACGCAATTTTATTTTGAATTCTGCCAACTTTCTTCGAAATGTTCTATCCACACCACCATTTTTTGCATTTTCCACATCATTCATATCGGATTATTCAACTGCAGAAACACTACTCCATAGAAGACAAAGAATGGTATTAGAACTTCCTTATTTTGTCAAAATAATTCTGAATTTAAGGCCCTAAAAACGCGCATTTTTTGAAACAGGAAGAAGATTGGTGAGAAAAATGCGAAAAATCGACATTTTTTCAAATGGTTGATATTCAACGCCTTCCGTTTTCTTTACATCAAATTGGCTAACAAAAAGCATGCTTTTGCCTACTAAAAGATATGCTTTGAGCGTGTCATTAACGGCCTTTGACGTTGTCATTAGCCCCTTTTTATCGTGTCATTAGCCCTTAATGACAACGCCATTAGGGGCTAATGACAATTCTAGAGCGAAAAAAGAGAGGGTAAAAAGCGAAATAATCACTTTTTACTACATTTTTCTATTCTAGATTGAACGGAAAAGTCGACAAAAATTTGTAAAATAAAATCAATCTGTTTGCGGCACCAATTGCTCGATGTATTTGCAAAGAATTCCTATGCCCTTGAGGTTTTCTCCCCCTTGTGGGATGATAAGGTCAGCATAGCGCTTGGTGGGTTCGATGAACTGTTCGTGCATCGGCTTGAGAACTTTCAGATATCGGTCGACCACCATCGAGACGGTACGTCCGCGATCGATAGTATCGCGCTGGATATTGCGAATGAGACGCTCGTCAGGATCGGTATCTACGAAAATCTTCAGGTCCATAAGGTCGCGCAACTTCTTGTTGATGAGCGTCATGATGCCTTCGATGATGATGACGGGCTTTGGCTCCACGTGAACGGTTTCGGGCAATCGGTTGGAGAGTATATAAGAATAGGTGGGCTGCTCGATGGCTCGTCCCTCGCGCAATTCGTTGATTTGCCGATAAAGAAGTTTCCAGTCGAATGCATCGGGATGGTCAAAGTTGATGTTTCGTCGCTCCTCATCGGTGAGGGCGGTGGTGTCGTTGTAGTAGGAATCGAGCGGTACGACGGCCACATGATCGGGAGGCAGAGCCTCAACGATTTTCTTCACTACTGTGGTTTTTCCCGAGCCGGTACCTCCGGCAATTCCGATGATGGTGATTTTTTCCATAGTTTGTTATTGGGTGTTATGAGATTGAGTTTGGTTTTCAGATGATGGGTGGCGAGAAGTTTGGCAACACTTCAGCAAACATGCTGCGATAGGCTTCGGCTTTGCGTTCCACTTTCATGGGATAAGCGCGCGAAGAACTCGGCATACGATAGTGACGCATGTGGCGGTCTTGGAATATGAATTCCACACTACCGCCAACTTGTGGCTGCTGAATCCCGAAATGAGCGCAGAAGAGGTCGGTGGCTTTCTGCCCAGTGGTGCACACAGCCTGACATTGGGGAATCTGCTGGAGCAGAGCGGTGAGATCAGTAGGTTGAACCACCTCGAGGTCTTTGTCGCTTGCCGTGTTCTTCAGACGCCGGATAACGGTAGCTGTGTCGAAGAGCCCGATACCTTGTTCAGTGAGCAGTTGCTCTATCTCCTGACGTCGGAAAGTGCGATTGGCTTCGTCCACGAAATGCTGTTTGTCGCCATAGAAGCAGATTCCAAAGATTCGCCACATGTCGTTGATGAAGTTAGGATAAAAGAACTCCATCGCCCAACGTTTACGAGCCGGAGGGAAACTGCCCAACATCAGCAGGCAGCATCCCTGAGGCAGGAAAGGACGTAAAGGATGGTACTCGGAAGAGACCTCGAGTTCTTGAGGTTTTGAGTTCATGCATCTTGAAGTTTAGACATATAGCTTGCTTCTTGCCTCTCCCCTCTTTTTGTCTACTTCTGTTCCTTAACGAGATAAACAACGACAGGCAGGTGGTCGCTAAAGCCGTTGAGCCACACGCCGCTGGCGTGAGTACGCTTTGGCGAACCTTTGTATTTGCCTTCGTCTTGGAAGAGATAATCACGACGGAAAACCTGCGATTTCCAATACTTCAGCGACGTATAGTCTTTGCTCTTTTTCTGGTTAATCGCATTCGGAGTCATCACAATCTGGTCGAAAAGATTCCACGAACCATCGTACATCAGGGTGCCCGTTCCTTGTTTCAGAATGTTGTAGAACGGGTTATACATCTCGTCGGCCTTGATTTTGTCGATATTCTCCTTGGCTCCCAACGACTCGTACATACTACGGCTGAAAGGATCGTCGTTCATATCGCCCATCACGAACACCTTGCACTTGGGGTCATCACGCAGAAGAGAGTCTTTCAAAACACGCACCTGTCTGCCGCCGAGTTCGCGATATTCACTTCCCGAAAAACGGCTTGGCCAGTGACATACCACGAACGTGACGTGATCGCCAGCCAGCGTTCCGCTCACGGTGAGGAAACCACGAGTGGCGCGCCCCTTATCGATGTCGTCCTGCCGCTCATAGAAGTAAGGCACCAGTTTCACATCTCGCACGGTGAAGAGCGAGGGATTGTAGAGCAACGCACAATCTACGCCACGCTGGTCGGGGCCCTCGATGTGGACAAACTGCATATTGCGCTCTTTCAGCGAGGGCTGGTCGCAAAGGTCGGTCAAGCACTTGGCGTTCTCCACCTCGCTCAAACCGATGACGGCACAACCCACACCTGGCAGCACGTCGGTTCCCATCTCAGATAGCACGCGAGACATGTTGCGAAGTTTGTTGGTGTATTTCAAGCCATTCCATTTATTAGTACCCGTGGGCAAAAATTCATAGTCGTTCTTGCCTTCATCGTGGCAAGTGTCAAAGAGGTTCTCCTGATTGTAAAAGCCCACTCCATAAACCGAGAACTTCTTCTCTTGTGCCGATGCAGCCACTGTGGCGAACATCAAGGCGAGTAGTAATAGATGCTTTTTCATTGTGGTAAGTAATAAAATTTTTTGCAAATATACAATATTTTTTTGAATGATAAAATTTTTTCGTTATCTTTGCACCATAAAGTAATAACATTAATAACTAAGACCTATGCAGAAAAAGCTGAAAATTGCTGTGATAGCCCTCTGCTATTCGCCTCTGGCCTTTGCTCAGACAGAGCCGACAGACGGGCAAAAAGTCGCTCAAATGGACGAGTCGGCCTTCACATTCACCGAAGCGCAGTTGGGAGATGACAACGACATGACGGAAAACGTGACGATTCTCAACTCCAACAGCAACGTGTATGCCAGCGAGGTGGGTTATCAGTTCTCACCCGTTCGCTTCCGTTATCGCGCTTTCAACCAAAAGTACAATGATGTCTACATCAACGGCATGCTGATGAACGACATGGAGAACGGGCAATTCCGCTATTCTATGGTAGGCGGACTTAACCAACAGACACGCAACGTTGAATTTGCCCTGCCATTCGAAAGCAACAACTTCTCGATGACAGGTATGGCTGGAAGTAACAACTACAACTTCCGCGCTGGTAGCCTGTCAGCTGGACATCGCGTGACGCTGAGCGCCGCCAACCGCAACTACACCGCCCGCGCGATGTACACCTACGCCTCTGGATTCAACGAGCGGGGATGGGCCGTTGCTGCCAACCTCACCTATCGCTGGGCGAAAGAGGGCTATGTAGAGGGAACATTCTACAACGCACTCTCCTACTTCGTGGGCATTCAGAAGAAATGGAACGGCGGACACTCGTTGGCTCTCTCCACATGGGGTAATCCCACAGAGCGCTCCACACAAGGCCCCGCCACCGACGAAGCCTACTGGCTAGCCAACGACAGGTACTACAACCCAAACTGGGGTTACCAGAACGGACACAAGCGCAACTCGCGTGTTGTGAACGACTTTGCTCCATCGGCCATCGCCACCTGGGATTGGGACATCAACGACAACAACAAACTGACGACTTCTATCTTTGGCAAGCAAGCGTGGTATAAGAGCACGAAACTGAACTACAACTCTCCTGCCGAGAATCCAAGTCCCGTCTATTGGAAAATGTTCCCCAGCAATTTCTATGATGTGGAAGACGCCTCGAACATCTACAACCGCATGGAAAGCAATCTGGCCGACTGGAACACCGCCTATGACTATTGGACGGCATCAAAGGCCAACCGGCAAATTAACTGGGACAAACTCTATTACGCCAACAAGCTCTCTGCTGCCGCAGGCGAAGACATCCTCTACTACATCCAGGCAAAACACAACGACAACACAACAGTCACAATGTCATCGGCATGGACTTCTCAACTCGACAAGTTGAAGACCTTGCGTATGGGATTCATGATCGGACAGAATATCGGACGCCACTATCAGACGTTGGAAGACATGTTGGGAGGCAACTCGTTCCACAACACCAACCTCTATGCTTTGGGCGACTATCCCGCCGCAGATCCCCGCATCCAGTATGACCTGAATACTGCAGGACCGAATGGATTGGGCAAACTCGTTTATGAGGGAGACAGATTCGGCTACGACTACGCTCTGAAAGCCCGCAAGGGAACCATCTGGGGCAGCTACGACGAGACCTTCGGCATCATTCACTACAACATCTCTGGAAAACTGAACTACGACGACATGCAACGCAAAGGCTACATGCGCAACGGTTTCTTTGCCAACAACTCATACGGAAAGAGCGGTACGGCCAAGTTCCTGAGCGGTGGAGGCAAGTTCAGCGCCACAACGCCATTCGGTCGCGGAGGTACACTCGGAGTGGGTGTCGGTTATGAGCATCGCGCTCCGCAAATCACAACGGCCTTCGTGTCGCCCGAGATGAACAACGACTTTGTCGACAACCTACGCAATGAGCGTATCTTCAGCAGCGAAATCAGCTATCAATACAAGGGTAGCTGGCTGAAAGCCAACATCAGCGGATTCTATAGCCGCATCACAAATGGGACGGAGTTCCAGAACTTCTACTTCGACGACGAGAACTCTTTCACCTACGTTTCGATGACCAACATCAAGAAACACCACTACGGCTTGGAACTCGGTATGAAGGTCAGAATCTCCGAAGACCTCGACTTGAAAGCATTGGGAACATGGAGTGAGGCTGAGAATATCAACAACGCCGACGTGACCTACATGCTCTCGAAGAGTGCTGACGTGAAACACGACATCGTATATAATAAAGGTATGCGCGAAAACGGCACCCCGCTCACAGCTGGAAGCATTGGATTGAGTTTCCACAAGAGCGGATGGTTCATCGACCTCGACGGAAACTACTACGACCGCATCTATCTCTCTTATGCCCCCAACCACCGCTATGGTGAAACCGGACGCCGTATGGGATGGATTCACGAGGAAGGTGAAGTTGACGCCAACACGGGCAAGCTGCTCGGCTCGGTGGACATTCCCGCACAAGAGAAAGGAAAGGGAGGCTTCATGCTCGACGGCTCGATTGGCCACAACATTCGCTTGAAACAAGGACGTTCGATGTCCATCAACCTGATGGTCAGCAACATCCTGAACAACCAGAAGATTGTGACGGGCGGCTTCGAACAAAGCCGAAGCAGCTACACCACTAAGGAAGAGAACGGACAAACCGTGAAGAACAAAGACCGCTCCTACAAGTTCCCACCCATGAAGTTCTACGTTATGGGAATCAACGGAATGCTGAATGTAGCTTATAAATTCTAAATAAAACGTTACAGATATGAAAACACTGAAATACAGCATATACTCACTCGTCTGCACGCTCTTCGTATCGTGCATGGGAGCAGGATACGCCGATCCGGATATCGAAGAGATTCCCTTCGGCAACAACGAACTGGCTGAAACGAACGTGGTGACCATCGCCCAACTGAAGAGCGACTATGCCACGCTCATCAACAACAGCAATATGAAGGAAATTGAGGAAGACGTGCAGATTAAAGGTATCGTAACCGGCAACGACGCTGGTGGCAACCTTTATCGCATGATTCCCGTTGACGACGGAACAGGAGCTATCAACGTTGGTATCGACATGAACGGCATCTGCCGCGAGTTAAAGGTTGGACAAGAAGTGCTTATCTCACTCAAAGGGTTGATGATTGGCGGAAACAGCCAGCAGCCGCAAGTGGGAGGTATCTACACCAACACCACCCCCTCCTCACCCAACTATGGTAAGCAGTCGGTGGGCAGTATGAACCGTTACGTGTGGGAGGCCCACCACAAACTCATCGGTTTACCCGACCCCACACGCGTTGAACCTGAAGAGTTTGACATCACTAAAGTGTCCAACGCAGACTACATGAAGGAGAACTGCGGAAAGCTGATGACCATCAAAGGCGTATCGTTCCGCGATGCTAACGGGGAAGCCGTCTTCGCTCCCGATGACATGAAAGATGCTGCAAACGGAGTTGACCGTGCACTGAAGGAAGTGAACAGCCGCAATCTCGTTGTGCGCGTCAGCACTTTTGCCAACTTCGCCAATGTCACATTGCCTACTGACACACTCGACATCACGGGTATCTTCAACCGCTACAGAGACAAGTGGCAAATCCTGGTGCGCGACATCAACGATGTCACCACACACGTGGAGAAAGACAATGCCATCTATCGCGAGACATTCGGCGAAGGACAGGGCGACTTCAAACTTGTGAACGTCATTATGAACGACCCGCTCACATACGTTTGGGCTTGGGATTCACGCTACGGCATGAAGGCAACGGCCTATGTCGGTGGCAGCAACCATGCTTCCGAGAGTTGGCTCGTCAGCCCCGCTATCGACCTGAGTAATGTCAACAATGCAACCTTGATGTTCGACCACGCTCGCCGTTACGGTGAACTCGGACATCTCAGCGTACTCTACTCCACCAGCCACGACGGCGGCGACAAGATTGACGCCTCGCAATGGACAAAGCTGGAGATTCCCAGCAGCATGTGGCCCGACGGCTCATCATGGGACTTCATCACTGCCAAGGCTTCGCTTAAGGCTCTTGCAGGAAAGAAGATTTATATCGCCTTCCGCTACACCAGCACCGACACCGCTGCTGCTACATGGGAAGTGAAGAACTTTGTCATCGAATAACATCATTACCACGAAAACAATAAAAACAATAAGAATATGAAAAAGCTATTTTATTCATTATTTGCCCTGGCCATGACGGCCATGACATTTACGAGTTGCGAGGACGTTCCTATGCCCTATGACGACCCGAACAAGAACCCGGGAGGTGCCGACACCGAAGAGGCTGTGGAGCCTGCAGGAAGTGGCACAGCCGAAGATCCCTACAACGTAGCCGCCATTGTCGAACTGGTGCAGGGTATGGAAGCTGGTGTGGAGAGCACACAGGACTACTACTTTAAGGGTAAAATCTCGGCCATAACCGAAGAGTATAGCACCGAGTATGGCAACGCAACCTTCTACATTTCAGACACAGGAGCGAACGGTGGCACGAAGTTCTACGTCTATCGCGCCCTCTATCTTGGCAACAAGAGATTCGCCAACGGCGACGAGCAAATCAAGATTGGCGATGACGTTATCGTATGCGGTAAGGTCTATAACTACAACGGCTCTACTCCTGAAACCGTTACAGGAAAGGCTTTCCTCTATTCGTTGAACGGAAAGTCTGCTGGAGGTGGCGGCCCAGTCACTGGTATTGAAGTTACTTGCGCCAAGGCTGTCGAGTTGACCAATGCTTTGGCAGATAATGCTTCATCCTCGGAGACTTACTCTGTTACGGGTTACATCACAGAAGTCGTGGGTAGCGTAAGCAAGAACCAGCAAACCTTCTGGATGGCCGACACAAAGAACGGTGGCAAGGTGTTTGAGGCCTACTGGGCCAACCTGCCCGAAGGCGTCAGCGAGTTTAAGGCTGGCATGAAGGTGAAGATTACCGGTAATCTTATGAAGTACGTGAATGCCAATACTGGCAATGTTACTGCCGAAATGAAGAATCCCGTGGTGGAGATTCTTGAGGATGGCGGTGGCGGCGGCACGCCCACCGGAACTGAAATCAACTGCGCGAAGGCTGTCGAGCTAACCAATGCTTTGGCAGATGGAGGCACATCCTCGGAGACTTACTCTGTTACGGGTTACATCACAGAAGTCGTGGGTAACGTAAGCAAGAACCAGCAGACATTCTGGATGGCTGACACAAAGGACGGCGGCAAGGTGTTTGAAGCCTACTGGGCCAACCTGCCCGACGGTGTCAGCGAGTTTAAGGCTGGCATGAAGGTGAAGATTACCGGCAATCTCATGAAGTATGTGAAAGATGGTAATGTGACACCTGAAATCAAAAACGCTACTGTTGTCATCCTGGAAGAAGGCGGTGGTGGCGGCACGCCCAGCGGTGAAGTGAAATCCGTTTCTATTGCCGACTTCAATGCTGCTAGCGAGAGCAACGATGTATGGTATCAGCTCAAGGGTAAGGTGACCAACCTGAAAGACGGTGACCAATATGGAAACTTCGACTTGGTGGATGCAACTGGTTCTGTATATGTCTATGGTTTGCTTTCCGAAAAGGGCGGTGAGAAGAAGAAGTTCCAAGAACTTGTTGCTGCTAAGGGCATCAAGGAAGGAAGCACCATCACCATCATTGGCAACCGCGGTTCTTACAGCGGAAAGATTGAAGTGATGAATGCCTACTTTGTAAGCATCGAAGACCAAGGAGGCGGTGGCGGCCAAGAGACACCCAGCGGTTTGGGAACCTACGAGAAACCGCTCAGCTTTGCCGAAGCCCAGAAAGCCGACAACAGCGAAAAGCCTTGGGCTTGGGTGAAAGCCGTGATTGTAGGCTATGTGTCTGGCAAGACCTATGCCGATGGTGCTAAGTTTGGTGCTGATGGTTGTGACACAAATACCAACATCATCATCGCTGGCTCTGCATCCGCTAACAATCCTGACAATTGCATGCCTGTGCAATTGCCCAGCGGAGCTTTGAGAAACGGCCTCAACCTTAAAGACAATCCCAGCCTTTTAGGCAAGGAAATCATCATCTACGGCCAATTGGACAAATACTTCAGCGTCCAGGGCATCAAGTCGCCCAAGTATGCTGAGGCTGGTGGCAACAGCTTTGGCACCAAGCCATAAACGCTAAAACCACAAGTGGGAGCGCACAAACATCTCTGTGCGCTTCCACTTTTTATCATCAACATTTCAATAAACTAAAAACAACACTAAGAAAATGAAGAAACTACTTGTTTTATTCCTGATGCTCTCAATCGCTTTCGGCGTAGAGGCACAAACAAAGAGACGCACACCCGTGCGCCGAGCCACAACCACCCAACGTGCACAAACGCCCGAACAAAAGGTGCTGGGCAAGCATATGCTGAGCCTGCAATGGATTTCGTGGGACTACTTTGGCTCGTGCAACATCACAAAAGACGACAAAGGCGTGTTGCGTTGCAAGGGCGAACAACTGTCTCGCGAGAACGACGACTACCTGAAAATCAACGGCACCATCAATATTGTCGATGCCAACCACTTATTGTTCACAGGTACCATCGCCATGAAAATCTACCACATCAACGGCGGTAAGGAATGCCTGCGCGAGGGAACCTTCGACTTCAAAGCCACCAACGGCCGCAAATACTGGCGTCTGCAGCAGATGGACAATCCCTGCGACGAGGCTTGCGACTATGTGGACATCTATTTCCGCAAGTAGCTTATTGTGACGTGTGACATTGTGACGCGAGACGTTTTTTGGTGCCAGCCAGGCACATTTTTGAAGTGAAAAAGCAAAATGTAGCAAGAAAATTTGCACGATTGGAGAAATCTTCGTACCTTTGCATCCCAATTTGGACAAAACTATATATTCAATAAATAACAAACAACAAAAATGAAAAAAGGAATCCATCCCGAAAACTATCGCCCCGTCGTGTTCCGTGACATGTCCAACGGCGATATGTTCCTTACAAAGTCCACCGCAAAGACAAACGACACCGTGGAATTTGAAGGCGAAACTTACCCTGTGGTAAAAGTTGAAATCTCCAGCAGCTCGCATCCCTTCTATACAGGTAAGAGCAAACTTGTTGACACGGCTGGTCGCGTCGATCGCTTCATGAGCCGCTATGCCAAGCTGAAGAAATAACGACTTCGGACAAGCAAACGATATAATGAAAGTGCCATCGAGCGTAGTTGCATATGCGGTCGGTAGCACTTTTTTTAATTCCACAACCTTATTACAACACAACATGAAACACTTTAAACTATTCTTCTATGCCACACTTGTGGCAGCCACGCTAACGGCTTGTGGCGGAGACGACGATGACGACCTGACGCCTGACAACAAGCCGACACCCAGCATGGCCAACCTAAACGCCAACAACAACAGCCTTCAACGCGAGTTGAGCCGCCTGGAGTTTCCGCATGTGAAAGGCGGACAAAGCATCGTGGTGATTCACAAGACAGGCGACGCCTACGATCCCGACGGCGTGAACTACTCCATTGAATGGGATTGCCAGAAGAAGTCGCAGCGTTGGTCATGTTTCCAAATGCACAAGGCAGGCACCGTTACCGGCCGCACCGATGCTTGGGGAGAAGACCCCGACATCCCCTCCAATGCACGTTTTTCTGATACGAATTCCATGTACAGAGGTTCGGGATTCACACGCGGACACATCTGCGCCTCTGCCGACCGTCTTTATTCGGTGGCAGCCAACAGGCAGACATTCTACTATTCGAACATGCAACCGCAGCTCTACAATTTCAACGCAGGCGACAATTACACGGGCGTGTGGGTTCACATGGAAGACCAAGTGCGCTCGTGGGTCACCAAATGCGACACACTCTACGTTGTCAAAGGCGGAACCATTGACAAAGAAAACCAGATTCTGATGCGCATCAAGCCCAATGTGGAGGGTGGATTGATTGTTCCGAAATACTTCTTCATGGCCCTGCTGGCCAAGACCGGCAACAGCTATAAGGCTTTGGGATTCTGGGCAGAGCATAACAATGACATTCTCCCATCAGTCGACTTGAAGAACTTTGTGGTGAACATCGACGAGTTGGAAGAGCTCACGGGAATCGACTTTTTCTGCAACCTGCCCGACCCTGTGGAGAAAACACTCGAAAGCCTCTCGCGCGAAAGCATCTGCTCGGCTTGGTTCAAATAGTGTCTAAGGATTTCATTTGCCGCAAGTGACGTTGCAAGACCTTATCTCTGGTGTAGGAAAATAATTTATTTTACTGACCAAAATAATTTATTTTACCGACTAAAATAATTTATTTTACTTTGCAAAATAATTTATTTTACTTTGTCAGATGTATGGAATGATAACACTAAAGAGGGCATGTGAGGAGGTTACATCATATAAGTGAGAAGGCTGCATCATATAAGTGAGAAGGATATATCATAAAAGAAGGAATAAAAAGAATAGAGGGAGTAGCTGCCAAACGATTAGGTAATGGCTTCTACTCCCTCTTTTTTCTATTATTCCTTCTGCCCTATCCTCCCCTCTTCAGGGGGATAGAGAGGGTTTTCTATTCAAAGCTGAGGGCCATACGCTTCGCGTAGGTGTAGCGCAAGAAGTTGAAGTTATCGGTCTCGCTGCCGTCAGTAGCATACATGTAGCCCGTGAACGACTTGTTGTCCAGATAGAGTTCGTCGTAAGGAATCACCATCTCGAAAGCCGACTGGCCGTCTTTTCCGTCATATTGGATGATGATGTCGCCTTCCTTGATTTCGCCCTTTTCCTTGTTGCAGATGCGCCAAGAGAAGTTGCGCACGAACGAAGGCTGGTCCATTCCCTCCTCGTAGTCGCGTTGCAAACCGCGCCCGAAGGTAGCTTGCGGATTGTCGTAGACATCAAACTCCATGTCGGTATTGAACTCGATATATTGGTCGCGGATGGGTTTTCCCTGCTCATCGTATCCTTGTGCGACAAGCGTGCCCTGCCAGTGTCCGCGCAGCATTTGGGCCATCTCCACATAGTCGTCTTCAGGATTGGCATAGTCGTCGTTCCACCATCTGTTGTCATCCCAATCGTCGTACCAAGGGCGGTCTTCCACCCAATAGTGGTCTTCCACGCAGCTGGTGAAAGCCATCGGCAGCAGCGCCATCAAGGCCAGTGCCATGTATGTTCTCATCTTTTTCATAGTCGTCATCCTTTTAATTCGTTAATAGTTATCTGTTAATTGATATACGTTATTTGTTCGTGCGGAAGATTCTCTTCGGAGCAGCCACTGGCTCAACATCCTTGTTGGCGCGTGTCCAAGTGTTGTTCTCCTTAGCATAGTAATAATAGGTGTCCCATCCGTAATAGTAGTCGTTCCAGTTGGGTGATGAGACGTGATACAGGCGGAAGTCAACCCGGTTGTAGCCATCATAGATGGTGCCCGTGAAATAGTCGTCGTTCAGGCTGTAGTCTTCGATATAGATCGTCACACCCTCCTCACGGAAGTAGATCTCGATGCGGCCATAGTTCACGCGCCAGTCGATGTGGTTGGCCACATAGTTGCGCCCCCAGCCGTAGTCGTTGTAGTAGTCCACCCAGTAACCCGAACCCGAAGAATAACGATAAGGGTCGCGGAGGAAGCAGATTTCGGAATAGGTGGCATCATAGGTGCGGCCGTTCCATTCCGACGATACATACATGTCGCCTCTCCAGGTTCCTTCGAGGGTGTAGGCGATAGCGTCGTCATCGTCGCAAGACGTGAAGGACAGCGAAAGCACTGCCAAGAGTGCCAGCGTCATGAGGGTGGTAATCTTTTTCATAATCGTATCTTTTTTATTGTTAATTACTCTTGTTTTTGTTCTCTGATGCAAAAGTAGCGTTTTTCCGTGAATGCTGCAAGTATAATTTGCATAATGTTGAGTAGGAAAAGTCCTATTCTGTTGGGGAAAATCCCTAATAAAAATTAAATTCATCGCTCGTCATTCGTTTTTCATGATTTAATGATTATCTTTGTAGTGCTTAACAAATTATTAAAACCAACAAAACATAAAAATGAAAACTGTATACGAGTTTACTGTCAAAGACAGAAAAGGAAAAGATGTATCGCTGAAAGAGTATGCCAACGAGGTGCTCCTCATTGTCAACACCGCCACACAATGCGGATTCACACCGCAATACGATGAACTGGAGAAACTCTACGAGAAATACCACTCGCAAGGCTTCGTCATCCTGGACTTCCCCTGCAATCAATTCGGCAAGCAAGCTCCTGGTACCGACGAGAGCATCCACGAATTCTGCAAACTGAACTTTGGCACCGAATTCCCCCGTTTCAAGAAAGTGAAAGTCAACGGCGATGATGCCGACCCGCTCTTCAAGTTCCTGCAAGAGCAGAAAGGCTTTGCCGGATGGGACGACAGCCATCCCATTGCCCCCATCCTCGACAAGATGCTCTCAGAGGCCGACCCCGACTACAAGCAGAAGCCCGACATCAAGTGGAACTTCACGAAGTTCCTCATCAACAAGAAAGGTCAAGTGGTGGCACGATTCGAACCCACCGAGAAAATTGAAAACATTGCCCAGCAGATTGAGGAGTTGCTGTAATATAATAAGGTGATGGGTGGTGGCTCGCTTCGTTTTTGGCTATTTGTTATCACCCATCACCCAACATTAAGTATACTATGGAACATGTAAAAAACCTGATTATCGGCAGCGGTCCTGCTGGATACACCGCAGCCATCTACGCTGGACGCGCCAACCTGCAACCCGTGCTCTATTGTGGATTGCAAATGGGCGGACAGCTCACACAAACCACCACCGTTGAGAATTTTCCCGGCTATCCCGATGGTGTAGACGGAAACGAGATGATGATGCAGCTGCGTAGCCAAGCGCAACGCTTTGGAGCCGACTTGCGTGACGGGGTCATCGTGAAGGTTGATTTCTCCAAACGCCCCTACGTGCTCACCACCGACCGCGATGTTGAGATTGAGGCCGACACCGTTATCATCGCCACTGGAGCTTCTGCCAAATACCTAGGGCTCGACGATGAGAAGAAATACAACGGCATGGGCGTTTCTGCCTGTGCTACTTGCGACGGTTTTTTCTATCGCAAGAAGACTGTTGCTGTGGTGGGTGGCGGCGATACTGCATGCGAAGAGGCCATCTATCTGGCACAACTTTGCAAGAAAGTATATATGATTGTGCGCAAACCCTATCTGCGCGCCAGCGATGTGATGCAGAAGCGTGTCTTCGACAACGAGAAGATTGAAGTGCTCTTTGAACACAACACCCTTGGGCTTTACGGTGAGGATGGTGTGGAAGGTGCACATCTCGTCAAACGGAAGGGAGAACCCGATGAAGAACGTTACGACTTGCCTATCGACGGTTTCTTCCTTGCCATCGGACATAAACCCAACACCGACATCTTCCGCGAGTGGCTCGACCTCGATGAAACGGGCTATATCCGCACCATCGACGGCACACCACGCACCTCACTTCCTGGTGTGTATGCCGCTGGCGACTGTGCAGACCCTGTTTACAGACAAGCCATCGTAGCAGCTGGCAGCGGTTGTAAGGCCGCCCTTGAAGCTGAGCGCTATCTGCAGACACTCTGATAATACCTTATACAACACAATTGGCACAAGGCGTCTCCTACGTCTTGTGCCAATATTTTTTATACATAAAGACTTATTGCTGTCGCAACTGCGTGGGAGTCACGCCGAAATGTTCCTTCACATACTTGGCAAAAAACGATGCATTTGGGAAGCCAAGTACGTTGCACACTTCCTTGATGCTCAAGTCGGTTTGGCGCAGATAGTAGCGAATGTCTTCCATCTGATGCTCCGTTATCCACGCGTTGGCCGTCTTCCCAGAATTGCGTTTGCACACAGCCGAGAGATATTTCGGTGTAATACATAGCTCATCGGCAAACGACTGAACGGAACGATGTCCGCATGGTTCTCTGTTGAGCATGGAGAGAAACCTTTGGAAGATGCTTTGTGACGAACTGCTGTGTTTCACTTGGCGGCCAGCATTCCCCTCTGCTGGTTGTTGGACCTCTGCTGCCGTACCATCCGACATTCTGTTACGCTCGCGTTTCATCGTTTCCAACGCTCCACACATGCCCAATACGGCGGCCCTGACCAACGATTGGACGACTTCGGTTTTGTAAGGATTTTCGCCGTGTCGGTTGATACTGATGTTGAGCATGCTGTAGAAAAGCGACAGGAACTCAATGGCATCGGGCTCAATCGTCACCACATGCTGGCGGTTGATGTAGAGTGTTTCCGTCCAGATGCTGATTTTCTCGCGCAAGAAAGCATGTAGGATGCGGTCGGTAAGGAACACAGCCTTAAAAACAAAGTCAGGACTCAGCAGCATGTTGGTGAACAGCGTGCCAGGCGGACACATTATAATTTGGTTGGCGCCGAACGTGGTTGGCTCTCCATTCAGTTCCAGTTGTACACGACCTTTTTGGCAGATGGCGATGATGTTCATCTGCATCCGTGTTGCACTGGGCTCGGAAAAGAGCTTCACATTGTCAATCATGATGATATCATCGTCGAAATAACCCACCTGCACATCGGCTTTGATATCTTCCTGAGCCTCAGCTATCTTACTCAGGTATTGTTCCATTTCACTCATCCGTATGCGTTTATATTAAATAATGTGTCGTTATCAATTCTATTTTCGACTGCAAAGATGTAAAAAAAATGTGAGACGACAATGTTCATTATTGCCTTTTTTCCGTTCGAAAGTTCTACTTTTCCACTCTTTAACATCAAAAAAGGAAGAAAAGAACACCGATTTATAAGAAATAATTGCCACCTTTGCATTTGTTTCGAACACATTGAAGCGACCGAAACCTACAAGACATACGAAAACAACGTTACAACTATGAAGATAAATAGTGCATTATTGCTGCTGGCAATAGCTGTTGCCGGCACTGCATGTGAAAACAAGAAAGAAATAAAGCAGAAACCGCCCACCCAAGTGAAGACCGAGGTTGTGGCGGCTGCAGGCATGACGTCGGATCAGACCTACGTGGGTATCGTTGAGGAGAACGAAGCCACAGCAGTGAGCTTCACGAGCATGGGCTTGGTAAAACGCGTGCTTGTCAGCGAAGGACAAGCTGTTGGTCGCGGACAACTCTTGGCTGTGATGGATGACACGCAAGCACGCAACGTGCTGACGGGTGCCGAGGCACAGATGGCACAAGCCGAAGATGCCTTGAAACGCTATGGCATGCTGCACGATGCCGGTTCGCTTCCCGAAGCACAATGGGTGGAAATCCAGAGCAAGGTGGCGCAGGCACGGTCGCAGTTGGCCGTGGCCAAGAAAAACCTCACCGACTGCCGGTTGGTGGCTCCCGTCGGTGGAATCATCGGCCGCCAACAGGTGAAGGCTGGCGAGACAGCCATGCCCTCGCAAGCCGTAGTGACCATCATGGACGTATCGCGTGTGAAGGTGCGCGTGTCGGTTCCTGAAGCCGAGATGAATGCCATAACGCCCCACACGCCGTCGATGGTCATCGTCGAGGCAGCTGGCAAGAAGGTCGGCGGTGGACGCATCGAGAAAGGCGTGGTGGCTGATGCCATGACACACACCTACGACATCCGCATCAATGTACCTAATGGTGACCGCAAGTTGTTGCCAGGCATGGTGGCGCAGGTACGCATAGGGGCAACCAGCGCCTCCTCCCAAAAGGAGGGGAGTTTTTTTACCCTGCCCATCACCTCCGTGCAACGCCGACCCGACGGTTCGTTATTCGTGTGGACGGTCGACAACCAAAAGAAGGTTCATCGCACTGCTGTCACCGTCGGTGCTTCGCAAGGCAATCGCATCAGCATCCTTAGTGGCATAACGGCAGGTCAGCGCATTGTCACTGAAGGTTATCAGAAACTAAGCGAAGGGAGTGAAGTGAAATGACAAAGAATACCAAGTGGATATCCTGGCCACTCGACAACAATAAGATAATGCTCCTGCTCGTTGCCATCCTTTTTGGCATCGGCATCTATGGCATGTGGGTGATGCCCAAAGACGAGTTCCCACCTTTCACTATCCGCCAAGGAGTGGTGGTAGCCGTCTATCCTGGTGCCACAAGTGAGGAGGTGGAACAACAGGTGACACGCCCGCTCGAGCGCTACCTCTTCACCTATGGCGAGGTGAACCGCACGAAGACCACGTCGACGTCGCAGAATGGCATGGCTATGGTGCTTGTCCACCTGAACGACGAAGTGAACAACAAGGATGAGGTGTGGTCGAAGATCAAGCACGGCCTTGCCCTCTACAAACAAAGCCTGCCCTCTGGCGTGCTGGCATTGGTGGCCAACGACGACTTTGGCAACACATCGGCCTTGCTGATTGCCATAGAGAGCAAGGAACGCAGCTACCGCGAGTTGCAGGACTATAGCGACCGCCTCTCCGACAGACTGCGCAAGATTCCATCAGTGGCCAACGTGCGCCTGTATGGCGACCACAAAGAGCAGGTGAGCCTCTATGTCGACCGCCAGCGTCTGGAGGCGTTCGGCATCGGTCAGCAAACACTCATGTCTGCCCTACAATCCCAAGGCCTTACCACGATGACAGGTAGCCTTGTGGGCGATCACCAGCAGACGCTCATCCACATAGAACCCACGCAGAACAGCGAGGCCGAAGTGGCCAATCAGATTATCTACAGCGACCCAATTTCGGGCAAGGTAGTGCGCATCCGCGACATTGCTACTGTCAAACGCGAATACGACACATCGGATAGCTATATCGAACAGAACGGTCACCCTTGTGTGCTGCTCTCGTTAGAGATGATTTCCGGTAACAACATCATGGCTTATGGTAGGGATGTAGACCGTGTGCTCGACGATTTCCGCGAGAACGAACTACCCGATGACGTCACCCTGACGCGCATTGCCGACCAGCCGAAGGTGGTAGGCGACAGCATCCACGACTTCCTGCGTGACTTGCTGCTGTCAATGGCGGTCATCATCCTCGTCATGATGGTGCTGTTCCCTCTGCGCTCAGCCATTGTTGCAGCCATCACCATTCCACTCAGCACATTCATCTCCGTTGCTATCATGTACTTCGCTAACATACCACTGAACATCGTCACTTTGGCAGGCCTCATCGTGGTACTCGGAATGATTGTCGACAACTCCATCGTGGTCATCGACGGCTACTTGGAGTATGCCAATAAAGGCATCGAGCCCAAGCAAGCAGCGGTGATGTCGGTCAACCAGTACTTCATGCCGATGATGCTCGCCACCATCTGCATCTGTGCCATCTTCTACCCTTTCCTCCTCACGTTCAAGGGTGCCTTCCTTGACGCCCTTGAAGATTTCCCATGGACCATCACCATTAACCTCATGGTGTCACTCCTGTTGGCTGTAACCGTCATTCCATTCCTTTGTGTGACGGTAATAGGAGTGCCTGAAAAGAAGAAAGAAGGGAAGCGGCTCACCGACCGCGTCCAAACCATCTACGACCGCGTATTAGCCGTAACGTTCCGCCATCCTTGGATGACCATTGCCACATGTCTGGCTGTCATCACTGCTTCGCTGCTCATCGTCCCCATGCTGAAGATACGCCTTTTCCCCTTTGCCGACCGCAACCAATTTGCCGTTGAGATTTTCCTGCCCGAAGGCAAAGGATTGCAAGATACGAGATTGGTAGCCGACAGCGTGCGCCATGCCATTGAAAAGGATGAGCGCATCACAGGTATTACATCGTTCATCGGCTGTTCCTCGCCTCGCTTCCAGACCACCTACGCTCCACAGATGGCTGGCCGTAACTTCGCCCAGTTCATCGTGAACACCACCTCGCAGCAGGCCACCCTCGACCTCTTGGCCGACTATCAGCCAAAACTCTCAGAAGCATTCCCTGAGGCCTACGTGAAGTTCAAGCGCCTTGACCTACTGGAAGTGCCCGAACTGGAGTTCCGTTTCTATGGCGACAACATCGACTCGCTGCACGTGGCTGCCGAATGCATGATGGCCGAGATGCGCAAGATGCCCGAACTGGAGTGGGTGCACAGTGACTTCCTGCAGCCCTTCCCGCTTATCAATGTCGAACTCGACCCCATTGCTTCTGCACAGCTGGGCATCAACCGCACAACGTCTGCCCTCTCACTGGCCTCGCAAACGGGCAATCTGCGCGTGGGCAGCATCTGGGAGAACGACTACGAGCTTCCCATCATCGTCCGCGACACCACATCGCTAACCATCTCCGACGTCGAGAATCTGCCCATCAGCTCGCCACTCTCTATGCTCCCCACTATGGGAAACAACATCAACGCTGTAGGAGGTGTCCCCTTGCGCCAAGTCGCATCCGTCACACCCAAGTGGAGCGAGAGTCGCATCATGCACCGTTCGGGCGAGCGTTGCCTGACAGTTACGGCTGAGTTCCAACGAGGTGTTTATGCAGCACCCGTCGAGAACCGCTTGGCAAAGATGCAGCAAGCTCTACCGCTGCCTGAAGGCGTGCGTGCCGAGTTGGGTGGCGAGCTGGAGTACAACGACCAGAATATGCCACAAATCTATAATGGCATCATCATCGCGATGGTCATCATTTTCTTCTTCTTGCTGTTCAACTTCAAGCGCTTCTGCATCACCACGCTCTGCATGGTCGCCCTCGGCCTGATGCTTCCTGGCACGCTCATTGGCCTCGGCATTATGAATCGCATGATAGGCCTCACGAGCATCTTCGGCCTCATCACCCTCATGGGCATGATTATGCGCAACGAAATCCTCATCTACGAGCACGCCGACAACCTCTTGAAGGACTGTCCTCATTCCGATGAAGGAGAGTATGTGCGCCAAGCTGCCTACGAGGCTGGACGCCGCCGCATGGTACCCATCTTCCTGACCACCGCCACTACAGCCGTGGGCGTCATCCCGATGATCATCGCCGGCTCGTCGTTCTGGATGCCCGTCGGCGTCACTATCTTCGCCGGTGGTATCGGAGCCCTCATCCTTGTGGTTACGGTTCTGCCCATAGCATATTGGAAAATGAAAAAAGTAAAGAAGTAAATAATAAAAGAAGGAAAAATGAAAAGAATTGTCATTGCCATCCTTACTATAGTTTGCCTACCGCTGGCTGCACAAGTATCCCCCCCCCTTTCCCTCAGCCAGCTCACCGACTCGGCACTCCAAAATAACCAAGCCACACGCTCGGCACGCCACGACATCGAGGCTGCACACGAGCAGCGGCGCGAGGCCTTCACGAAGTACTTCCCCAACGTCAGCGCCACTGCCGCCACGTTCAATGCCAATCGAGGCATGGCGAAGATGACACTTGACCCACAGACCATGATGTCGCCCGAGCTGGGTGCCGTCCTTGCCCAGTCATTCCCGCCCGAGGCATTGGCTTCCTTAGCCACACCCACGAGCATCTCGATGATGAAGAATGGTACCATTGCCTCTGTTACGGCTATGCAACCCGTTTTTGCCGGAGGGCAGATTGTCAACGGCAACCGTCTTGCACGTGTAGGCGAAGAGGCAAGCATGCTACAACTCCAATTATCAGAAAACGAGGTGGAGAAGACTGTGAGCCAATACTATTGGCAGTTGATGGCACTGAATGAGAAACAGAAAACCATCGCTGCCGTGGAAACATTGCTCAGCGATATCTATAAAGATGTAGATGTGGCCGTACGTGCTGGAGTAGCTTTGCGAAACGACCTTCTACAAGTGCAATTGCGGCAGAACGAAGTGGAAAGCCAAAAGGTGAAACTGCAGAACGGCATCAGCGTGATGAAACTGCTGTTGGAGCAGTATTGCGGACTTAACACTACACCTGAGATTGTTTATCCCGACATCAGCGGGAAAAACCTTCAACTCCCAACGCCCCCAACAGGACAAGGTTCAGTAACTCCCCTGCCCGAATACCAATTACTGCAGAAACAAGTGGAGGCAGCCCAGTTGCAGAAAAAGATGGCCGTTGGCCAACAGCTTCCCTCTGTTGCTGTAGGTGCGGGCTACAACTACCACAACCTCATGGAGAACGACCGCACATTCGCAATGGTTTTCGCCACGGTGAGCGTGCCCATCAGCGATTGGTGGGGCGGCTCGCATGCCATCAAGCGAAAGAAGATTGAATTGCAAAAAGCCCAAGACCAATTAGAAGACAACGCAGAACTGCTCGGCATCCGAATCCAAAAGGCTTGGAACGATGTCAACGAAGCTGCACTACAAGTGGATATTGCCCGTCGCAGCATTGAACAAGCCGAAGAGAATCTGCGGCTGAACCGTAACTTCTATCAAGCTGGAACGGTGAAGATGTCGGACTTGCTTGAAGCACAGTTGCTCTATCAGCAAGCCTGCGACCAACATGTTGATGCTTACGCTAACTATCAGCAGCAACTGTTGCTTTATCAACAAGCCACAGGCCAAAAAACGTCAGCAAGCCGTTGAGCATGAGCAGTTCATAGCCAAAGCGGTAACCCCACATCTGCTGGCTCAACTGATTGATGCCGAAGCAAAGCAGAGGGGCTGCAAGGCAAGGGATAAGGGGCAAGAGGCAAGGGGTAAGAGAAAAGCCTTGCTTCTTGTCTCTTTTGTCTATAGAGTCATCTCTTGTCTCTTTCCCCTTGCTCCTTGCACTTTTATAATATGCATACACAAACAAACCCAGCAGAGGACCGTAGGTGTATGAGACCAACGTGTAGATGGCATTAATGACACTACCCGAAGCCATCCAACGAAACAGCATCATCAGGATTATCATCAAAACAGCCATACCCACAAACACCCGCCGGCGCAATCTTTCGTCAGCAGGCTTGCGGCAGATGTCAACACAGAAACATGTCGTCAAGGCCGTTAAAGCCGAATCGGCTGTTGAAAACGAAGTCGCCACCATACCCAGCGTGAACAAAACCACTACCGTCTCCCCCAACCCACCTGTAGCGGCAAACATCGGCAGCAGTTCATCACCTTTCGTGGGCAAGGCCACACCACGTTGTGCCGCCAACATCATCAGCAGCACACCGAGCGACAAGAACAACAAGTTCACCGGCACAAAAGCGAAACCATAGGTACACATATCCTTTTGCGCATCACGCAACGTGCGGCACGTCAGGTTCTTCTGCATCATGTCTTGGTCGAGCCCTGTCATCACCACCACAATGAACACTCCGCTCACAAACTGTTTCCAGAAGTTCTGCGTTGACACCCAGTCATCCCACACAAATATGCGTGAGTGGCTGTCTGCTGCCACAGCCTTCGCAGCATCCATCAAGCCGAAACCCAACTCATCGGTCACCTTATATATAATAAGGCACACAGCAACAAGCATGCACAAAGTCTGAAGCGTATCGGTCCACACCAGCGTCTTGATGCCACCACGCCGCGTGTATAGCCACACCAAAGCCACCATCGCACTCGCCGTGACCATAAACGGGACACCCATTTCATCGAACACAAACCGTTGCAGAATGGCACAAAACAGATAGAATTTGACTGCTGTGCTCGTCAACTTTGAGAGCACGAAGAAGCCCGCACCTGTCTGATATGCCCCCAATCCCAGTCGTTCACGCAAATAACCGTAGATGGTGGTCAGGTTCATCTTATAATAAAGCGGCAACAGCACAAACGCTACAACAAAATAGCCAACGATGAAACCCAGACATGTCTGAATGTAAGTCATATCCATGCCCATCACCATACCAGGCACGCTCACAAACGTCACACCCGATATCGAAGCACCAATCATACCGAATGCCACCATCCACCAGGGAGAACGACGGTTCGCACGAAAGAACGCATCATTGCCACCCTTTTTCCCAACCAATCGGCTGATGAGGAGCAGCAGGCACAAATAAGCCAATACAACTATCAAAACCATCTTTTGCAATCACAATTAAGGGACATACCTCATTCCTCAATTCACATTCCACCTTCCACTTTTCGGGTGCAAAATTACAAAAACATAAAGGATAAACAAATTTTCTTTCATTTTATTTGGAAGATTCAAGGAAAAGATATAAATTTGCAACCGAAAACGTAAAAACCGTAAAATAATGACTTCGAACAATTTCACATATTGGTGGCGCTGCTCAGGATTCAAAAAGTCGTGAGTCGTCAACCCGTGTGTAAAAACGATAACAACACAAAGAGGCCTGCCGTTCTTGCGACAGACCTCTTTCCTTTTTAAGACAATCGATAAACAATTAATAACTAAATTCAAACAATTATGAAACAAAAGAAATTCATCCTGCAAGAGAACGAAATCCCCACACAATGGTACAACATTCTCGCCGACATGCCCAACAAGCCCATGCCGCCCATCCATCCCGCCACACATCAGCCTCTCACATGGGAAGACCTGGCTCACATCTTCCCCGCCGAGTGCTGCAAGCAGGAACTCGACATGGAGCACAGATGGATTGACATCCCCGAAGAAGTGCTCGAAAAATACAAATACTATCGCTCCACACCTCTCGTTCGTGCCTACGCTCTTGAAGAAGCCATCGGCACACCCGCACACATCTATTTCAAAAACGAGTCGGTGAACCCGTTGGGAAGCCACAAAATCAACTCCGCCCTGCCCCAATGCTACTACGCAAAGCAGGAGGGAACCACCAACGTCACCACCGAGACGGGTGCCGGACAATGGGGTGCAGCCCTCTCCTACGCAGCCAGCGTGTTCGGTCTTGAAGCCGCTGTCTATCAGGTGAAGATTACCATGCAGCAGAAACCCTATCGTTCGTCCATCATGCGCACGTTCGGAGCTGCTGTCACAGGTTCGCCCTCGATGTCGACCCGCGCCGGTAAAGACATCATCACTCGCGACCCACGCCACCCAGGTTCTCTCGGAACAGCCATCAGCGAGGCCGTAGAATTGGCCACCACCACACCCAACTGTAAATACACACTTGGCTCCGTGCTCAACCATGTGGCCTTGCACCAAAGCATCATCGGCCTCGAGGCTGAGAAGCAGATGCAAATGGCTGGAGAATATCCCGATACCGTCATCGCTTGCTTCGGAGGTGGAAGCAACTTCGGAGGCGTTGCATTCCCCTTCATGCGCCACAACATTCTCGACGGGAGAAAGACGGAGTTCATCGCTGCCGAGCCCGAAAGCTGCCCCAAACTGACTCGCGGAGAGTTCCACTACGACTTCGGCGACGAGGCCGGATATACTCCTCTGCTGCCCATGTACACGCTGGGACACGACTTCAAGCCCGCTAACATTCACGCCGGTGGACTTCGCTACCACGGAGCAGGCATGATTGTATCGCAACTGTTGAAGGACGGATACATGCGTGGTGTTGACATCCCGCAACTGGAGACCTTCGAGGCCGGCCTGCTTTTCGCACGCACAGAGGGCATCATCCCCGCTCCCGAAAGCAGCCACGCCATCGCCGCCACCATCCGCGAAGCCAAGAAGTGCATCGAGACGGGCGAAGAAAAGGTTATCCTCTTCAACCTCTCCGGACACGGACTCATCGACATGCCTTCCTACGAGCAATACATCAACGGCGACTTGATGAACTACTCGCTCACCGAGGACGACATCAAGAAGAGTATGAAGAGCGTTCCCGAAATGTAATACCGTATTTCCGCCAAGCGGCATTTTCCGCCCAAACGGCATCATAACCGAGGCGCCGCGAGACCTTGCCAACAAGCAGACAATGGTTTCGCGGTGCTTTCATGTTGTCAAAAGCCCCTTCTGCTGTTGTCAAAGACGGCTTCTGATGGCGTCAAAGACGGCATTTAGTGATGTCAGAGATGCCTTTTCATCTGGTAAAATAAATTATTTTGCAAAGTAAAATAAATTATTTTACTTCACCATATGTGGCATTTTGTTGCGCTAAAGTTTGCATTTGACATCTTTATTTACTATCTTTGCAACCGATATATTATATAAACATCAAACTAAAACAAAAAATATGGCTATCTACATCAAGCTCAGACAAAGCAAATTCAAAGATGAACAACGTGGCGGCAAATGGTTTGCACAAACCGTTAGCCAAGGCGAAGTACACACCAAAGAAATCGCCCGCATCATCGAAGAGAACAGCACTTTCAAGCGCGGCGAGGTGAAAGGAATGATTGACGAAATTGTGGAGACAATGACCAAACTGATGCAGCAAGGACAAACCGTCGTTCTCGATGGTTTCGGACGCTTCAAACTTACCGCCGTGAGCACAGGCGCTGGCTCTCCTGAGGACTTCGACTTGAAAAAGAACATCACGGGCGTGAAGTGCAACTTCATGGCCAGCGGCCAGCGCGAAGGGTTGGAGCACAAAGTGACCAAATCCCTAAGCGAAGGCACGGAAGTGAAGTGGATGCCTAAGAAGAAAAAATAAAATCCTCTCCACTCTTTTCTCACTCCGATTTCACGTTACTGACGATTCTTTTGGAAATTCCAAATAAAAATCGTAACTTTGCACCCCATTTTGATAAAAGAAGAATATAAACTAATAAATCTCTCGCATGACAAGACTTTTTACCGCAGCGCTATTCTTGGCTTTAACAACACAGACAGCCAAGGTCGCGTAACCGAAGGTGCCGATTCGTGGGGATATCAGCCCACACACACCTGGTGCTGCCAACTGCGGAACAACGTGCGCGGACATTCTTGACATCGTCATCTTCAGCGAAAAGGGATGTGTGTTGACTTCTTCTGGAAGCTTGAGATTACCGACGTAACAGCATTGGTGAACATCGTGTTGAGGACTACACCTCAAACAGAGAATTGAAATTAGAAGTAAAGTAAAAATTCAGCATCCTTTTCTTTATAAGAAAGGATACTAACATAACAAAAGGTGGAGCAAACTGTTTGCTCCACCTTTTTATATTCCTCAAAGGACTATTAGGATATCAGTATTGTTTGTTCACTTTTGTATCACAAACTTCTTGCCGTTACGAATGTAGATGCCAGGCTGCAGATTGTTGTCATTTATACGACGACCCATGAGGTCATACACGGCAGAGTTACTGGTGTCACTATGCAATTCTATGGGCTTAATGGCGGTGTTGACAAGATAACGATGCCGCAAAGCCGAACGCACAGCATACCACGCAGGTTTCTTGTCCAGCTGAGCAGTAAAGAGCAACGGATTTGACGATTCGCGCCAACTGTTGTTGTCCTTCAATCCCCAAATCACCATACTCGGACAGTTGTCGTGGTTCAGCATGATGTCGGTAATGACTCGATAGTTGCGCGCCTGCTCTTCCAAGTTTTTCTCCGATGTATCTGGGATACCCATATCCAGCTCGGTGATGATACACAACAAGCCAGCCTCTTCGAATCGACGAATAGTATTGTCGAGTTTCACACTATCCACATCGCCTATTGAGAAATGGCATTGCAGACCGACACCATCGATGGGAATGTTGCTGTTTTTCAGACGCATAGCGAGATTATAGAACGCCAGCGACTTTGCTTTTCCTTGCAGCTCCACACCATAGTCGTTCAAATAGAGTATTGCATCGGGATCGGCACGATGTGCATATACGAAGGCGGAGTCAACATAATCATCTCCGATGGCCTGCTGCCACACACTATTCTGACGCAAGTCATAGCCGTCGGGATTGGTGCGCACGGTACTTTGGTTATCATCAAGACATTCGTTCACCACATCCCACTCGCGAACCTTGCCCTTATAGTGCTGCATCACGTTCGTGATATGGCTCTTCATGATAGCCAGCGCCTCCTCGCGTGTCCAGTTCTTGTCGTTAGTCTTACCACCATCGGAGGATACCCACGTAGGCGACTGCTGATTCCACACGAGACAGTGGCCACGCAACACCATCTTCTTGTTCTTGGCAAAGGATGCGAACTTGTCAGCGGTAAAGAAACTGAAGCTACCATTTTGGCCTCCGAAGGCCTCGGGCTTCATCTCGTTCTCAGCAACCAGCATGTTGAACTGCCCTGTCACCATTTGTGTCTCGGCTAAATTCGCATCAGTAATGTCGTTCTTATAAAGTGAGATAGCTGTGCCGATGCTCTTACCGACGAGGTTGGCGTAGTATTTCAACGAATGCTTGTCCTCAGCGTCATTGATGCCGTCGTCATAGAAAGCACCCATCGTACCGACTGGATTATCAGGATTATCGGGGTTGTCGGGATTGCTCATATCTTCGAGTGAAACTAAGCGGAGCACAAAGACTATGCAACCATTCTCCTCGCGCTCATCAACCACCCACGTATATTTATTGGCTTTCACATCGAAGTGCCAGTCACCAGCCGACTTACTCTTAGCTGTCATGATACGGAACTCGTCACCCACTTGCACATCGGCATTTTGCGCAACTTCCACCTTAACCACTGGCATCGCCTTGCTCGTAGAGAAATCCTCGGTTTGGGAGCTATACTTCACTTGACCGTCAACAGCAATTTGGTCGAAGTTTGCTGTGGAACCGACCTTTATGCGCAGCTCAGAGGAAGGATGAACGAAAAGGTTGGCATCTTTTGCAGTAGCATAGTTCTTCAGCGTCAGCAAACCAATGCCATCGGCACCTGGCTCGATGACACCATAGTTGTCAACAGCACCACCGATGCTACCCGTTCCGCCAAGAACACCCTTGCCGAAAACAAAGGCTATTGCGTCTGTCGCACTCGTCTTTGCACCGAGGGCGCCACGCAACTTGCCACTCTCCGTAGCAGCACGGTCATTCATCACCAATACACGTCCCTCCAAGATGCGGAGTCCACCGCTCAAGTAATTATTGTTGCCAGTAATCGTGTATGTGCCCTTACCTTCCTTGATGATGCCGAGTGGCGTATCGTCACGGTAGTCTGCTGGCGCGATCTTTCCAGCCAGCTTGCCATCGGTATTCGTGAGGCCAAGCATATAGTAGGCGGCACGAGAGTTTTTCATATAGCCTTGCAGCGTAGAGCCCTCCTCGGTATTCAGTTCACCGATGCGGAAACCCGAGCCTGCAGTATTAGCCTCCGTGCAGAATGTTGCACCCTCGTGCAGTATCACACGGTTGTTCTCCAAGCTACGGTTCACTTTGCTCAAGTCGATGTTCTCCGGAGAGAAAGCCTTGCCGCCATGCATCAACACCACAGCATACATTCCTGCCGAAGGAGCGTTTTCCTTGAAGGGATAAATGTGTACGTCACCCGTATAACCACTCCAATCGTTCCACTTTTTGTCAGAGTTCCCCAGATAGCCGCGTTCGCCTCCTGCATAGAGATTCAACAGCCCGCTACCGCTGATGGTTGAACTGAAATAGGCATAACGAGCTAACTTCACATTCAGAACGTCGCCAGCAGGTAACGATATGGAGGTGCCGTAAGACGTTGAGGACGATGAGGTGTTGTTGCCGCTGATGTCAATGGTGCGTTCATCAGCAGCAACAGGCAGGAACAGCAACGCCTGCAAAAAGAAAAGAATAATTGTTCTTTGCATATTGTTTCAGCTTTATAATTTTTAATGTTTATGTATCTATGGATAAAAAAGCAACTCATGCATTCTAAATCCCACGAAGGACTTTAACAGCCTCTTCCACTGACGGCACTTTCAAGACGTGCATCAGGCGGCGGCCCTTTACCTCGCGAAGCTCGCAACGTCGGAGTTCGTGGGTGGCATAGGCAATAACTCTTCCGAAGACTGGACTTTGATAGTAAGGACTGTTGGCATTGCTCACGAACTGCATGATCATGCGGCCTTGGCGCAAGATGATTTTCTCACAACCCAACCGTTTCCCTAACCGTCGCAATGCCACCACTTGCATCAATTCCTCACCTTCAAGAGGCACAGCGCCAAAACGGTCGACAAGTCGCTGACGATAAGCAGATAGTTCGCGGTCGTCGGTGATGTTATCGAGTTCCCGATAGAGCAACATGCGCTCTGTGGAACCTGGCACATAGGTGTCGGGGAAATACATTTCGAGGTCGCTCTCTACGGCGCAATCTTCCACAAACTCATCGCCTGTAACCTCGCGTCCTTGTGCCATCTCATCAGCATAGATGTCGTGGAACTCATCGTTCTTGAGTTCTGTGACAGCTTGATTCAATATTTTCTGATAGGTTTCATAGCCCAAATCCTCCATGAATCCGCTCTGCTCGGCTCCCAACAGATTACCTGCGCCACGAATATCAAGGTCTTGCATCGCCAAATTGAAACCACTACCCAACTCTGAGAAGTTCTCCAATGCCTCCAGACGGCGACGTGCTTCGGGAGTGAGCACGCTCTTGGGCGGTGCTAACAGATAGCAAAAAGCCTTTCGGTTGGAACGTCCCACACGACCACGCATCTGATGGAGGTCGGAGAGTCCAAAGCGATGCGCATCGTTGATGATGATGGTGTTGGCATTAGGAATGTCGATACCATTTTCGACGATGGTGGTGGAAAGCAACACATCGTAGTCGTAGTTGATGAATCCCATTACGATTTTCTCCAATTCCTCAGGCTTCATCTGCCCGTGACCGATAGCGATGCGGCAATCGGGGATATGCTTCAAAATCAGCTGCTGGATTTCCGACAGATTCGAAATGCGGTCGTTGACAAAAAACACTTGCCCGTTGCGCGACATCTCGAAGTTGATTGCGTCGGTGATGAGTTCGCTGCCATAAGTACCCAACTCGGTATAAATAGGATGGCGGTTAGGCGGCGGAGTGCGAATGATGCTCATGTCGCGGGCGCCCATCAGAGAGAACTGCAATGTGCGAGGGATGGGTGTTGCCGACATCGTGAGCGTGTCCACATTCGACTTCATCTGACGCAGTTTCTCCTTTGTTGAGACACCGAACTTCTGCTCCTCGTCGATGATGAGAAGTCCCAAGTCTTTCCATTTCACATTCTTACCAATCAACTTATGCGTACCGATAAGGATGTCAATCTTGCCTGCCTCCAAGTCGTCGAGCACCTCGCGCGTCTTCTTGGCACTACGTGCTCGCGAAAGATACTCCACTCGCACAGGCATACCATTCAGCCTACTGCTAAAGGTTTGAAAATGCTGGAATGCGAGCACCGTTGTCGGCACAAGCACTGCTACCTGCTTGGAATCGCAAGCAGCCTTGAAAGCAGCACGCACGGCGACTTCGGTCTTTCCAAATCCCACATCGCCACACACGAGACGATCCATTGGACGGGACGACTCCATATCTGCCTTCACGTCCTGTGTAGCTTTCAACTGGTCGGGAGTGTCTTCGTATAGGAAAGAAGCTTCGAGTTCATTCTGCATGAACGTATCTGCCGAGAAAACGAAACCTTTCTCATGACGGCGGCGGGCGTAAAGTTTAATAAGGTCGCGCGCGATATCTTTAATTCGTTTCTTAGTACGCTCCTTCAACCTATCCCACGCACCCGAACCAAGAATTGACAATCGTGGAGGCTCACCCGTATCACTGCGCCGGTATTTCGAGATTTTATAAAGCGAATGGATAGACACATCCACCTTGTCGTTATGCTGATAGACGATGCGGATAACTTCCTGATAGGCCTGTGTGTTGGATGAGGGTTGTTGAGAGGCGATGGGGATGCGCACCAGTCCTGCAAACTTACCAATACCGTAATCTACATGCACCAGATAGTCGCCAATCTCCAATTCCTGCAATTCTTTCATAGTGAGGGCCATCTTACCCGCACGCGCTCCATCGCTCTTCAAATTGTACTTGTGGAAGCGGTCGAAGATTTGATGGTCCGTAAAGAAGCATGCGCGAAGGTCATTGTCTACGAATCCTTCGTGCAAAGTACGGTCAATAGGAATAAAGACCTCTCTACCCTCTTCTTCGTGAGAGAGAATCTCGTGCAGACGCTGATGCTGCTTAGGGCTGTCGGCAAGAATATATAGCTGATAGCCTTGCAGAATATAGTCGTCGATGGTTTGCTTGAGCAATTCGATGTTCTTGTGGAACAATGGTTGGGCTGAGATGGAGAAACGAAGCGTTGCCTGAGGATTTCCCTCAGCATGCTGCCCAAACTCGATACGGCGGAAAGCAGCAACATCTTGTGTGAACTGAGTGGCAGTAGACAACTGGCTGTCGCGCCGCATATCGCGAATAATCTGTTGCTGCTCCATTTCGTCTACGCCTTCCAATCGTTCGGTCAGTGCCTGCGAAGAAAAACCTTCGTTGTAGATTTGCTCAATAGTGTCATGAATATAAGCAAAATCCTTCATGACAAGGATGCTGTTCTCGGGCAAGAACTTAAGGAAAGGAATCTTTTCGGTTTGCATACCCGCCAACTCGGGTACAATCTCGATATTGGTGCGGCGGTCTTTCGAGAGTTGGTCTTGCACTTCAAACGTGCGAATAGAATCGATTTCATCACCGAAGAAGTCGATGCGGAACGGCCATTCACACGAGAAGGAATAAACATCCAGAATGCTTCCACGCACAGCAAACTGACCTGGTTCGTAGACATAGTCGACCTCTTGGAAGCCAAAATCTCTCAGAGTGTGTTCAATCTCCACAACATCGACCTCCTGACCAGTAGAGAGTTTGATGATTCGCTCATCAAGATTTTTCTTCGAGACAACCAACTCTGCCAACGCTTCAGGATGAGTCACGATATAAAGAGGAGAAGAATCCCCGCTCAACCTTGCCAACACCTCAGTGCGCAAGATTTCGTTTGCCGCATCACGCTGCCCGTATTTTACCGCACGCCGATACGAAGACGGGAAGAATAACACTTGCTCTTGCCCCATCACCTGAGTGAGGTCGTGGTAGAAATATCCTGCTTCGTCGGCATTCTGCAAGACAAAGAGAAGTGTGGTGTCAAGTTTCTTTGACAACGAAGCAAAGAAGACAGGTACGGCAGAAGCAAACAAACCCTCCAGGAAAACGTACCTGTTGGATTTGTTTCCCAGCGACTTCAGGAGCGCCTGCACACGAGGCGACTTCTCATAAAGCCTTTGAATATGTTGTATTTCCATTTACTCTTGTGGCATCGGAGGATACTTGCGGAACCATCCGTCCCAACGCAAACGCATCACACCGAAGAATGCTTCGCCAAATATGCCACCCGACATCTTGCTGACACCTTCACGACGATTGACGAAGATGACCGGTACCTCCTTGATTTTGAACCCGATTTTATGGGCGGTGAACTTCATCTCAATTTGGAAACCATATCCTTTGAAGCGAATCTTGTCGAGTTCGATAGTAGCCAGCACACGCCGCTTGTAGCACTTGAATCCGGCTGTAGTGTCGTGAATCTTGAAGCCTGTAACAAAGCGCACGTATTTGGAAGCGAAATAACTCATCAGCACACGGCCAATGGGCCAGTTCACCACATTCACCCCACTAACATAGCGCGAACCGATGGCCACATCGTAGCCTTCATCGTGGCAAGCTGCATAAAGACGAGGCAAGTCGTTGGGATCGTGGCTGAAGTCAGCATCCATCTCGAAAATATAACCGTAGTCGTGAGCCAACGCCCATTTGAAACCTGTGATATAGGCTGTTCCCAATCCCAATTTTCCACTACGCTCGAGGATGAACAAACGGTCGGCAAACTCGTCAGCCATCAATTGCTTCACTATAGATGCCGTACCATCAGGAGAGCCATCATCGATGACCAAAATGTGAAAGCACTTTTCGAGTGAGAACACAGCACGAATGATTTTTTCGATGTTCTCCTTCTCGTTATATGTGGGAATAATTACTATACTATCGCTGGGGTTCATACGCTTAAAGTTTAGAAAGTGTCGGTTATTCGTTTGTGATAGGTGTCACTTCTGGTTCAGAAACGCTGGCTGGAGCAGAAGGTTGCGGCTCTTCAGCGGGTTGCGAAACAGGTTCTTGCGGCAGAGAAGGCTCTGCATTTTCAACAGGAGCAGCTGGTGCAGCCTGCCTCACGACTTTTGGTTTTTCCTTCTCTTCATCAGCACTCTCGTCGACTGTTGGAGCAACACTCTTGTCCAAGTCAACCACATTCTTGTTAATAGTGTTCACCCGATAGAGTTTATCCACCTTGCCTGCATGAACAGTCAAGATGATATACTTCTCGTCTTCAGTAAGTGCAGCGTTCGCAATGTTTCCGCTCTCGATGCCGCTAATGGCGATTTCCTCGAGATTGCGCGAACGAGCATTGAAACAATACATGATGCCGCTGTTGAGATAATAGAGGTCTTGCCGCTCGTTGTCAGGGAAACGGGCCACGATGACAGTTCCCTTAGGCAACACAGATACCAAACTGTCGAAAGCCTCGATGGTGGACAAACGAGCACGAGAGCCAACACCGTTCTTCGAAAACGTGCAATACCCAACAAGCCCCAGCAACAACAGCACCACAACGATGATGGCATAGGGCGTATACTTGTGTCTTAAAAGACTACTAACGATTTGTTTAGGTTCTTTTTCTACATTTTCATCCATAATCTTATAGTTTTTTACGTTTTTACTTATTATTTATTGGTCGGGGTTTTCCACATATCCTTGATATTCAGGTACCAGTCCATCCATCACCACCCGATAGCTCTCTTCGACAAGATGGCTGATATTCTCGGGACCTTTACTAATCGACTCGATAGGCTTGTGAATGGTCAACTTCAACGGATGCCAAAACACCCAATAGATGTCACGCATGCGAGGTTTCACATCGAACGAGCCGTTGATGGTCAATGGGGCGATGGGCAATTGCAATTCGTCAGCCAACATGAACGCGCCTCGCTTGAAGCTGCCCATATGACCAGTGAACGTACGCGAGCCTTCAGGGAATACAACCAAAGACATACCGCCTTGCAGAGTCTTCCGAGCTTGTTCATAAGTGGCACGCACCTTGCTTGGCCCCCGTTTGTCAACAAAAATCTGATGAGAAGCCTCACACGCCTTGCCAATCAACGGATTACTGCGCAACTGACGTTTCATCATCCACTTGAAATTGCGATTCAAGAAACCGTAAATCAAGAAGATGTCGAACGACCCTTGATGGTTGCTCACAAAGACATAGGATTGTCCTTCCTTCAGATTCTCACGTCCTTCAACCTTGACGGGAAGCAGCAGAATCTTGATGACAAACCATCCCCAGTATTTACCAGGATAATAGCCCCAGAAATGACCGTTGCCCAACGTACATCCTATCACCACCGTCAACGCTGTGAGGATGGTGGCAAAAAGCACGAGCGGAGCCGCTATAAACAACTGATATATGCGATATAAGTATTTCATTTCTTCTGATGTAAAGTGATGACTGCTATCTCAGGTGAAACGCCCAAGCGGATAGGCAAAACCCCACCAATTCCACAAGAGACATACAGGAATCGACCGTCTTGCTCGTAGAGCCCATAGTCTTCAGCACAACTGATGCGCGAGACACGCAAGCCGAACAATGATATCTGACCTCCATGAGTATGTCCGCTAAGGGTGAGTTGCGCTGTACTTTCTGGAAGTATTGAGCGCCGCCAAGCGTTTGGTTCATGCTGAAGCATGATAACACAAGCGCCATCTTTCACACCCTTGACAGCTTTTGCCAAATCTGCTTTTGTGGGTGAGGGCCGTTTCCCGTCGTTCTCTGTTCCCACAATGATGATAGAGTCGTTTCCACGGCGAATAGAGCGACGCTCGTTGAGCAGCAACGTCCATCCGAACTGCCGCTCCCTGCTCACCAGTTCACGCTCGTTAGCTGCCTCTATGGCCGGGTCCAGCTCAGTGTATTCGCTATAATCGTGGTTGCCGAGCACCGAGAATACGCCATCTTTGGCAGTCAGCGACCTCAGCATCTCTTGAACGGGATACAACTCAGAAGGCTGGGTGTTAATCAAATCGCCCGTAAACACTATCGCGTCGGCTTGTTGCGCATTGATGCTGTCCACATCGCGTTGCAGAATCTTTTTCCATGAGCCGCTGAAAGTACCTACATGAGCATCAGAAAAATGCACGATGCGATAGCCTTCGAACGAAGCAGGGAGGTTGGATAGATAGACATATATCCGATTGACCTTCAACTTGCGCACACCAATCGTGCTGCCATAAATCAATGCACCGATGCAATAAGCGCCAAGGAGCAAGCCTATCAGCTTTGCCCAATTCTTCTTACTATGCCTCAACCGGCACCACACGCGCCCCACTGCCGTGAACAAGGCGTAAATGGCCTTCGGAATGAAAATGATGCCAAACAACAGCAAGAACCAATTCAACAGCGTAGGGTCATCGGGGATGAAATTGCGCTCGAAAGCCAATTGCACCGCCCATCCTATCATCAGCAAGCCCGGCAACCAATAGACAAGCCGTTTCCACCACAACTGCTTACCGTGGCGGCGTTGGCGTCGTCTATCGAAATACAAATCGGGTAGCACGATGGCCAACATAATCAATATGATAATCCTTGCTATCATTTTATGAACTGTCTCATCACTTGTAAAGGCAACCCGCGCCGGCGGGCATAATCCTCCAATTGGTCTTCACCCACTTTTCCTACATCGAAATAACGCGCCTGAGGGTGTGCCAGCATCAATCCCGACACACTCGCATGCGGCTGCATCATTCCGCTTTCGGTCAATCGGATGCCAATAGACTTCATTCCAATCAAATCGGAAAGCAGGAAATTCAAACTCGTGTCGGGCATTGATGGATACCCCACAGCAGGTCGAATTCCTTGAAACTCCTCGCGGAGCATTTGTTCTATATCGAGATGTTCGTCAGGAGCATAGCCCCACAACGATTTCCTCACTTCTTCATGCAATCTTTCAGCCGCCGCCTCAGCCAAACGGTCGGCCATCGTTTGCGAAAGCATTCGCATATACGGGTCATCAGAGTGGCTTTTCTCCATTGCGGAGTCAACCGATGCGGCAAATACGCCCACCTGGTCGCTCACCCCTGAAGATGAAGGGCGGACAAAATCGGCCAAGCACAAACAGTGGCCTTCAGCCGATGAGGGGTGCTGCTGACGCAACATGGGCAATCTCACACCGCATACAACAATGTCGTCGCCCTCGCTATTGGCGTCGAAGAGGCCGAACAACGCATGCACACGAATGCTGTTTCCCAATGTTTTGCACAAGTTCTCGGCTTCGTTTCTCATTGCGAGCCTCTCGGCTTCAGGTTTTCCGCTCAATCCCCACGCATGAAAGAAATACACCCAATTGACATAGGGCATCAGTTCCAGCACGCTATATGTGAGTCTCCGAATCATCTGAACGCTACCTCCTCGCCTCGATAGTCGTTGTCGAAAATGCCGTCATTATAGATGATGCGGCCATTGCAAACAGTTTGCCTCACCCGCCATCTGAAGGAATGCCCCAGCAGAGGGCTCCACTTGCATTTGCTTTGTATCTTATCTTCAGTCAACGTCCAAGGTTCACCACTCGACACAATGGCCAAATCGGCCTTGTACCCCTTGCGAATGAATCCACGCTCGCGAACGCCGAACAACACCGCAGGATGATGACACATCAGCTCCACCATCCGCTCAAGGCTCAACACGCCTTCATCGGTGAGTTCGAGCATCGTGGGCAACGAAAACTGAATCATCGGCATTCCTGACACCGCTTTAGCACATCCGCCCTGTTTCTGCTGCAGCAAATGAGGAGCGTGGTCGGTTCCGATAGTAGTTATCCGCCCCTCAGCCAACGCTTGCCGCAATGCATCGCGGTCGTTCTCCGACTTGATGGCGGGATTGCACTTGATGAGCGCGCCCTTCGTGGCATAATCCTTGTTGGAGAAGAGCAGATGGGCAACTGTCGCTTCAGCTGTGATGCTTGGAAGTACGGAAGCAGAGGGCTCAAAGAGTTCGAGTTCTTTTGCCGTTGAGACATGAGCCACATGCAATCGTGTTCCATACGTTCGAGCCAACCCAGTAGCCAATGCCGACGACTCATAACACGCCTCTTCCGAGCGAATCAGGGGGTGGAGCATCACGTCAGGGTCGTCGCCATATTCCTTCTTCATCAGCGCCATATTGCGGTTGATGATTTCGGTATCCTCGCAATGAGCCATGATGGGCAGACCGAGTTGGGCAGCCGACTCGAAAATCTTCAGCAACGAGCCATATTTGTCAACAAGCATGTTGCCCGTGCTCGAACCCATGAAGAGCTTGATGCCCGGAATGCGCTGGCGGTCGAGTTGGGGGAAAACGTCAACATTGTCGTTTGTGGCCCCAAAGAAGAAGCTGTAGTTCACATGGCTGCTCTTCCTTCCCCTTTCGAATTTGTCGTGAAGCGCCTCGAGCGAGGTTGTTTGCGGAACAGTGTTCGGCATATCGAAAAAGCTGGTCACACCTCCGAATGCAGCAGCACGGCTCTCGCTTTCTATATCAGCCTTTTCGGTCAGTCCGGGCTCACGGAAATGCACATGCGAGTCGATGACTCCAGGCAAAACGAAACACCCCGTAGCATCGATTCGTTCATCGCAATTGCTACGGGGAGAAACGGAGTCTTCCACCACCTCGGAAATATGTCCGTTGTCTATGACAATCGAACCCTTGAAGGTCCGGTTCTCGTTAACAATGGTTCCATTTTCTATGATCAGCTTCATGGGTTGGTTGGGAAAACTATTGGGAAACACTATCCTACTCCACCTCTTCGGCAGAAAGCGCAGGATTAGCCAACTCGTTGGGTGTGGCAGGGTCGGCAGGAAGCACGTTTGCCGGAACAGGTTGCGTCATGGGAGCCTCCTTCATTCCGTTCATGATTTGCTCGTTTTCCTGTGCTTTTGTATAGTAGTCTTTCACATAGGGGTCGTTCTTGAAATGGTCGGTAGCCTTGCTCATGATGTCTTCAATCCAGGGTGTGAGCTCCGGATAGGGGTTGGAAATGGTCACCATGAAGAATACGCCGGGACCCAGCACATTGTCGAAATTCTCGGTAACAAACGTGGTCACGAGGCTGTCTTCCACTTCTGAAATGCGCATAGCCTCTTCGTTGAGCTGCTGGGTAACCACTTCCATATCGCTACCATCCATGATGGCTTGGTCGTGCTTGTGGATGAGCTCCAACTGCTGGTTCTGCAACTGGTTCCACTTGTTGAAGAATCTGAACAGCTCGTCGTTCAGGGGCGTACCGCTGACGGTTTGCTGAGTGTTGTTGAGTTTGATGGAAATATCTCCGCTCTCGAGCACCAGAGGCATCACATTTTTATCGTCCATGAAGATATTGGCCATGCGAACCGAGTCGAACGTTCCGGCAAAATGGAACTGTCCGTGCACGACGTCGCACGAGTCGATGTTCTTGAAATCGTTATCTTTCAAGATTTTCAAATATAGCATTCTTCCGTCAAGGTCCGAGACGTTTGACGTACCCTGAATGTTATACGAATTCACACATGACGTGAATGCCAGGAGAGATAAAAATGCGTATAAGACCTTGTTCATATAGATCGTTTTCTTGTTCTTATTGCCAATTCTTTATGCCAAAGGTAATATCTATTATCGAAGTATAAAAAAAATTTCAAGCAATTTAAACAAATCGTGCTTCTTTTAGTACTTTTTTTCTTTTCAAGCCTCTTTCTGCAGCTCCGAAGAGATGCGATGAGTGGTGTAGACCTCCAAAATGGCAGCCACAAGCAACAGCACCACCCACTTGTTGTAAACGAACTGGATGTAGTTGTAATATCCGTCGCCCGAGCTGTTGCGGAACAGGGGCAAAAGGAAGTGATAGACGGTGTCTACCATCAGGATTCCAGACAAGAGGAAGAGGATGTTGGCCAACGACATAATGCGGCGCAGACGGCGTATGGCAATGTTGCGCCCTTCGTAGGTTTGCATCGACTGCATGAGGGTGAACATCACGGCACCCACCAAGAACACCCAACACGCCACATGCTGCATGAAACCAGTCACGAAGCATCCTGCTCCGACAACCATCAGCGCACCTCCCACCAAGAAGGCTGCGCTCTGCCATCTATTGAGCTGTTTCATCGGCTTGTGTTGTTTGTTGCAAGTCGCCGCTGAGCACATAGATGTCTTCGTCGTCGGCTTTCATGAAATAGCGTTCACGGGCAATCTTCTCAATTGCCTTGGGGTTGCGTTTCAGTTCGCGCAAGCGGCGCGAGTCGGCTTCGTGTTGCGCCTCGTATTTGCTGATTTCTTCTTTCAGGTCGCTGATTTGCAATTCGTATTGCACGCGTTTCACAAAGCTGTTGTCATCGAGGAATCCCACGATGGCCACACCTATCACAATCACTATCAGGTATTTGTAGTGACTGATAAATGTCCATATCAGATTGAGTTTGGCTGCCATTTAACTGTTCAATAATCGTTTGGATGCAAAATTATAAAATAATTTGAAAAACACCGAACGATTCAAACATATTAACAATTGAGAATTGACAATTGACAATTGAGAATTGAGTATTGACTATTAACAAGGGTATTGAGGGCAACTTTTACCTTTTTACCTTTTTACCCTTTTACCTTTTTTACAGCTCCGCAATATGCTTGTCGAGCCACTCCAACCGACCTTCGAACATCTCTATCAGGCGCTCTACAGCAGCATCATACTCCATCAGCTCATCGCCGTTCACCCGAATGTTGATGGGCCACAGGGCGTTGTTCATGTCGGCCGAGCCACGAAGACGGGCTGCCAGCTGACGGGTGTAGGCGGGAATGACATCGAATCGCGGGCGCAGCTCTGCCCAACGAGCCTTCACCTGAGCCACGAAGGCAGGGTCGCGGAAGAGGCGGTCGTAGTAGAGGCTCCACTTGTTGAGGAAACGCACCTGGAACTCAGGCACAAACGTGTAGTAGTCGAAATCCCACACGGGGCCAGCCGTGAGCAACCCTTCGCGGTCTTTATAGACGTAGCTGCTCTTGCGTGTGCTGGGCTCGCCGTTCATCACCACCTCGTTCACAATCCACCAGTCGATGAACGACTCCACATCCATCATCCTCGTATAGTCGCGCGAGAGCAGGGCGGCATCGTCCATGAGCGACTGTTCCAACTCATCTACAAAGCCACGCATATAGTCGAACTGTTGCTGGGTGAGCACATTGTCATCGGGCTCGTGGAACATATAGGGCAGGTTCATCAGCTGGCTGCGGAACTTGTATTGGCGGTCGTAGTTCTGGTCAATCTCCATCAGATAGCCGCCCGTGATGGTGTCGGGATGGGTGTCGGTGCTCTTCAGCTTGTGGATGTTCACGCGGTTCTTGTCGGCCTTGATTTTCTCGCAAAGATAATAGTTGCCCACATGACGGCCGTTGACCACCAGCTCAACAAACTCTCCCCGCGGAGTCCAAGCCAGCGACGTCAGCCGCGCTATCTCGAACGCCACCGCATTGCGAAGCAGCGTGCGGTCCATCCAGTTGGCCAGCAGCACCCACCGCGTGTCGCTGGGCATGTCGAGTATCTCGGCTTTCTTGTCGAGCTTCAGCGTGTAGGGCTTCTTGGGATAGCTCCACGTGGTGTTTCCGCGTCCGCGAATGCTGCCGTTGCCCACATAGGTTATCACGCCATTCCCACGGAAAATCGTGATGTCGGCATGGTCCACCCAGTCCACCTTGTTTGTCACAACCGCCTCATCGGGTGTGTTGAGGAACATCACGGGCAGTCCTGATACCACCAGCTCAACGGTGTAGATATTCTCCTCGCCCCGCTCCGAAATCACCCGATAGGTCACGGGCTTCGTGAAATCGTTCATCGTGATGCCGCTCACCTGTTCGCGGTCGCCCACAAACACGCGCGAGCCATTGGTGCGGAAGGTGGCTGCCAGCTGGCGGGCATTGAGCACATAGGGCGTGGAAATGCGGATGCGGTTGCCATCGGGAACCATCATGACATCCTTCACCACCATCCCATAGTTTCCGCCGACGGTGAATCCGAACTCGGTGAAGAGGTTCTGTGCGGAGCGCACTTCGAACGCCGTTGACGATATCTGCACCTCCTCGCCCCGCGCATCGTTCACGGTGATGACAAGTGCCGCCATCTCGTCGTAGTCGGCCGATGTTCCCAAGTCTCTCAGGTGGGCGCGATATTGGCCTGTTTTCTGCACGCCGCGCTCATCGAACACTTGCGTCACGCGCGCCAGCTTGTAGTGGGTGGGAGCCGTTGTGTAGCCCGTCCCTGCTCGGGTGGCAATGCCCACCTTGTCGAGGCAAATCTGGCAGTCTTCGGCGTCCAAATTGTATCTGAACAGGGCATTCGAGGGGTTCACCCTGAACTCGAAGGTGGCTGGCATGTTCTTGCCCATCCGGATGGGACCTGTTGCCAGGATGGCGATGCTGGTGGGGATGGTGAAGGTTTTGTTGAACACGTATGTGCGTCCGTTGCCCAGGGTGATGGAAATCTCGTGCGTCACATCGTCTTCGCTGATGGCCCTGATAAGGAGGTCGGGGTTGGATGAATAGGGTGTCACCAGCGAGTCGACCACCACGTCGGGCGCCTGGGGCTGATACATCTGGAACACATAGTATCCGGCATCGTTGGTCACCACACGAATCGACACACCGTCGTCGCCACGCTCGCCTTGCTCGCCTTGTGGGCCTTGCTCGCCCTGTTCGCCCTGAGGGCCTTGTTCGCCTTGCTCACCCTGCGGACCTTGCTCGCCTTGTGGGCCTTGTTCGCCCTGCTCGCCCTGAGGACCTTGCTCGCCTTGTGGACCCTGCGCCTTGATGGGTTGGCCGCTGGCGTCCATGAGGCGCGAGAAGGTTGCTCCGTTGTCATACGACACGCACCAGTAGCCGTCTTGGTCGATTTTCAGGTAGGGCGTCACGCCATCCAGGCCATCGATGCCGTCGCGCCCATTCAGGCCGTCGTCGCCACGCTCGCCATCCTTCCCGTCTTTCCCGTCGGCACCATTGAGCAGGCTGATGGTGGAGTTGTCGGAAAAGGTGACCTTCCAGCCTCCGGTCTCCGAGTTGATGGGGTCTACGCGTGAGATGATTTTCCCGTCGTCGTAGGCGCGCTGCAGGGCTTCCAGCGCCGACTTCAGGTCTTTCACGTCGGTCTCCAGTTGGTCGAGTCGGCTGTTCACCTCGTCAAGGTCGGTGCACGACACCAGCGTGAGGGTCGCGAGCAAGAGCAACAATATATATTTTTTCATTAGGGGCACAGTGTGGGTTTTTTATCTGATGCAAATTTACAAAAAAAATCCCATACCACCAAATTCCGACCCTCGCTGGCTTGCAAAAATTTGTTAAAGAATGAAAGTTTTTTTACCGCCCCGCCATTTGTGGCTTTTGGTCTCCCCATTTGTGGCTTTTAATGCTCTCATTTATGGCTTTTAGCCTTCTCGCATGCGGCTTTTAGCCTCCCCATTTGTGGCTTTTAGCCTTCTCGCATGCGGCTTTTCACCCACCCACATGCGATTTCTAACCTCCTCACATGCGGCTTTCACCTCCTCACTTGCAGCTTCCAACCTCCTCGTTTACGGCATCCTGACCTCATTTGTGGCTTTTTGACCACCCCACTCCATAGCTTTGAACCCGCTGTTGCCAGCCTTTTGGCAGGCGCACGGACGCACTTGCCGGCGAGGGCGAAAATAAAACGTTTTGTAAACATTTTTCAATGGCAATGGGAGGGCGCAATGGTTTTATGCCGAATTGCTACATGCTACATGCTACATGTTACATTAAGGTACCTTAGCATGTGCAGAAACCGCCCCTCTTCCTATAGGTTATTATAATATATAATATATAATATATATATTATATATTATAATAAAATTACTATTATTACACTCCATTACTTTTTACCCATCAAATCCGTCAATTTAAAACATAAATCTCATCTCAGAAAATGGAAACTACCTTAATGTAGCATGTAACATGTAGCATGTAGCGTTTCCCCTGAATCAGTTGGCGTTTTTCCATCCCACTGAGTAATGGCATAAACCTTGTAACGAAGGGCATTCCCGTCATCTCATTCCATTCTTGCGCACACTGTCCCCTGCCCCCAGCGGCACCCTTTCCCGTAAAGCTGACACTGCTCAGAGGGGTAACAATTTAAAACAATAATATCGCAGTTGACCCTTTCAGATAAAGAGCGGCCTGAAGGGCCAACCCGCTCATAGCCCAGGGCTGCGCCCTGGGTTGGCATGGAGCATGAGAAGGACGCGCTGTAAGTGCAATTGAAGTGCAAGGCGAACGCAGAGCCGAGCTCGCTCGAGCTATGCTGAGCCGCAGCCTTCAATCGCTTTAAGCAAAAGCACTACAAGATGCAGGTGCTGTTCCCAATGCTTTTGCCCCT
>CACXPX010000010.1 GCA_902769705.1 uncultured Prevotellaceae bacterium
CGCTGGTTTACTCCCAACTCTCTCCCCCAAGGCGTTGCCTTGGGCTGGTAGCTGCTGCCCCCTTCAGGGGCGTTAGGGTCAACTGCTGTATCATTCCCTAAAAAAAAACATCGGGGGAACGAATTCTCGTTCTCCCGATATTTCAAAAGCCTTTTCTGCTTTTAAAGCCCCTTGTTGCGGAGTGTTACGCCGAGCAGCATCATGTAGGTGTCGAATTGCTTGTCGTTCAGCACGCGCTGCATCTGTTTTGCGTCTTTTCTCACTGCCTGGTGAACCAGGAATCTGCGCTGGTGGGCTCTTGCGTTGGCAGCCGACATCATATCACTGTTGAAACATTCTTGGATGACTTGTACTGCTTCCATCTGTTCGGAGGTCAGTTCCAGCTTCTCAGCCAGGCGGCGCATGTCGAAACTCATGTCGTAGTTTGCTACGCTCTTTTCTGATCTGTAACTCTCGTTTCCGGCAAAACCGAACGTGAAGGTCATCATGGCTACCATTGTCAAAATCAACTTTTTCATTTTTTTGTTCCTTTCTTTGTTTTTATTCGGGTCTCCGCCTTTTCGTTTTGTTATCCTGAACCATCGTTATCCTGATGTTATCCTGAGCGGGCGTCGTCCCTACGTTGTTAATATTTTTTATTGTTCTTTTTTAGTTATCCTGTTTTGTTGTTTTCTGTTTATTTGACGCAGAGTAAATGAAAAGGTTTAAAACAAATCGAAAAATTTTTTTTCTACCCGAGTTTCCCCACATTATAATATATATATACGAAAAAAATTTCTTTATTTTATTTTCCATAGGCCGATTTTTCACCCAGTGCACTGCCTGAAAAACAATTTTCAAGGCTGATAAATGATCTTTTCTTGCCAGCCGAATAAGGATTTTTGCCCTTCTAAATCGTTGAAAACCACACGATTTTTTGATTTGTACGAATTTTTCAACACACAAAAAACCTTCCACTCCGCAACCGACCGCATTTACCCGAAAACGCTCTATGAGAAGAGAACTGCAGAAATGGCGCATTGCACCCTAAAAAACATCGTTCTCCACGCAAAAAACTTCAATTTTCAGCTCAAAAAACGGCGAAAATGGCACTCAAAAATCAAATACCAAGTTTTCTTTTTACATAGAATGCGGAGAAAAGAACGGTGTACAAATGTAAAAGTTTTTCGCAACATTTCTTATAGCATTGTTGCCCTCGGCCGAGCTATCGCTTAATGTTTTCAGATGTGGCTTTTAACCAAAACGTCACGCGTCACAACGTCACACGTCACATTAAGCACCTTCCACATGTGCAAAGTGCCCTCCATGCTAGAAGGTTATTATAATATATAATATATATATATTATATATTATAATAAAATTACTATTATTACATTCCATCATTATTCACCATCAAAATCTTTCAATTTAAAACACAAATTACATCTCGGAAATGTTGAACGACCTTAATGTGACGTGTGACGTTGTGACGTGTGACGAAATTTGCTATGGCTGCGTCATCAACCATCTTTAACCGCCTCATTGCATAGCTTTGACAAGCTCAAAGATGACCTTTTGCAGCCTCGAAAAAAATTAATGAAGACGAGCGAAAAAATTGACGTTCGTCGATTTTTCTCACATTCGGCCAAGTTCAAGCAAAGCTTAAACTTTTCTCTCATTTAATCGAAAAATTTAACAAAATTTTGCACGCTATGAGCCTCAAAATTTGGAGAGATGAAAAATTAATAGTAAATTTGCAGAAACAAAAACAATCTATCAGAATCACTTAACTATTATCCCGAATGCCTATGAAAAAGCTATTAGTTATCACCGTTTTGCTGTGCATGAACGCCCTGATGCTCCAAGCTCGTCAACTGACAGGGCAACTGGTGCCGAACACTGCTGCCGAGCCTCAACAGAAGAGTGGCAGCGCCCAGCTGACACTTCGCCTCGACAAGGCCGAAACAGAGGTGAGCCCGATGCTCTACGGACTGATGACCGAGGAAATCAACTATGCTTACGAGGGTGGACTCTACACGCAGCTGGTGCCTAACCCATCGTTTGCCGACATGTTCAATCCTCGGGGAGGACGCCGCGGACGCCAGAACCAAAACCAACCCCGCTACACGGTCCGCCCCGAACGCTGGCAGCTCTCTGACACGGTGAAGGTTCAAGTGCGCCAGAACCGCCAAGGAGGCATCAACGACGCCAATCCCACTTCGCTCGTTGTGAACTTCGATGAGGCAGGCCTTGCTCTCGTCAGCGAGGGATACTGGGGATTCCCCATCCGCAAGAACACGGCCTTCAAGGGTGCGCTCTATGCACGTCAGCCAGCTGCGGGAAACACGCCTGTGAAGCACCTGACCATCGCTCTGAAGAGCGCTGACGGGGCCACCACTTATGCCGAGACAAAACTGAGCGGCTTCGGCAAAGAATGGAAGAAGTTTGACATCCAACTGACCACCTCGGCCACCCAAGCCGACACGAAGGATGCATGCCTCTTCATCATCGCCGACGAACCGGGCGACATCGAACTCACTCGCGTGACGCTCTTTGCGCCCAGTTTCAAAGGCCGCAAAAACGGCTTGCGCGTAGACCTGATGGAGATGATGGCCGAGATGCGCCCCAAGTTTGTGCGATTCCCTGGCGGCAACTATCTGGAGGGAAACAACTTTGCCAACCGTTTCGACTGGAAGCAAACCATCGGCGACCCCGATGAGCGTCCCGGACATCAGAGCCCGTGGGGATACCGCTCAACCGACGGGCTGGGGTTGCTGGAGTTCTGCCAATGGGCTGAAGACACCGGTGGCGAGCCTGTGGTGGGTGTGTTTGCCGGATATGTGTTGAACGGCGACCATCTGGACGGCGACTACATCAAGCCTTTCATTCAAGACGCGCTGGACGAAATCGAATACATCATTGGCGATGCCAACACCACCAAGTGGGGTGCAGCTCGTGCGCGCGATGGCCATCCGCAGCCCTTCCCCCTCCACTATGTGGAGATTGGCAACGAGGATTTCTTCGACCGCAGCGGCAGCTATCCCAACCGCTTCAAGATGTTCTACGAGGCCATCAAGGCACGCTATCCGCAACTGCAGATCATCTCCACCGTTGGCTATAACGCCCTGAAGTCGAAAGCCATTCCCAACCCTGTGGTCGACGTGATTGACGAGCACTACTATCGCAACGCCTTCGATATGTACCGCAATGCGTTCCAATACGACAGCTACGACCGCAAGGGACCGAAGATTTTCTGTGGCGAATGGGCCACTCGTGAAGGTTCGCCCACCACCAACATGAATGCTGCACTGGGTGATGCGGCTTGGATGGCCTGCATGGAACGCAACTCCGACATCTGTATCATGTCGTGCTACGCTCCGCTGTTTGTCAATGTTGAGCCTGGCGCCATGCAATGGGCAAGCGACTTGATTGGCTACGACGTGCTGAACGCTTACGGCTCGCCGTCGTATTGGGCACAGGTGATGTTCTCGAAGTATCTGGGCGACCGCATCGTGCCTGTGGAAGCCGTTGGCATTCCCCGGCAGAAGCTGGACCGCAACGATGAGGCGAATGCCGTGTTCTACACCGCCACAAAGGATGCCAAGACGGGGAAGACCTACCTGAAACTGGTGAATGCGGTGGGCGATGCCCAGAAACTCAGCATCAAGCTGGAAGGCGCGGCGAAGGTAAAGGCGAAGGCGAAGAAGATTGAACTGAAGTCTGCCCGCCCGGAAGACACAAACTCCATCGACAATCCTCGCAACATCATTCCGCAAGAGTCCACGCAAAAGGTGGGCAGGCAATTCCCCATCACGCTCGCACCCTACTCCATCACGGTGCTGGTGATTGAGTGAAAAAAACAGCCTCCGCACGATTGAAGTGTAGAGGCTGTTTTGCTTCTTGGTTTGAAAATGGATGGTCAAATCAGGTCTTTCTCATCGAACGGCTGGGCGCTGATGCACTTCAGGTTCTTAGCCAACTGACCGACGCTGCTGGCTCCTACGAGCACACTGGTGACGCCGCGCTGAGCCAATATCCACGCCAAAGCCATTTCGGCCAGCGTCTCGCCACGCTCTTCAGCAATGCCGTTGAGCCGTTTCAAGTAGGCCAGCAACTCAGGTGTCAGCATGTCTTGCTTCAAGAATCGTCCTTGCGTCATGCGTGAGCCTTCGGGAATGCCGTTCAGATAGCGGTCGGTGAGCAGCCCTTGTGCCAGCGGTGAGAAGGAGATGAAGCCAATGCCGTGTTCGGCACAATAGTCGAGCACACCGTCTTCTTGCGGCTCGCGGTCGAGCAAGTTCAGCCGCCCTTGATAGATGAGTAGCGGCACATCGCGTTCACGAAGATATTTGTCGGCAATCTTCAATGCTTCCAGCGGCCAGCGAGAGATGCCCACGTAGAGGGCTTTTCCGCTTCGAACGATGTCTACGAGCGCCTGCAACGTCTCATCGAGCGGCGTAACGGGGTCGTAGCGATGGCTGTAGAACAGGTCTACATAATCGAGGTTCATGCGCTTCAACGACTGGTCGAGACTCGCCATGAGATACTTGCGTGAGCCCCATTCTCCGTAAGGCCCCGGCCACATGTCGTAGCCCGCTTTGGTGGAGATGAAGAGTTCGTCGCGATAGGGGCGGAAGTCATCGAGCATGAGACGTCCCATCGTCTCTTCAGCCGAGCCGTAGGGAGGTCCGTAGTTGTTGGCGAGGTCGAAGTGGGTGATGCCGTTGTCAAAAGCATAGTGGGTGATAGCCCGACTGCGTTCGTAGGGGTCAACACCTCCGAAGTTGTGCCAGAATCCCAGCGAGATTTTCGGCAGCATCACGCCTGAGCGTCCGCAACGGAGAAACATGTCTTCGGCATTGTCGTAGCGGGCGGCTGATGGCAGGTAATGTTCTTTTAGTTCCATGTTGGATTTTGCTTTACAATTATTGTTTTTCAGGTCTCACGTTTTTCAGGACGATGCTTGGCGGTCTTTTTCGATGAGTGCCAGCAGGTGTTCAACGGCTTCGCTCTCCGGTATGTTCTTCTCCACGCAAACCTTCTGCCGATAGAGCGAGATGCGTCCGGGGCCTGCTCCTACATATCCGTAGTCGGCATCAGCCATTTCGCCAGGTCCGTTCACAATGCATCCCATGATGCCGATTTTCAACCCTACAAGGTCGGCTGTGGCCTTTTTGATGCGGGCGATGGTCTCCTGCAGGTTGTAGAGCGTTCGGCCGCAACCTGGGCAAGAGATGTATTCGGTCTTCGTGAACTTGATGCGAGCTGCCTGAAGGATGGCATCGGCCAATGTGGTCAGCTGTTCTTCGCTGAAGAAAGGATTGTGGATGACCAGCTCATGAGCTTTGCGGTCGATGAGCAGCGCGCCCACCGCCATCGCGGCCTTCAGTTGCAGCGTCTCCCAGTCGGCTTCGTTGATGTTCAAGGTGACGGTGTCTTCTTTGATGGAAGCCTCAGCCTGAGCTCTCAGCAAGACGCATTCCTCGATGCTGTCCACCAGCTTTCGTGCCACAGGAATCTCGCATTCGGGTTCCTCGCTCAGGCTCACGCGAATGGTGTCGCCAATGCCTTCAGTGAGCAAAGCTCCTATTCCCACCGCACTCTTGATGCGTCCGTCCTCACCCTCGCCAGCCTCTGTGACGCCCAGATGAAGTGGATAGTGCATGTCCTCTGCATCCATCGTCTGCACCAGTAATCTCACCGTCTGCACCATCACAACAGTGTTCGATGCCTTAATGCTGATGACAATGTCGTTGAAGTCTTCGCGGCGGAAGATGCGCAGGAATTCCATGCAACTCTCCACGATGCCCTCCGGCGTGTCGCCATATCTCGACATGATGCGGTCGCTGAGCGAGCCGTGGTTCACTCCGATACGCACAGCTGTATGATGCTCCTTGCAAATCTTGATGAAAGGCATCAAACGTTCGTCTATCTTTCGCAACTCGGCGGCATATTCCTCATCGGTGTACTCCAGATGCTTGAACGTTCGTGCGGGGTCAACATAGTTTCCCGGGTTGATGCGAACTTTTTCGGCATATTGCGCAGCCACATCGGCCACATTGGCGTTGAAATGCACATCGGCAACCAGCGGTGTCTTGATTCCCTTCGAACGCAAGGCGGCACTGATATTCTTCAGGTTCTCAGCCTCTCGCCGACCTTGTGTGGTCAGCCTGACGAGTTCGCCACCCGCCTCGATGATGCGCAAGGATTGGGCAACGCAGGCTTCTGTATCGAGCGTGTTGGTTGTGGTCATCGACTGGATGCGGATGGGATTCGCGCCACCCATATCCAAGCCGCCCACATGCACCACCGAGCTTTTTCTTCTCTGGTATCCCATCTCTCAATTGGTCTTGAAGTCGTATTTCACGTCGGCCAACGCTTGATTGGCCTTCTCTATCTTCTGACCCAGCGTCGACTTGTATTCCTCCATCTTGCGGGCAATCTCTTCATCGGCCAAAGCCAACATTTCGGTAGCCAAGATGGCGGCGTTGAGCGCTCCGTTGATGGCTACTGTTGCCACAGGAATTCCGGGAGGCATCTGCAGAATGCTGTAGAGGGCGTCCATGCCATCCAGTACGCTTCCTTTAATGGGAACGCCAATCACTGGCAACGTGGTGCTAGCGGCAATCACGCCCGGCAATGCCGCAGCCATTCCAGCTCCGGCAATGATGACTCGGATGCCTCTGCTTTTGGCGCCTTTGGCAAAAGCCTCAACGGCATCGGGTGTGCGATGGGCTGAGAGCGCGTTCACTTCGAAAGGTATTTGCATGTCGTTGAGAAACTGGCATGCTTTTTCCATGATAGGCAGGTCGCTTGTGCTGCCCATAATGATGCTGACTATTGGAGTTTTGTTCATATCGTAAATAAAATATAAATTGTCAATTGTCAATTAAAAGCGCAGGATGATGTAGAAAGCGCAAACCAATCCCACGAAAAAGCCCGCCACAACCTGAGCCAACGAGTGCTGACGCAGAATCATACGTGCCGTGCCAACCATTCCAGCCAACACAAGCACTAAGCAGAGCCACCAAACCGGATTGAAGGAAAAGATGAGCGAGAAGGCCACAATTGCGCCCGTCACACCACCTATGGCTGCCGAATGGGTGGAAATCTTCCACCACACGTTGATAATGGCGCAGACGATTTGAATCATGAGGGCTGCCACAAGAATTCCTCCCATGAAGTGTGGTATTTTCAAGAGCCCCATGATATAGTAGCAGGTGAAATAGCACACGATGCTGATGATATAAGGCACCATACGTCTTTCCTTGATTCCCAGCTCAATGAGGTTCCAGCCTTGATATTTGCGATAGAGATGAATCAGGATGGTGGGCAAGAGGATGGTGAAAAGATAGACCATCACCAAAACCTCAATCTTGAACTTCAGATGGTAGGCGTTGAGATAACTGAAAAGGAAAAGCCCTATCAACCCTACGAAGGGCAGATAGAACGGTGTGAAAATCAAGCTGATGACCCGCGCGGCCAAGATGATGTCTTTTTCTCTCATTATTTTCTTATACTTTTCTTAATCGTGCGACAGCAAAGCCCATTTGCTCGCGATATTTGGCCACCGTGCGGCGTGCAATGGGAAAACCTTTCTCGTTCATCAGTTTCATCAGAGCTTCGTCGCTATATGGCTTTTGCTTGTTCTCGTTTTCGATAATCTCTTTCAACGCCAGTTTTATCTTGCGTGTTGACATTTCCTCGCCGTCTTCGGTTGTATAGCCGTCGCTGAAGAAGAACCGCAGCGGAAACGTTCCCCACCGTGTCTGGGCGTACTTCACATTCGACACACGCGAAATGGTGGAGATGTCGAGTCCAGTCCGCTCGGCAATGTCTTTCAGAATCATCGGCTTCAAGTCGGCTTCGTCGCCATCTTGGAAGAAACGCAGCTGCCAGTCGATGATGGCCTTCATCGTGATGTAGAGCGTGTGCCGGCGTTGCTTCACGGCCTCAATGAAGCCTTGCGCCTTGTCCACTTTTTCTTTGGCATAGAGCAGCGCCTCCTTCGTCTGCCGGCTCATGCCTTCGCGATTGTTCTTATACGCATCAACCATCTCGGTGAACGATGGCGAAATCTTCAGCTCGGGAATGTTTCCGCGATTCAGATAGAACGTGACCGTTCCGTCGTCGTTAGTATCAACGATGAAGTCGGGCGTGATTTGCTGCAGGTTGCGCCCCTCGGTCTCGCCAAGCGATGCACCCGGCTTGGGGTTCAGCCTGTGAATCTCCTGCTGCAGCGTCTTCACCTGGTCGTCGCTCAGGTCGAGAGCGTCTTGTATTTTATGCCAATGTTTCTTGATGAACTCATCGAAATAGCGCGTGATGATGCGTTTCATTTGGGTGCGGAGCCAACTGACGGGTTTCCTTTCCACCTGAAGCAGCAGGCACTCTTGCAACGAGCGGGCACCGATGCCGGGTGGGTCGAACTCTTGCAACTTCTTCAACACCTGCTCAATCTCTTTCTCGCTGACGTCGATGTAGTGCTTAATCGCCAAGTCGTCAGAAATCTCACCTAGGTCTTTGCGCAAATAGCCGTCGTCGTCGAGCGAACCAATGAGATATTCCATCACGTCGCGCTGCGTGTCGTCAAGCTCCATCTCGCCCATCTGCTCCTTCAGCTTGTCATAGAAAGAGATGGTGTCACCATAAACCATCTCCTCGTATTCGGCATTCTGGTAGTAGCCTTGGGGATTGTATTGTGGCATCTCGTCATCGCGTCCGATATTCGAGAGCGCGTTGTCGAGCGCGTCTTCACGTTCCTCACGCTCGGTTTGTTGCTCATAGGTTTCATATGCCTCCTCGCCCATCGAGTCGTCGCGCTCGTCGTTCAACGCGTCGTCGGGCGACATCGCTTCAAGCGCCGGATTGTCGTCGAGCTCCAAGTTGATGTTCTCCTCCAGTTCGGTGAGCGGCATCTCAAGGAGCCTTACCTGCAACATCTGCTGTGTCGACAGCCGTTGCTGCAGTTTCTGTTCTTGGCGTTGTACTTGAATCTGTCCTTGTGGCATACTTTTCTATAAGGGTTTAAAGGGCTTAAAGGGGAGTGGAAGGGGCTTACCCCTTATGCTCTAACTTTTATAATACTCCTTCAGCTGAGCGGCAAAGGCGGCGAGCTTCTGCGGGTTGTCATTTCCGAACCGCTGCCAGACCTGCTGGCAAGGGTTGAGCAACGGGCTCGTCAAGAAGTCGCTGCGATTGAGATAGGGGTCGCAGAACTGATAGATTTCCATCACCTCAACCACCAACTTGGCCGACGTCTTCAGGAGTTTGGCCAGCTCCATCACCTCGGGCGTGCCCACCACCATCGTGATTGGGGTGAGCCTGAAGTAGAGGTCGAGAATCAGGATGAGCGCCACGGGCGTCAACTGGGCATAGCCCTCCTGCCCTCTCCCACCCGCCGTCGGCAGCTCGATGGGCTTGAAGTCTTTCTCCCACGTCTCGTTCACGTCCACGCCGTCGTAAAAGAGCGAGGCGTTTCCGTATCCCACCTTCTGTCTCAGCAGCTTCACGCCGCGTGCCAGCTTCTTCGGGTTCTGCCCGTAGGTGTCCCACAGCCGTTGTATGCGCGGCGTGTCGATGGTGCGCAGACGGAACATCTGCTGGTTGAGGAACTGTGGCGGAATGTGCAGCTCGAGTGCCAGCTCCACCAACTGTCGGCTATAGACGGGCTTCACGCCTTCAGGCTTCCTGAGATAGAGTTGCATCAGCAGGAGCCAGTATTCGTCGGTCCAAAGGGGATGAGTTGCCATTGTCTTTTCGGGTGTTTAGAGGTCTTCTTCTTTGAATGTGGCCAGCTTCTTCGTGTAGTAGTCGCGGAAGTCGGTCCACCGGTAGTAAGGTCCCGTGACGGGAGTGAGCGGCAGCGTCACCTCGTTTTCGTTGAGCAGCGCCTTCATGAGGATGTCGCCATTGCCTTTCTTCGGTTTGTAGAAGATGAGCTGTATGTTGCTGCCCATCGGGAATATCTGGTAGTTCACCCATCCTTCCTGTGGCAACCGCTCGAAGTCGGTCACCTTCTTGCCACAGTTGCCCAGCTCCAGCAGACACGACAGCGGCATCACCACCGTCTCGTGGCCGAAGCGTAGCGTGGCACCAGGATGCTTCATCACCAGGCACGAGTCAGCTTCGCGCAGTATCGTGCCGAGCAGGAAGCGCTGCGAGAACGGTTGCAGCCCACCATTCATCGGGCAGGGGCCGTGCGTTACATACCAGTTGGCGTTCTCTATCATCCAGTTGTCATACACCTCCTGCTCGTTGAACAGGTCGTAGAGCGTGATGCTGTGCCTAAGCTCCGAACTCTGCAGGTTGCTCGCCAACTTGAAGAGGTGATAGTTCAGGTTCTCGGCATCCACCTCGTGGTTCACGTAGGCCGTGTCGTTGAACAGGCGTCCCATCAGGCGTCCGTAGTTCCTGTGCTTCTGGCGGTATTGCTCCATCTGCGCGCGCAAGTCGTCGTTCCAGCGTTTCCTGAACAGCTTCGGCTGCCGCTCGTTGTTCATATACCACATGTCGTGCTCCGACGCGTCGTGGCGGATGCTCAGTTGCGGGTTCAGGCATTTCAGCTCCTGCAGCGCGTTCTCCATCGAGAGGATGCAGCGGATGACGATGGTGCTCTTCGCGTCGATGTTCGTCTTTCCCTTGAACACCTGCGGAAACCTCTCGTACATTCTGTGGGCGATGCCTCTGTGCTGCTCGGCACCCAGCAGCGTCAGCTCTCCGCGCCGTCTGTCGGCCTCGTTGCGCAGCATGGTCACGCGTCGCAACACGTCCTTACCGAAAGCCGTCAGCTTGTCCACCGAGTCGGCTCTGAGCAACACCTTCCAAGCCTTGTCATAGTCGTCGCGGCTGATGAGGTAGCGGCTGCCGTGCCGTCCGTAGTGCGAGATATAGTAAGGTTCGTAGCCCTTCGGCGCGGGCGTCAGTTTCTTCGTGGGTCCGGGATAGGCATAGTAGTTGCTGGCCGAACGGCATACGTTCTCCTTGATCTGCGCACGGGCGTCTACGGCGTCGCTCCCCTGAGCCTGGGCGCCCAGCACCCAACAGCCAATACCCAATAGCGCAACGATATACTTCTTCATGATTCGTGGTTTTTGGTTTCTTTGGCAAAGTTACTGATTATCCACGAACATCGCAAATAAATATGGTGTATTTTTCAAAAAAACACACATTCGTTTTCCGTTTTTCCCCAATTTTCGTATCTTTGCACGAAGAAATCAAAGCGAAGTAAGGAAACATGAAACAAACATTACTGATTTATAACACGCTGACACGCCAGAAAGAGCGCTTCCAGCCGCTCCATGCACCACGCGTGGGCATGTACGTCTGCGGACCCACCGTCTATGGCGACCCCCATCTGGGACATGCGCGCCCCGCCATCACGTTCGACATCCTGTTCCGCTATCTCCGCCATCTGGGCTATCAGGTGCGCTACGTGCGCAACATCACCGATGTGGGCCACCTTGAGCACGACGCCGACGAAGGCGACGACAAAATCGAGAAGAAGGCACGGCTCGAGCAGCTCGAGCCGATGGAAATAGCACAATACTACACCAACCGCTACCACCAGGCCATGGACGCGCTCGGCGTCCTGCGCCCCTCCATCGAGCCCCACGCCTCCGGACACATCATCGAGCAGCAGCAGCTCGTGCAGCAAATCCTCGACCACGGATTCGCCTACGAGTCCAACGGCAGCATCTACTTCGACATCGAAGCCTATAACAAACAATACCACTACGGCATACTCAGCGGACGCTCGCTTGAGAACATCAAAGACGAGAGCCGCACACTTGCCGGCGTGGGCGAGAAGCGCAACCAAGCCGACTTCGCCCTCTGGAAGAAAGCCTCTCCCGAGCACATCATGCGGTGGCCATCGCCCTGGAGCGACGGCTTCCCCGGATGGCACTGCGAGTGCACCGCCATGGGACGCAAATACCTCGGCGACGAGTTCGACATCCACGGTGGCGGCATGGACCTTGTCTTCCCCCACCACGAGTGCGAGATAGCTCAGGCCGTGGCGTCGCAAGGCAAGCAGATGGTGAAATACTGGATGCATAACAACATGATCACCATTAACGGGCAGAAAATGGGCAAGTCGCTCGGCAACTTCATTACCCTCGAGCAGTTCTTCACCGGACAAAGCCCCCTGCTCTCGCAGCCCTACTCGCCCATGACCATCCGCTTCTTCATCCTCTCCGCCCACTACCGCTCCACCGTAGACTTCAGCGACGAAGCCCTGCAGGCCAGCCAGAAGGGGTTGGAACGACTCAACGACGGCCTCAGCAACCTGCAGCGCATACAGCCCACCGACCATTGCGACGCCGACACCGAGCAGTTCGTGCGCGCCCTGCGCCAGCGCTGCTACGACGCCATGAACGACGACCTCATGACGCAGCTCGTCATCAGCTACCTCTTCGAGGCCTGCCACGTGGTCAACGCGCTCGTCGACGGGAAAGCCAAGATTTGCGCCGACTGCCTGCGCGAGCTCAGCGACGTGATGCACCTCTTCGCCGAAGAACTGCTCGGCCTGCGCGCTGACAGCAACGCGGGCAACGCCGACCGCGAAGAAGCCTTTGGACATGTTGTCGACATGGTGCTGTCGCTCCGCGCCAAAGCCAAAGCCGACAAAGACTGGGCCACCAGCGACCGCATTCGCGACGAGCTCGTCGCCCTCGGTTTCGAAGTGAAGGACACCAAGGACGGCGCCACGTGGAAACTCAACAAATAAAACACCGCGCAACGTTCCTTTCCGCTCAATAACAAACATCTATCCCCTCCCGAAGTCCATCCCACGACTTCAGGAGGGGTTTTTTCATTTTGGCTGGATCGCCCTTTCCCTCCTTCTGCCATTTGTAGGCGCATTTCCTTCGCGATTCCGTATTGTTCCGTCTGCCGTCAACAACCCTCAGATTGCCGACGCGAATATAACAAATGTGACAGAACAACACCCATAAATAATTCGGAAAAAACACGACAAATTCTTGTCGACTTTTCCGTATAATCTAGAAAAAAATGTGTAAAAAATCTTTACTTTTACCCTTTTTCGCCCTCACTTTTGGTCGGTAGTTTTGTCATTTGTGGCTTTTGAGGTTGTCATTTGTGGCCTTTGACCTTGTCATTTGTGGCATCTGAGCCACTCAAATGCCACAAATGAGAGCCTCAAAGCATAGCTTTAACAACCCAAAAGCATCGTTTTTGAGTGTCAATAAAATGTAAGAAAAACGGAAAGCATTGATAATCAACAACTTCCGAAAACGTCATTTTTTGGCGTTTTTTGCACCAAAACCTTTCCCAGTTCAAACAATGGCCCGTTTTTAGGGGCCAAAATTCAGAATTTTCTTGACAAAAAATCAAAAGTATGTAGCCTTTGGCTTAGAGGTATTGCATGAGGATGTCCCAAACGGCGATGATGTGGCAGACGGAGCCGGCGAGGACGAAGAAATGGAACACGGCATGCATGAACCGCTTGCGGAGGCTGTAGAAGACGGCTCCGGTGATGTAGCAGACGCCCTCGGCGATAATCCACGCGACGGCAGCCGTGCTGACGGAGAGGAGCAACGGCTTGAAGGCGACGAGCACGGAGAGGCCCATGAGGCAGAAGCAGACGGTTTCGAGGTAGCTGTGGTCGCGCAGACGGACGAAGGAGGCGATGGTGCCGGCTATGGCTGCCGTCCATATGAAGACGAACATCGCCCAGCCCCACGCCCCTTGTTGGCGCATGGCAATGAGGGTGATGGGCGAGTAGCTTCCGGCTATGTGCCAGTAGATGGCGGCGTGGTCCCACTTGCGGAGCCGCTCTTTCCACGGGTTACGTGCCGAGAGGGCGTGGTAGACGGTGGAGGCGATGTAGCTCATGAGCATGCCGAAGAGATAGAGGATGACGCCTGCTGTGGCCCATCCGTCTTCGGAACGGGCACACCACACCAGGAAGATGATGCCGATGACGACACCTAGAGCGATGCCGCCGGCATGGCTCCACGAGTTCCATAGTTCTTCTTTATGACTGAAACGAATTTTCATTTTGATTTATAGAGGAGAGAGGAAATAGAGAGGAAATAGAGAGGAAGGAGAGAGAGGAGAGAGATGCTTGAGCAAGACTCACCCACCCGTAGCCTTCCCCCCCAAAGGGGGGGCCTCTGAAGTTGCTCTGTTCTCAAGGCATTGTTCTCCCCCTCAGCAGGGGGAGTTTGAGAGGGTCTTTCACTTCCCCTTCTTACTCTCTGTTGGTTCAATGGTGAAGTCGAGCTGTCGTTTTTCGACGTTGGCAGCAGCCACGCGGATGCGGATGGGGTCGCCGAGCTGGTAGACGTGATGGCGCCGACGGCCAACGAGGCAATAGTTGCGCTCGTCGAAGTCGTAGTAATCGTCGTCGAGGTCGCGCATGGGCACGAGACCCTCGCAATGGTTCTCATCGATTTCGCAGTAGATGCCGAACGACTGAATGCCGGAGATGTGGGCGTCGTAGACCTCACCGAGGTGTTCGCCCATGAACTCCACCATCTTGAACTTGATGGACTCGCGCTCGGCTTGCTGCGCCAGCTGTTCCATGGCGCTGGAGTGCTCGCACTGGTCTTCGTAGTGGCGCTCGTTGGCGCTCTTTGCTCCCTGCTGGTAGCGGGTGAGCAGCCGGTGGACCATGGTGTCGGGGTAGCGGCGTATGGGCGACGTGAAGTGGGTGTAGTAGTCGAAGGCGAGTCCGAAGTGCCCGATGTTGTGAACAGAGTATTTGGCCTTCATCATGGCGCGCAGGGCGATAGTCTGTATGAGTTTCTGCTCGCGCTTGCCCTCGGTGTCTTCCATCAGCCTGTTGATGGAACGTGCCGTCTGACCTTTGGTGCCAGCGGTCTTCAGCTTGTAGCCGAAGCGTGAGATGAACTCGCGCAGCTGCTCGAGCTTCTGCGGGTCGGGATTCTCGTGTATGCGGTAGGGCAGCGTCTTGGCCTTCTTGCCGCGCCCGGGTTTGCCCACGTCTTCGGCGACGGTGCGGTTGGCAAGGAGCATGAACTCCTCGATGAGCTTGTTGGCGTCCTTTGAGCGTTTGAAGTAAGCGCGCGTGGGCTTTCCCTTCTCGTCGACGTCGAAATGGAGCTCCTCGCTATCGAACTTCACGGAACCGTTCTTGAAGCGCTCGGCGCGCAGCTTCTTGGCCAGCAGGTCGAGCATGAGCAGCTGCAGGGCGTTCTCGCCTTGGAGGTTGTGGGGGGCTAGATGGTGGCTGCTGTCGAAGAGCACGGGGGCTGGCTCGCCTGTTCCGTCGACGACGCCATTCTTCTCGAGCAACTCTTGCACCTCTTCGTAGGCATAGCGACGGTTGGAGCGTATGACGGTGTGCACGACGCGATGGCTGCGCACTTGGGCGTCTTCGTCGAGAAGGAAGACGACACTGAAGCAGAGCTTCTCTTCATCGGGGCGCAACGAGCAGACGAAGTTGCACAGATGCTCGGGCAACATGGGGATGGTGCGGTCGACGAGATAGACACTCGTGGCGCGCTTCTGCGCCTCCTTGTCAATGATGGAGCCCTCGGTGACATAGTGGGACACGTCGGCGATGTGAACGCCCACCTCCCACAGCTTGCCGTCCTGGCGGATGGAGAGGGCGTCGTCGAAGTCCTTGGCGTCGTGAGGGTCGATGGTGCAAGTCCACACGTCGCGGAAGTCCTCGCGCTCGGCAAGGTCTTTCTCGGTCACCTCACCTGAAATCTTCTTGGCGGCATCCTCCACAGCCTTCGGATACTTGTAGGGCAGGCCATATTGAGCGAGAATGGCGTGCATCTCGGCATTGTTCTCGCCCATAGGGCCGAGGATGTCGACCACCTCACCAATCATGTTCTTGCGCTCGGGCGACGGCCACTGGGTGACGTGCACCACGGCCTTGTCGTCAGTCTTGCCGCCTTTGAGCTTGTCTTTGGGGATGAGGATGTCGTGGGCGTAGAGGTTGTCTTGTGTGACGAGGAAGGCGATGTCGCGGTCAACAATCAGGCGGCCGACGAAGGTCTCCTTGGCGCGCTGCAGAATCTCGATGACCTGTGCCTCCTTGATGTGTCGCTGGCGACGTGCCATGAACGAGAATCGCACGCGGTCGCCACTGAGCGCCGACATCGAGTTGCGCTCGGAGACGAAGATGGGCTTGTCGCTGCCAACGGGAATCACCGAGTTCTTGCCGTTAGCCTTGCGCACGAAGATGCCCTCCTGCACCTGCCCGCTGGTGTTGAGCTTGTAGGATGTGTCGCTGACGCGCGAGAGGAAGTCGTCCCACGCCATCTCCTCCATCGTGTCGATGGCGAGCATCTTCTGTGGGTGTGTGTTGAGTTTCAACTGCCGGAATATCTCCTTGAACGACAATGTCTTGTCGGGCTGCGACGTGAAGAACTGCTCCAACATCTCGGCCATCTGCTTTTTGTTCAGGCGCTTGCCGCCTTTCTTCTCTTTAGCCATAGTATGATGAGGTTTTTATTTGGTTTCCTTTGCAAATTAACAAAAAAGTTTTCATATTGTCGCGTTTCTTTACAATTATTTTGCATTTGTCAAGAAAAAGGTGTACCTTTGCGCCGAAAATCCAACATCGGTGGATTCTTTTGAAGAATATGAAGGTATTAGTGACAGGTGCCAGTGGATTTATTGGCAGCTTTATTGTCGAAGAAGCTTTGGAGCGTGGAATGGAAGTGTGGGCTGCGGTTCGCAAGACTAGTTCGCGCGAATTTCTGAAAGACGAGCGCATCCACTTCATCGAACTCGACTTCTCGTCGAAAGAGAAGCTCGTGGAGCAGATGGAGGGGCAGGAGTTCGACTATGTGGTGCATGCTGCTGGCGTGACGAAATGCCTGAACCAAGAAGACTTCTTCCGCGTGAACACCGACGGCACTCGTAACTTTGTCGACGCATTGCTGGAGTTGCAGATGCCACTGAAGCGCTTTGTCTATCTCAGTTCGCTCAGCGTCTTCGGTCCCATCCGCGAGGAGCTGCCTTATCAGGAAATTTGCGAGACCGACATTCCTAAGCCCAACACTGCCTACGGAAAAAGCAAGCTGAAGGCCGAGGAGTATCTCGACTCGATTGGCAACAATTTCCCCTACATCGTGCTCAGGCCGACGGGCGTATATGGTCCGCGCGAAAAAGACTATTTCCTGATGGCCAAGAGCATCAAGGCACACTCCGACTTCGCCGTGGGATTCCGTCGGCAAGACATCACGTTCGTCTATGTGCGCGACGTGGTGCAGGCCGTGTTCCTGGCTTTCGACCATGGTATGTCGGGACGCAAGTATTTCCTGAGCGACGGAAAAGTTTATCAGTCGAGCGCCTTCAGCAACTACATCCGCCACGAACTGGGCAACCCGTGGTGGATTCGCGTGACGGCTCCCATCTGGGTGCTCCGTGTGGTCACGTGGTTCGGCGAGCGAATCGGACACATGAAAGGAAAGATTACAGCGCTGAACAACGACAAATACCACATCCTGAAACAGCGCAACTGGCGTTGCAACATCGAGCCGACAATGGACGAGCTGGGGTATCACCCACACTTCGACTTGGAGCGCGGCGTGAAGGAGACCATTGCCTGGTACAAGGAGAACGGTTGGCTGTAAAAGAGTTTAAAGGGGAGTGTAAGGGTTTAAAGGGACATTGGTCTTTTTGCTGGTTTCCCCTCTGGAATTGCCCAAGCATTTGATGGATGATCTCTCAAGGCCACTAAAAAGTTGAGCCCGACAATATAGTAAAACATAAAACTGGATGATTCGGTTTCTGAAACAACTGTTTACGATAGATAAAAAGCCCACCCGAGGACTGATGTGGTTCGAATGGGTGTCGCTGGCTTATGCCCTGCTGACGCTGCTCGTCATTCTGTTCACCTATACCAAGGTGGTGAACCCCGATGCCATGATTTGGGGACGAATGCGGTTGGTGGTCATGACGGGTGCGCTGTGGCTGGTCTACAGGCTGGCGCCCTGCCGCTTCACCGTGCTGGCACGCGTCGTTGGACAGATGCTGTCGCTCACTTGGTGGTATCCCGACACCTACGAAATCAACCGCATGTTTCCGAATCTCGACCATCTGTTCGCCCAATTCGAGCAAAACCTTTTCGGTTGCCAGCCTGCGCTACTGTTCTCGCAAGTGATGCCCAACAAGTTCTTCAGCGAAATGATGGATATGGGATATACGTCGTACTACCCACTGATTATCGGTGTGCTGATGTTCTATTTCATTTGCCGATATACCGAATTCGAACGTGCCGCATTCATCATTCTCGCCACGTTCTTCCTCTCCTACGTCATCTTCATCTTCCTGCCAGTCACAGGCCCGCAATATTACTACGGAGCAGCGGGATTGGAGAACATTGCAAATGGCGTCTTCCCCAATGTTCACGACTATTTCAGCCATCATCTCGACCGGTTGCCCACGCCAGGATGGACGGACGGATTCTTCTATCAACGCGTCGTTGAAGCCCACGACGCCGGTGAGCGGCCAACAGCTGCTTTCCCCAGCTCGCACATCAGCGTAACAACAGTTGTAGTGCTCTTGGCTTGGCATACGCGATGCCGCTGGCTCTTCTGGTTGTTTGTGCCTTTCTTCGTATTGATGTTTGCCGCCACGGTCTACATCCGCGCACATTACCTTATAGACGCCATCGCCGGTCTTGCCACCGGCATTCTTTTCTATTTCCTTTTCACCTGCTTGTGGAATATAAAAAAAAGAAGTAAAAGCCATTAACCTTTCCAAAGGCATTGGCCTCTACTTCCTTTATTTCCTCTACTCCCTCTACTTCTTCAATAGCTGAAGCGCCCTGTTTTCGGCAGCTTCCATTATCTCGCGCTCACCCTTTCCCTTGTCGTTGATGCCACACAGATGAAGGATTCCGTGGATAATCACTCTGTGCAACTCTTCGTCGTAAGGCTTGCCCAGCTGTTCAGCATTCGAACGCACGGTATCGAGCGAAATCACAATGTCGCCATTGATGACATCTCCTTCATCGTAATCGAAAGTGATGATGTCTGTATAATAGTCGTGACCAAGATATTCGCGGTTCACTTCCAAAATCTTCTCGTCGTCAACGAACATGTATCCCACTTCGCCCACTCGCTTGCCGTAAGTGGCTGCCACAGCCTTAATCCAAGCTGTTGTCTCGCGCCGTTTGATGTTCGGCATGCGCACACCTTCTGTATTGTACGATATCATAACTCTCCTTTCGATTAACGGTTTTCCTTAGGTAAAAACTCTGAGACGTCGCGACCGAAGCGCTGCAACTCTCTCACCAGACTTGAAGACACGGCTTCCATGCCAGGTTCGGCAAACAGCAGAATGGTCTCCAACCCCGACAGCCGGCGGTTGATGTCGGCTTGCTCGCGTTCGTATTCGAAATCCTTGACCGAACGCACACCTTTCACGATGAACTGTGCACCCTCTCTGCGGGCGAAGTCAACTGTCAAGTCGGTATAACTGCGCACCTCCACATGCGGCTCGTCGGCATACAGACGGGCAATCCGCCCAACCCTACTCTCTCCCTCGTTATCTTCTTTCGCCGTGTTCACGCCAACGCCAATGACCAGTTTGTCGAACAACGCCAACGAGCGGCGCACGATGGACTCGTGGCCTATCGTGAAGGGATTGAACGAACCTACAAACACACCTGTCTTCATCTTCTCTATTGTAAATTGTTAATTCTTGCCCGTGCAAGCGTCTTCGTCGTCGCCGAGCGATAAATTGTCAAATGTCCTTTGTTTTGCAAAAGTATATATTATTTCTTAAATAATTCGGAATTTCAACCTTTAATTTAATTTCTTTTATTAATTTTGTGTGGCATTTTCTGTGTCCCTTACACCCATTTGTAATGATGACCCGTCTATCAGCCATCCTCAGCGCCCTCTGTCGCCTGTGCGTCTTCTGTGCAGGTTGTGTCGTCCTGCTCTGTTGCAGCCACAGCCAGTCAACCGACACGCAAGACAAAAAAAACAACGTCCACGACAGCGTTATCGCTGCACAAAACACGGGAAAATCCTACCGCGACCAAAGCGACTTCAAAATGGCTATTGCCTATCACCAAAAGGCGGTCAACCTCGCCACTTCCATTGCCGACACCATCGAAATGGTTAAGGCACTCAACAACGTAGGAACCGACTATCGTCGGCTCGGCATCAACGACATCGCTGCGCAATATCATTACAACGCGCTCACCCTCTCTATGCAGTATAGCGACAAGAAGTCGGAACAAGCCAAGAAAAACCGCGTTGTCTCTCTCAACGGATTGGGAAATATTTACCTCACTATCGGAAACTTGCAACAAGCCGACAGCATCTTCCGACAAGCGCTGAAAGGTGAACGCGAACTAAACAGTACGCTCGGACAAGCCATCAACTTTGCCAACATCGGAGCCATCTTTGAAGACCAGCAAAACATCGACTCGGCATGGGTCTACTACCGCCTATCGATGAACAAGAACATACAAGCGAAAAGCGAACTCGGCGTCGCTCTCTGCTACACTCATTACGGACGGCTCTACGAAAAGCAAAAACTCTACGACCAAGCCATCCAGCAATACCAAACGGCTTATAACCTGATGCAGAAAAAGTCAGACCATTGGCATGCACTCGAGGCGCTCATTCCTCTTGCCAACATCTATATCCAGCAAAACCAACTGCACCAGGCGCAGCAATTGCTCGACAACGCCAACGACATCGCTACAAACATCCAATCGAAAGAACATCTGCAGCGCATACAACTCCTTTATTATAATATCTACAAGCAACAGGGCCAAACGCAGCGCGCCCTCGATGCCTTCATATTGGCCAAACAATATCAAGACAGCGTGGTCAACATCAAGACGCTTAACGACATCCAGAACATGAGGGTCAATATCGAACGGCAACGCGTGCAAGAGCAACTCAAACTCTCGCAAAACAACCTTGTCCTCGAACGCAAAGCAAAAGCTGCCGCCTACTTCGCACTCGCTGCTGTCCTCATCGCGGCGCTACTCTCCATTGCCCTCTTCTACATCATACATTCGCAAAACAAAACCCAATATTCCTCATCCATCGCCCAACACCCAACACCCATCACCCAACACCCATCACCCAACACCTCTCAACCCACCCCCAAGCAACAGCAATTCCTCAACCGCCTCAACGACAACATCTTCTCGCTCATAAGGCAGAATAAACTTGATGCGGCAACGCTTGCCAACCAGCTGGGAATAACTCCTACACAGCTTACCCGCAAAATAAGCAGCATCACCGGATATAATACAACGACCTATATCACCCTCCTGCGCATCAACTATGCCAAGCAATTGCTTGACAACAAACCACAACTTTCCATCACCGACGTCGCACACAAATGTGGATACGACGACATCGCATATTTCTCAAGAATATTCAAAACAAATACCAACATGACGCCTTCGCAATATCGCAAAAGGCTCGCTTGAGAAAAAAACTACATTTTTGCTGCAACATCTTTCGACATTTATGCGTCTGAATAATTGAAAGGCTGTTGTTACGGATACGACATATCCCTATCTGGCCTCACTAAAAAGGATATAAACGATTATTCAAACCAATAATTACAGAACATTTTAATTGATTAAGCCTTATGAAAAAAATCTTCACCTTGTTTGCCCTGACACTTCTGCTGGCAACCAACTCCATGGCTCAAACAGCCGCCGACATTTTCAACGAGTTCAAAGACAAACCAAACGTGCAGTTCGTGAGTCTTCCGAAAACCCTTATGAGCTTGGCTGCAAATGGTGTGGAAGACGAAAACAAGAAGGAACTGCTGAAGAAAATGGACTCCATTGTCATTCTGAGCATTGAGGACGACGACCAATTGGTCAAACAATTCGAGAAGAAAGTAAAGAATCTCTCCAAAAAAGGTTACGAGCAAATGGTGAACAGCAACGACGACGGCGAAAAGGCCCAAATTCTTGTGAAGACCAAAGGCGACGCTATCACCGAAATGCTTGTCATCAGCATCGAAGACAATGAATGCGCTTTGGTTCAGATTTGTGGGAACATCCGTCCTCAAGACGTGAACGATCTGAAAGATTTCGGTCAGTAATACTCTTCCTCTCTCCTGCTCACGATGAAACAACTATTTATCTCTCTCCTCATTATATTCGCCAGCGCGTCGGCAACTGCGCAGACGCCTGGCGACCTCTTCGCCCAATACAAAGGGAAAAAGAACGCCGAATATGTGCACATGGGCAGAGTGCTCTTCAAACTGCTGCGACCTTTGGTCAACCACAATGATGACGACCCTACCGCCCGTACTGTCATGCGCAGCATCCGCTCAATGCGTGCGCTCAATTTGGAAGACTGTTCGCAAAAAGTGAAGGAGCAGTTCTTGGAGTCTGCCAAACGGCTCTCAACCAAGGGATACGAGCAAATTGTCAGTTCTAATGTCGACGGCGAACGCACACTGGTTCTTGTTAAACTAAAGAAGAACGCCATTCGCGAACTGCTGGTTCTCAATGCCGACGACGAAGACTGTCAGTTGGTACAACTCAAAGGAAAGATGAAACACGTCGACTTGGACGACATCATCAAGAATGTGAAATAAAAAAACATACTGAAAACTCATGGAAGCTTCTGCCTTCAAGCAACGATTCATGCCCTATTGGCGCCACCTCTTCTGGACGGCTTGGCGACTGACGGGCAACACGCAAGATGCTGAAGACCTGGTGCAGGAAGCTTTCCTGAAACTCTGGACAAAACGCGAGACACTTGGCAACATCGATAACGACAAAGCCTATCTCACCACACTCGTCACCAATATGTTTCGCGACCGACAGCGCCGCAAGCATCTGTCTATTGCCGACAGCCCGTCAGAGACGCTGACTGTTACCGATGAAGACAACCTCATGACACAGATAGAGGCACGCGACGAGTCGGAACAAGTAGGCATACTAATCGGCCAACTACCCAAGCAACAGCAGCTCATCCTCAAGTTGCACGCCGTGAATAACCTTTCGGCTAACGAAATAGAAGAGGAAACCGGTCTTTCAGCTACAAACATCAGAAGTCTGCTGAGCCGGGCAAGGAAAAACATCAAACAAAGATTCAACAATACATGACGACAATGAACAACAACCAACTCGACTTCCTGCTCCAACAAATCGAAAAAGGCACTGCATCAAAAGAACAAATGGCTCAAGCCGATGCTTTGCTGACGCAGATGGAGAAACGGATGGAACGGCAAATCGATGGGTGGAACACCGTGGAACGCACCACACATCGGCGTGCACGCACCATCTCGCTCAAATGGATTGCCGGCATTGCCGCCTCTCTGCTGCTCCTTGTCTCTGTAGCACTCGTTGTCAATTATCGATACGAACGGCAGCACTACGCCCAGCAACAACCGAAAGACACCTTCGACAATCCCGAAGATGCTGCCGCTGAAACGCAACGCGCGCTGCTGAAATTCTCAGAAACTATCAACAAAGCTATCCAGTAACCCCTATATAACTCCCAAAACGATGAAACAGAATATTTTCACCACGCTCATCGCATTGACGCTCATGTTCGTCATGCCTGCCAAAAGTTTGGCACAAGACGCGATATTCGAAAAGTTCAATGATGTCAACGGCATCACTACCATCTATATTTCAAAAACCATGTTGCAGATGATTCCAAACGTGAAAACAAGCAACATCGAGGTGGGAAACGTTGCATCGAAACTCGATCAGTTGCGCGTACTCTCGTGCGAGCGGCCTTCGATGATTGCCAACGTGAAGAAACAATTCGTGGATTTCTATAAGAAAAACCAATACGAAATAGTGATGCAAGCCAACGAAGATGGTGACCACGCCACTATCTACTTCAAGAAACTGAAAGCGGGCAAGTCCGAATTTGCCCTCATTGCTGAAGAAGACGATGAAATCAACATCATCAACGTCAAGGGTGACATCAACTTGAAAGACATACAGCAAATCACTGGGAAATAACACAACAGTTAAAAACTATCTTCTTTTTCCATCATTTTTCTTGCAAAAAAGGCGATTATTCATTAAATTTGCCGACATGAAAATAAAGGTGGACATCAACAAAGGGCGGATGGAGGACGAGGCCGACCCCATCCGGCACTTCCTCTATTGGCTCTCTCCGTGGGACGGCAAAGACAGAACGGAAGACTTGGCGGGGCGCATTGTCAGCGACAATGAAGACTGGGCAATGTTCTTCCATAAGTGGCTGCTGCAGACGGTTGCGCTGTGGATGGACGACACAGCGACTGATGAGGGCTGCTGGCTGCAACCCGTGCTGACAGAGACCGACGGAGAATGGGGATGGCTCTACAGCCTTTTCGTGGTGCCGCCTGAACTACGCGACTATTTCATCACGCACAATGCAGAGTTCCGCCGTCGCTCGGGCAACTGCTGGATAAAGACCTCTACAGCGCAACAGCCCATCACGTCGGCTGCCGACATGCGCCGGTTGGTATGTATTGCCATCGACAAGCCTGTGCAACTTGAAACACCTATCGACCACACTCAGCTTTTCGCACAAATCAAACAAGAATTGGACGAGGGTGCAGAATGGAAGCTCAACGACGAAGAAACGGAGCGGCTTGTGGCACGCAACGCTTTGTTCCAAGACGTGAGCGACCTGCGACAGATGATTCTCGCCACATTCAGAAGTCCCGTTGAGGGCGAAAAGGTAAAGGCGATGAAAGTGGATGACATCATCGCAATCTTAGCTGAGGAATATCCTAATATTCCCCTGTCGGACAAAGCGAATCAGGAAATTGGAAACTTACTGAAGAAACTGAATTTCGAACGTAAGCGCATCAATACTGGCTCGGCTTACGTTGTTGTGAAAAGAGAGGAAAAGAGAAAGGATAATCCGCAAACGAAGAGCGATGTGGGGCATAATCCCTTAGCTGCCGCTTTGCTTGAAGGACTAGGAAAAATTTAAGAATTTAAATATTATAAAATTGAAGAATTGAAGGATTTAAAGAGTTGAAGGATTAAGATAACAATCCCTCAAAAGAAGTTCATTGTTCGGGCAAATTCCCAAATCACAATACCTGCCGTTACCGACACGTTCATCGAATGTTTGGTGCCAAATTGGGGAATCTCCAGACAACCGTCGCTAGCATCTACCACCGACTGATGAACTCCTTTCACTTCGTTGCCAAACACTACTGCAATCGAATTCCCATCAATAGCCTTCCCCCTCAATTGTCTATTGTCAATTGTCAATTGTGAATTGTCCTTTGTCAATTGATTCAGCTTCGTACTATTCTCCACCTGCTCAACGCTATAGACAAAGCAACCTTCACGATGCAACTCTTCCACAGCCTCATCGGCAGTAGCGAAATAGCGCCATTGCACAGCATCTTCAGCACCTAATGCCGTCTTGTGAATCTCTGGATGGGGAGGAGTCGCTGTGATGCCACAAAGATAGATGGCTTTCACGCGAAAAGCGTCGCATGTACGAAAAACACTACCCACATTATACATCGACCGCACATCGTCGAGCACAACGATAAGCGGCAACTTCTCAGCATCGTGAAACTCCTCAATGCTGAGCCGGTTCATCTCTATCGTACGAAGTTTGCGATGACTCATTTCACGGAATATGCCAAAGCGTAGGCTTTAATCTGCTTCACCATAGCCAACAATCCGTTCGAGCGGGTTGGTGACAAATGTTCGCGCAATCCTATCTGCTCTATGAAATAAAGCTCGGAATCGAGAATATCTTTTGCCGATTGTCCGCTGAGCACATGAATGAGCAAAGCGATGATTCCCTTTACTATCAACGCATCGCTGTCGGCTGAGAACCAAAGTTTTCCTTCACGCTCCTCGCATTGCAGCCACACACGACTCTGACAACCGTCAATCAGGTTTTGTTCGGTCTTATATCGCTCGTCAAGCGGCTCAAGATCGTTTCCCAAGTCGATGAGCAGCTGATAGCGGTCCATCCAGTCGTCGAAATCAGCGAACTGCTCTATTACTTCGTTTTGTAATTCGTTTATTGTCGGCATATTTTTTATATTAACTTGAATAGTTTGTCATTCGGTCTCACTTTCTCGGGAACGGGAATAGAAACACGTTGTTTTTGCAATGCAGTCTCCACAGGTTTCAAGTCGTAGCGGATTTCTTCGGCATTCAACCAAAGCGCACCCGTAGTGGGACCTGTAATAAGCAAGCGGTCGCCAACGCTGAAAGTTGTGGCTTCTACCGCCACTTCAGCAACGCCGATGCGCGAGAAATAACGGATGACCTTACCCACAAGCACCTTCTTGTCAGTAGCGTTTGAACCATAATTCTTATTCCACTCACCCAACAGTTGTCCTTGATAATATCCGTCCCAGAACCCGCGATTGAACACCGATGCTAACCGTTTGTCCCACTCGTCTTTCTTTTCTTCGGTAAACGTGCCATCGAGCACAGATTGAATGGCTTCGCGATAGCAACTGACAACCGTATAGACATATTCAGGACCGCGTGCACGACCTTCAATCTTGAACACCCGAACACCACTATCCATCAATCGGTCGATGAAACGAACGGTCTTCAAGTCTTTCGGACTCATCAGATATTTGTTGTCCACCTCAATCTCATTGCCCGTCTCGGCATCGGTCAGAATATAACTACGACGGCAAATCTGAATACATTCGCCACGATTAGCAGAGCGGTTGGAATCGTGAAGACTCATGTAGCATTTGCCTGAAACCGCCATACACAACGCCCCGTGACAAAACATTTCTATTCGAATCAACTCGCCACGAGGTCCACGAATGTCTTGTTCGATAATCTGCCGATGAATCTCCTTCACCTGATCCATATTCAACTCTCGGGCCAACACCACCACATCAGCAAACTGAGCATAGAAACGCAACGCCTCGATGTTGGAGATGTTCAGCTGAGTGGACAAATGAACCTCAAGTCCAATCTGACGACAATAGGTCATCACGGCCACATCAGAAGCGATAACGGCCGAAATACCAGCATCGTGAGCCGCATCGCAAATCTCGCGCATCGTCTCCAAATCCTCACCATAAATTATCGTATTCACGGTGAGATAGGTCTTGATGTTCGCTTGATTGCATGTTTCGGCAATCTCACGAAGGTCGTCTATCGTGAAATGATTGGCCGAATGGGAGCGCATATTCAGTTTTCCAATACCGAAATAAACACTTCCCGCACCAGCCTTCATGGCTGCGGAAAGAGAATCGCGCGACCCCACAGGAGCCATGATTTCAAAATCCTGTATCGAATTCATGGGTGCAAAGTTACACAAAAAAGAGCAGAATAAAATAAATTCATTTATTTTTTATGCAGAGTGCAAAAAACACTATCTTCTGTTTTCTTTACTTCATCGCTATTTCAGCCAACAGAGCAAAGTCGTCGATAATTTCATCAGCATGAGCCTCACGCAACTGTTCTTCTGTCCCGTTTCCATATGTCACACCACATGTTCGGACTCCTGCACGATAACCCATCAGAATATCAAACGAAGTATCGCCCACCACCATCGCGTCTTCTGCCTTGAAATCCAAATCCTTCAACGTCTTCAACACAGGAAAAGGATCAGGCTTTGCACGTTCAACATCATCGGCGCCGAGTATATAGGAAACAACATCCAACAACTGCATCTCCTCCAAGAACTGAACTACCGAAGCATGACTGCGGCTTGTGGCTATTGTCAGCGTGCAACCCAACTGATGCAACTTTTGCATCGTTTCAAAAACATGTGGAAACAAACTGACTGCTCCAGGCACATTATTATCTATAAATATACGGCGATAAGTAGCTGCACACAGGTCGGCTGTTTCATCATCAACACCCAGCAAGGTCACAAACGCTTCAGCCAGCGGCAATCCTATCATCGCCCGACATTCCTCTACTGTTCGTTTTTCCAAATGCAACTCGTCAATCGTCATCATCATTGTCTTCGTGATAATGCCTTGAGTATCAGCTATTGTGCCGTCAAAATCGAATATAAAGAGTTTCTTCATGACTTTCTAATCATCACCGCAATGGTCTTTAACTTCACATAATCCTCCGACAAATACATGAATCCACCATAAACATTATGGGTTCCCCAAGAGTTTTTCGCCAAATAATATTTCTCGTTTTTCTCATCCCGAGCAATTCCAACAAGCACCAAACAATGGTCGTCTGTCGTCTTAAACTGCTCGAATTGCTCTTGCCGCAAAGATTGAACGTCGGATGAAACATCAATGGTGGCTATTCCTTTCTTGAACGAAAAACCTGGCTCGCTAACGTCTCCTTCCCAACAAACAGGATGTCCTGCACGAAGCGAACTGTCTATCCGATTCATCAGCGTGTCTATAGGAACATTCATAAAAGCGTCGTTCATCTGATTATCTGCCAACTCAAGCACAAACGGCTGATGGAAAGGATGATGCGTGAACGATGTAAATGCTTGATATTCATCCTTTTGACAAACACTATGTGCAAACTCCAGCGGCGTATATTCAGCACCAAGCATGAAGACATACTTCGGCATAAAGTCTATTGTTGAATCCAACAAGTCGTTCACTCTCTCCTCAAGATACTCCAAACCTTGTCTTCTTGCCAACGCAACATCGGTTATCTGCTCCAATTTCCGGCCAACTACATGATAGTTAATCTTCGATTTTGCATGATAGCTCGCAAGTGGTTCAACTCCATACTGCTCCAACAAATGAATAGCCATCGGCATCATTCCCCGCATGGAAATCGGCTTCCTGCCTTTTGTCAGATAGCGTTCGCGAACTTGTTCAGTCAACAACATTCGTGCAAGATAATCCGAAGAAAGCACCACTGAATCGCCTTGCATCAGATGTTCGGTCTCTATTGTCCCAAGCATCGCATAAATCCAGCAAAGCGTACTATGTCCCTGGCTCTGCACAGGAGTGGTCTTCAATCTCACTTCATCTTTGAAAACCTTCTTATGCAAAGCATCAGCGGCCGTCTCAGTCTTCTTCTGACAACTGACCAAAAATCCAAATATGACGAATAGAAAAAATTTTTTCATTGCGAACTTTTACGTCTCTGCAAATTTACGATTTATAAATGAGAATCAACCGAAATAAGCTGTCTTTTTTCCAAAAACATCTTTTTATGTCGTCATTTGCCACATATAAGTCTCTTATATGTGGCTTATAACATGGTCATTTGCGGCATATAGCGTTGTCAAAGCATAGCTCTTGCAAAGTAAAATAAATTATTTTGCTCGATAAAATAATTTATTTTGCATTGTAAAATAATTTATTTTACTTGGTAAATTAATTTATTTTACTACACCAGATGATAACTCTTGTAATTTAAGAGGTGGCTTTTGATTGTGGAAAACCATGTGGATAACTGTGGAAAAAACGTGTGGATAACTCGTCAAAAAGCACACAACCAACATCAAATGGTGCATTTAACACAACTTTTTCACGACTTTTCTACAAGATTTCCACTCAAAAATGACGAAAAAAGATATAAACTTGTTATATTTGCACCGAAAACTGAATTTGTGGATAACCCATCTATCGAGTTCAGTATCAACGATAAACAATGAACAACGGTTGTGAATAGCGTGAAATCTCAAGTTGATAACGAAATGAGCAACAAAAAGAGTGTTTTTTTATCAACCAATTCACACCACTTCTTGTTCTGTTTTGTCTATTTATAAATTTAGAATTAAAACATAAAAATATAAAACGATGTTGAAAAACGAATGGATTGAGAAAGGTTTCATTGACGAACCTCTGCCTGAAGGAATCGATGTGAAGGCCGAAATACGCCGGCTTTGCAAAGAGAAAGATGCCATCATCCTGGCACATTATTATACTACGGGCGACATTCAGGACATTGCCGACTTCGTTGGCGACTCGTTGGCTTTGGCTCGCAAAGCAGCAGAGACGGACGCGAAGATGATGGTGATGTGCGGTGTTCACTTCATGGCTGAGACTTGCAAGATACTTTCTCCAGAGAAGACAGTATTGGCTCCCGACCTGAATGCCGGATGTTCGTTGGCTGATTCGTGTAAGGCTGAAGACTTGAAGAAATTCAAGGATGAGCATCCTGGTTATCAAGTGGTGAGTTATGTGAATACTACAGCTGCCGTGAAAGCATTGACTGATGTGGTTGTAACGAGTGGAAATGCCAAGAAAATCATCGATTCTTTCCCTGAAGACGCCAAGATAATCTTCGGTCCTGACTATAATCTGGGTTCGTATATCAATTCGGTAACTGGCCGCGAGATGCTGCTTTGGAATGGTGGTTGTCATGTTCACGAGCGTTTTTCTGTAGGCGAGATTGTGAAGTTGATGGAAGAACATCCTGATGCCATCGTGATGGCTCACTTGGAATGTAAAGGTCCTGTGCTGGCTTTGGCTGATGTGGTGGGTTCAACGGCTGTGATGTTGAAATACGCTCAAGCTCATCCTGAAAACGAATATATCGTTGCAACCGAGTCGGGAATATTGCACGAGATGCAGCGTTCTTGTCCTGATACGTCGTTCTATCCTGTTCCGCCAGAGGTGAGTGAAGGAAGCGTAGGTTGTCAATGCAACGAATGCGAGTTTATGAAGATGAATTCGCTATTGAAAATCTATAATGCATTGAAATATGAATGGCCGACTGTAGAGGTTGACGAAGCTGTTGCAAAAGAAGCTGTGAAGTCAATCAATCGCATGCTTGAACTGTCTTAATCATTGATTATAAATCGTTTTGACGTTGAAAAAAATATCGATTCTCATTCCTTGCCACAACGAGCAAGACAACATTGAAAGGCTCTACGAGCAACTTACAGATAGCATTTCATCGATAGACCGCTATTTGTGGGAGATTGTGTTTGTGGAGGATGGAAGCTACGATGATACACTCTCGCGAATCAAACAGTTGCGTGAGCGTGATGAGAGGGTGTGCTTCATCAGTTTGTCTCGCAATTTTGGCAAAGAGAATGCGATGTTGGCCGGATTCGATCACATAACGGGCGATTGTGTGATTATCATGGATGCTGACTTGCAACATCCGCCTCAATTGATGGCTGAAATGATTGGTGAATGGGAATCAGGATATGATGATGTCTATGCAGAACGGTTGAATAGAGGAAAAGAAAGCTGGCTTCGCCGTAAACTTTCGATGCTCTATTATCGGTTGTTGCAGAGAATGGCTAAAGTAGACGTGTTGCCAAACGTTGGCGATTTCCGTTTGTTGGATCGCAAGTGCATCGATTCGATGAAGAAATTGCGTGAGACACAACGTTATACAAAAGGACTTTATTGCTGGATTGGATTCAAGAAGAAGAAGATTTCTTTCCAACAAGCCGATCGCGAGAAAGGTCGTTCATCGTTTACCTATCATCGACTCTTCAATCTGGCTGTTGAAGGCATCACTTCCTATACTACTGCACCTTTGCGAATATCAACTGTAATAGGAATTCTGGTGTCGTTTGTGGCATTCATCTATATGTGCTACGTATTAGTAAAAACCATTCTTTATGGCGAACCGGTGCAAGGTTATCCCACGTTGGTCATATTAATTTTGTTCCTTGGTGGCGTTCAACTCTTGTCATTAGGAATCATCGGCGAATATTTAGGACGCATTTTCCACGAAACAAAGAACCGTCCTGTGTACTTGATTAGCGAGCGGGAAGGAATATAGAAGAATACAAAAGAAAATCAGTTGTTATTTGATGACTTCAATATCAAGGTCGTCAATAATCCAAGCGCAGTCAGCCTGACGTTGTTTCAAAGCTGTCTGCGCTATTTTCATAGCGTTTTGTTTATATTTTTCATTCCGCTCTATAATCGTATCATTCAATTCAACAGGCCAGATATAGTTGTTTTCATATTGTGCTGCCCTACCCCATCCAAATGCTTCAGATGGTGGAACGCAGAATGAAGAGAAATGCGGATGAAGGTCTTCAATGATGACGATATAAACGGATTTGGGTGTTGAGTGTTGGGTGCTAGGTGTTGATAGTGTTTTCTGAATAGCTTTTTGTGCCATTTCTTTCCCAACTAAGCCTGATTGATAGGAAAGATGAGTGAGATGAATATCAACGAAAATAGCTGCAATGAAATATAAGATGATTGCCCATTTCCAATTCGTTGTCATCGTGTTTCGATGAATAACGGTGGCGATGATGAGTGCTGCAAAAGGTAATCCCGCATAGGTGTGCATCATACTGAAGACCGTCAAGATGTGAGGAGCTACAGCAAGAAGAAGGCAGATGAGAAGTCCTATTAGTTGTTTATTGCAAAATGACTTGATATTTTTGATAAAAACAAAGTATAATAAAGGCAATGAAAGCAGTAAAGTGATAGCTGCAATGAGAATATCTCTTTTGGGTGGATAGAGAAGACTGACAAAATCAACAGCAAACCAAGTTGACAATAGAAATTTAAAGACGTCTTTAATGGTTTTATCTACGCTTGGAACATATTCGGGATGAATATCTATATTGCTGGGTAAAAGCAATATTGCAAGTGCGTAAGCAACCATTATAGCGATACCAATAACGAGGTCTTTACGCAAAATAGAGCGATTGATAATGCTGAAAGAGAATGCAAGAATGGGCGAAATAAGCGCATACATCAATGCGTTTTCCTTGCAGAGTGTGGCAATGAAGATGAAAAACAGCCAAGCAATGTATTTTTTTCTCCCCTGAAGCGATAAATATAATAAGGTGGACAATAGTGCCCAAAAGTTGGCGTAAGTCTGATTGAGGCCGTCTACAGCCAACACAGTTGCCAACATTCCAGGCGAAAGGAAGAAAAAGAGTGTGGCGATGTTGCAAGCAAATGAATTGAGGCGTAGTTTTCTTGCTATCAGAAACAAAAGAATTGCACCACAAACGTGTCCCAATACAACGCAAATGTGATTGAGCAAGGGAAAGAGAAGTTGTGGATTTCGCCCTACAATATAGCCAAAAATGGAATCAAATGGTCGCCAATGATAACCGAAAAAGAGGAATCTTTCTTTTGAGAAGAACGGTTCGAATGAAGGTGAAACAAGCGATGTCCAATCATCAAATGTGGGAAGAATGGGTATTGCTCCAGCTAAAAAGAACGGCGTGAGCACAATGATTGTCAAGATGCTCCAATGCTGACGGATGGAAAAGCGGCGAATCAGTTGATGACAGCAATCTTGCATACGGTTCCTTTCTTTCCTTCTTGAGTGGAACTCATAACCATATACACGCCAGAAGCGACTCGTTTGCCATTTTTGTCGCATCCGTTCCAAGTAAACGAACCTCCATTACTGCGCCCTTCAGCCACTAGATAACCATTGCTGGTTACAATCTTGATATCGGCATTATAGGAAAGTCCTACAATAGTAATCAATCCGTTGTATTCTGGTGTGACAGGATTTGGATAAGCATAAACATTATCTTTGTCCATATCATCGTTTGGTGTCGTTGCATCACTCATGAACGAACAAAGCCCGTTGCTGGTTGCAAAGAATACTTCTCCCGTCTTATCGTTGATGGCGATGTCTTCGATGTTGTCAGAAATCAGTTTACTATTGTTCGTTGTGAAGTGGTGTATTTGTTGGATATTGTCTTCGCTGATGAGATAAACGCCGTTTCCATATGTGCCAAACCATTTGCGTCCGCCAGCATCAATAGCAATAGCAGAAATATCTACACCGCTAAGAAGATAGTCAGCATAGTTTGTACCGTCGTTGCGAGGAACTTTCACTTGTGTGAAGACGGGATTCGAACTGTTAAACTCAGAGGGCTCTAAATAGAAAGGACCCACGTTGGTTCCAATCCAGATGCGGCCAGACTTGTCTTCTTTTACGCAATGGACATAGTCGAACGAATAGGAAGTGGCGTCTTGGTTGGTGATTTTGGTGAATGCTGTCAGCTGGTCAGTAGCGGGATTATAGCAATAAAGTGAAGGAATTGTCCAGTGGTCGTTGACAAACCAAAGCAGATTACGGCTATCAAGAATCATGCGTTCGAGTGTGCCAAGGCTTTTGTTGTCGACATCATCGTTCAGTTTCATCAGTTCTGCATGATTATAACTTGACCATTTGCCGTTGCGATCGAGTTTCAAGATACATTTCGTGGGTGCCTGACTGTTGAGACACCACAAGTTTCCTTCAGCATCAAATTTCAGTCCTTCCACCAATTGATATTCTTCGTGAACGCCGTCAAAGATTTCAATAGGCGAGTTCTTATGATTGTAATGCGTCACAAACTGACCGTTACGGAATTCATAGACACCGTTTCTTGAGGAGGCAAAAAGATGATTCTCGTCGAGTGGATCGATATCGAAACAGATGATGCCAGGATAGGTGTAGCCGGTTATTTGGCTGATGCCGTTGTTTTGGTACATCATCCATTCATCGTCTTTCAGAATCTGGATGTTTCCTGTCTTGTCAGTCAATCCGTTCGAAGTGAAGAGTTGTCCGTTATAGAACTTCATGAATGAGAAATCATTCGTTTGAGGACCGCCGGGCTTCAATGTTTTTAGAGTAGCCAACAACTGTTGGTCCATCGGTTTGGCTTTATTCACGAATCCGCTCACCCACGACCAGTTGGTGTTGTCGAGCAGATTGCTATTCATGTCGGCACGATAGGTTCCCCTCGCTTTTGATGAAGCAAAGATGTTGTTGCCTTCAATATAAACATAGTTGACATTGAATCCCAAGTTGTAGGAATCGCTGATTTCGGCTTTCGCCACATTCACTTTCACAATGCCGAAACCGGCAGCCAGATAAGCATAGTTGCCTTGAATATAGATGCTGTTGACGGTTTTGTCTCCAGTCAGCGATTTAGAATAATAGTCGGAGATGTTGACGATGTCGAAATTATTGTCAAGCAGGTCGATATTCTGGTTTTCATAGACTATGATGAGCCGCTTGGCTTCTTTACACCAAGCAATGTGAGCGATGTTGCAGTCGTTCAGCAGGTTTACTTTGTCGAACGTTTGTATGCTTTGGTCGTTGGTGTTGTAGACATATAGGTCTTTCGAAGCCAACACATACACGAGGTGGCCATTTTGCTCTATCTCCGTGATGTCGGAATAGGCCATATAGGCATTCCACGTCCCGATGCTTGCCGCCTTCGAAGGAGTGGCAGCAAAGCAAGTGGATAGGGCAATAACCAACGTTATGATAGTTCTTTTCATCATTGTCTTCAGTTATATCTTTCGTTTATGCAACGCACATGTGGCTTCTGCAAAGTGTACATGCCACTTGTACTGAGTGTACAAGATAGCAGTACTGGGTGTACAAGATAGCAGTACTGAGCGTACATGCCACATGTACAAAACTCAACGAATATCTCTTTTCAGATAATCAGCCAACTTTTGCACAGCTCGAGCGCGATGCGATATTTTGTTCTTAATGTCTTCACCCAATTCAGCAAACGACTTGTCGTAGCCATCGGGAATGAAGATAGGATCGTATCCGAATCCTTCATGTCCGCTCTTCTCGTAAGCGATGGTTCCTTCTACTATTCCCTCGAAGTATTTAACGTTTTGAAAGCGTAACGGAAATTCGGTATCGAAATCTTCTTCCTCTTCTACTAACGCAATAACAGTGCGAAATCGTGCACGACGATTGTTATTATTTCCTAATTTGGCAAGCAGTTTCTGCATATTAGCCTCGCTGTCGTGGTCGGTGCCGTCAGCATAGCGGGCACTATGAACACCAGGTTCGCCACCCAACGCATCCACTTCCAAACCTGTATCGTCGGCAAAGCAGTTGATGCCATAGTGGTTGTTGATGTATTCTGCTTTTTGTCGTGCATTCTCTTCCAAGGTGTCGTGATCCTCAGGTATTTCATCGTGACAATTGATGTCGTTGAGTGACAATACTTTGAACTCTTCACCGAGTATCTGGCGAATCTCGTCGAGTTTATGCTTGTTGTTAGTAGCGAAAACGATTTCTATCATTTTTTCTCTTCTGTTGGTATTTTCACTTTAATCTGATCGAATCCCTCACCATAAACACCGATAACCGAACTCTGACTGACAAAGGCATTAGGGTCAATCATCTTGATGAGTCGGAAGATGTTGGTGCTTTCGTTCTTGCGTGCAAGCAGACAGATAACCTTGCGTTGTTGGCCGGTGTACCATCCGTGACCATCGAGGATTGTGACGCCGTGATCGGTTTGGGTACCTAATGCGTTAGCTATCTCCTGCCATTTGTTCGAGAAGATGAAGAATTGCACCGACTGTCGGCGTCGCTCCATGATGTAGTCAAGCATGAAGTTCTCGATGACCATCGTGCAGAATCCGAAGACCACCATCGTGGTACGTTCAAGCATCGTGCCAAATTGTGGGATGAAGAAACAGCTGCCGATGATGATGAAGTCGACGAAGATGAGAACGGTTCCAATCGAGACATTATGGAACTTGGTTACCGAAGCGGCAATGATGTCGGTTCCGCCTGTGGAGCCGTTGTTGAGGAATACGATTCCCAAAGCGCTACCAGTCATGATACAGCCGATGACCAGCGACATGAAGTCTTGTCCTTCACCCAACACTTTCACAAAATGGCCGGTTTCATCGAGTGGCATTGCCTTTCGCATGAATTCCAACAAGAATGTCAGCACGAGAATGGCGTAGATGGTTTTCACAAGAAATTTCCATCCAAGTATTTTCAAGCCGATAACCAGCAAGAGGGCGTTCACCAGAAAATAGGTGTACGAGTTAGGGAAACTGGTGGCATAATATATGATAGCCGATATACCCGACACGCCTCCTGTTACAATCTCGTACGGCATCAGGAAACATGTGAATCCGATAGAAAACAAAATGAGACCAAGGGTTATAAAGATATAATCCTTAGCCTCATTCCAAATAATCTGATGGTCTACTGTCATTTATTTACATACAATGTTCACCATACGTTTAGGGACGATGATAACCTTGATAATTTGCTTGCCGTCAATATAGCGTGCTGCACGTTCGTCGGCCATCACGCTTTCTTCGATGGTCTTGTTGTCAGCATCAGCCGCAAACTCCATATCGAAGCGTGTCTTGCCGTTGAATGCGACTCCGAGTTTCACGGTGTTCTCTACCAGATAGGCTTCGTTCCATTCGGGCCATTGGGCATCACAAACGCTACCTGTGCCACCCATCTGCTCCCACAACTCTTCAGCAATGTGTGGTGCGAATGGCGCAATAGTGATTACAAGTGACTGCAACAGTTCCTTGTTCTTGCACTTCAACTGCGACAGTTCGTTCACGCAAATCATGAACGCCGAGATGGCAGTGTTGTAAGAGAAGTTCTGAATGTCGGCAGTCACTTTCTTGATGAGTTTGTGTACACTCTTCAACTCGTCTTTGGTAGGTTCGTTGGTTTCATCACTTGCAGACGAACAAAGGTTCCAGAACTTCTTCAAGAAGCGGTGGCAACCATCAATGCCGTTGGTATCCCAAGGCTTCGACTGCTCTACAGGACCGAGGAACATTTCGTACAAGCGGAGTGTGTCGGCACCGTAACGCTCGACAATCATGTCGGGATTCACGACGTTGAACATCGACTTCGACATCTTCTCAATGGCCCATCCGCAAATGTACTTGCCGTCTTCGAGTTTGAATTCAGCGTTTTCGTATTCTGGGCGCCAAGCTTTGAAGGCATCGATGTCGAGGATGTCGTTCGAAACAATATTCACATCAACGTGTATCGGAGTGAAGTCAGCATTCTCTTCTTTGGGCTTCAAATTCAAGCTGATGAACACGGGATGTCCTGCTTGCTCGCTGGCCTTGTTGTCGCGATATACAAAGTTCGAACGTCCTTGAATCATTCCTTGGTTCACGAGTTTCTGGAATGGCTCTTCCTTACAGCTGACACCGAGGTCGAAGAGGAACTTGTTCCAGAAGCGTGAGTAAATCAAGTGACCCGTAGCATGCTCGGTTCCACCTACATAGAGGTCAACATTTTGCCAATATTCATCAGCGGCTTTTCCCACCAAAGCCTCTCCGTTGTGTGGATCCATGTATCTCAAATAGTAAGCACTCGACCCAGCAAAACCAGGCATCGTGTTGAGTTCAAGTGCGAAGACGGTTTTGTTGTCAATGAGTTTCTTATCTACCACAGCGTTCTTCGTGGTGTCCCAAGCCCAACGCTCGGCGTGTCCCAATGGAGGCTCGCCTGTTTCGGTGGGCTGATAAGTCTTGATCTCAGGTAATTCGAGTGGCAAGCACTCTTCTGGAATGATGTATGGCATTCCGTCTTTGTAGTACACAGGGAACGGTTCGCCCCAATAACGCTGACGTGAGAAGATGGCATCACGCAAACGATAGTTCACCTTTACACGACCCAACTGATGCGAAGTCACAAAGTCTTTCGTGGCTTGGATGGCTTCTTTCACGGTGAGTCCGTTCAAAGAGAATCCGTCGAGAGCCGTCTTGCCAGCTATCGGCGAATTCATCACGATGCCTTCCTTAGCATCAAAGCTTTCTTCCGAGATATCGGCACCTTCAATCAACGGGATGATGGGAAGGTTGAAATGCTTGGCAAAAGCATAGTCACGTGAATCGTGGGCAGGAACAGCCATGATGGCACCAGTACCATATCCAGCCAATACATATTCGCTAATCCAAATGGGAATATTATCGCCTGTGAATGGATTAATGGCATAAGAACCTGAGAACACACCCGTCACACGATGGTCCATCTGGCGGTCGCGCTCTGTACGTTTCTTCACATAGGCAAGATATTCCTCTACCTCAGCTTTCTGCTCGGGACGTGTCAATTTCTCCACTAGTTCGCTCTCAGGTGCAAGTACCATGAATGTCACACCGAAGATAGTGTCGGCACGAGTGGTAAAGATAGTGAAATCGAAATCGCTATCGGCTACTTTGAATTGCATCTCGGTTCCTTCCGAGCGTCCAATCCAATTACGTTGGGTTTCTTTCAAAGAGTCTGTCCAATCAATAGTGTCGAGTCCGTCGAGCAAACGCTGTGCGTAAGCCGAAACACGAAGACACCACTGACGCATCTTCTTCTGCACTACGGGATAGCCACCGCGCACCGATACACCGTCAACCACTTCATCATTGGCCAACACAGTTCCCAAACCAGCACACCAGTTCACCATCGTTTCACCTAAGTAGGCGATGCGATAGTTCATCAGCACCTCTTGCTGCTTCTTTTCGTCCCAGGCGTTCCATTCTTCTGCAGTGAATTGCAACTCTTCACTAGCTGCGACATCCAAGTCAGCAGTGCCTTTTTCGTTGAAGTGTTCTATGAGTTTTTCAATTGGCTTTGCACTTTTGCACTTGTTGCAATAGAACGAGTTGAACATCTTCTCGAATGCCCATTGCGTCCAATGATAATAGCCTGGCTCACAAGTGCGAACCTCACGGTCCCAGTCGAAACAAAAACCTATCTTGTCCAACTGCTCACGATAGCGTTTGATGTTAGCTTCAGTCGTGATAGCTGGATGCTGTCCAGTTTGTATGGCATATTGCTCTGCGGGAAGACCGTATGCATCATAGCCCATCGGGTTGAGCACGTTAAATCCCTGCTGACGTTTGAAACGAGCGTAGATGTCGCTTGCAATATAACCCAGCGGATGGCCTACGTGCAATCCTGCTCCACTCGGATATGGGAACATGTTCAACACATAGTATTTCTTTTTGCTTGCATCTTCGGCCACTTTGTAGGTTTTCTGCTCCACCCAGCGCTGTTGCCATTTCTTCTCAATCTCTCTGAAATTGTATTCCATTTTCTTATTATAATGTGTATTTGGCCGCAAAGTTACGAAAAATCAAGAGCAGAACAAAAGAAATGTTTCTTTTTTATGCCGAGATGCAGTAACTTCGCCATTTGGATGGCAAAATTACAAAAAACAATCGAAAAAACTTATCCCGTTTCTTGATTTTTTATGTCGTATACCCTAAAATGCGACCTTTACATGTCAAATAACCGTCAACACTTGTAAACGTTTGCGTGTTTTTGTAAAGCTTTTTTCAATGTGTGCTCCCTTTTTTTACTATCTTTGCAGCAGAGATAACTCATATTTGACAAAACAAACTAAGCAATTGAATAACTGATGAATCGCAAACTTTGTTTATTGGCTTTTGTGGCCATGTTGGCAGTTGCCGCATGTGGTGACAATAAGCAGACGGTAACCGTTAACGGCACTAAGCAAAGTCAAGCCGTGAAACGCATCACCTTCAATGGTGATGAAATAGTACTTGTCTTTGCTGACAATACTCAAAAAACCGTAGAAATGACTGCTGTGAAAATTGATTTCGTTTACGATAATCTTGCGAATTCCGTCTCTTATCAAATGGAAACACCAAAGGTGAAAGAACAGACGGGCATCTATAATCTTAATGGACAATCCATAGAAGGCACTCGCGAAAAGCTACCCAAAGGCATCTATATAGTTGATGGCAGAAAGGAGGTGGTCAAATGAAACGCTTCCTTCTCTCCATATTTGCTGTGTTTGCCTGTATGTTAGTGCAAGGTCAACAAACGTGGGATTTCGCAGTAGTTCTTTCGGATGCTGATGTCACAGCTCTCAACGGCGACAATACCAATTGGAGTTACACTGAGAGTAGTAATCGCTATCAGAACTTGACAGCCATTGATGGCGAACTAGTTGCAGGTGGTCAAGAGCTGCAACTGACGAAAGGACTGAAGTTCACCGCTGCAGTTGGAAAGTTGCGTATTGATGCTGGTAAACGCGTACAGTTGGCAGGCAAGAATGTCGTTATCACGATACCAGGATTGAAGAAAGGCCAGACGGTTATCGTTAATTGTGCTTCGACAGGTGACACAGAAACAACACTTGACAAACAAACCAACTTGAGAGATGTTTCAGGTTTTGAGGCTGCTGACAAAAATACCACACAAGAGGGAAGGGCAACTGTGGCTGAAGACGGCGACGTGACACTCTCTTCTACCGTCGGCTCGATGAATATCTTTCATATTGTTGTGGGCGAAGCTTCTGTAGAACCGGGCGAAGAGCCTAAAGAATGCGAAACTCACGATGTGCCGATGACTACTCTGAAGAACCAGGCGGTGCTGACGCTCAACGATGGATTGACAAAGTTCTACAATACTGACGACTTGGTTTCCATCGATTTCGATGAGGCTGAAGGCAATATAGACGTTGTAGGCGATGGATGGAACGACACATACACCAAGCAAGTGGCCAACCTTTTCTTCACAAAGGCTGTGGAGGCTGGCGAGCAAGGCGATTTTACTAACGCACAAGGTAAGGTGGAAATCATCGAGTCGAAGGGTTGGTTGGAGTCAGCTTATGTGACGTTCAACCTGTTTAGTGGAGCCACTTCCTACAATGTTTATGTGAAGGGCGGTGCATATAACGATTTCACAAAAATCGACCATCAACTCGTGCGCAACTACGGCACCTACGGGCGTGCTGACGTTGTGGGATTGAAAGCGGGCGCATACGCCTTGAAGATAGTTCCTGTGGTGGACGAACAAGAGCTGGAAGATGCAGCTAATGAGGTCACCGCTTTGAAGGTTGAGGCTTACAAACGAGAGGGATTTGCTTTCAAAGACGGCTATGAACCTGGTGCCTACCGTAGCGACGGCACCCTGAAAGCTGGCGCACAGGTCATCTATGTCACTTCCAGCAATGCCAAGACTGTAAAGGCGAAGCTCAGCAACGGAGAATTCACGGGTTTGCAAGCCATTCTCGCCGCCTATGAGAAAAGTTATGTCACAACCCCACTTGCTATTCGAGTGGTGGGAATGGTGAAGGCTTCCGATGTTGACTCGTTTGGTAGCAGCGAGGAAGGTATTCAGATTAAAGGCAAAAGTGCCTACACCGAACTCAACATCACCATCGAGGGCATTGGCGCCGATGCCACTATTCACGGTTTCGGCTTCTTGGTGCGCAATGCGAAAAGCGTTGAGTTCCGCAATCTTGCTATCATGCGGTGCATGGATGATGGCATTTCGATGGATACCGACAACTCGAACATTTGGGTACACCACATGGATATGTTTTATGGCAAACATGGAAGCGGTGACCACGACAAAGGTGACGGAGCTATCGATGTGAAAGCTGACTCAAAGCTGGTGACTGTTCAGTATTGCCACTTCTGGGACACAGGCAAGTCGAATATGTTTGGCATGAAGAGCGAAAGCGGTCCCAATTACCTCAGTTTTGACCACAACTGGTTTGACCACAGCGACTCGCGCCATCCGCGTGTGAGAACGATGAGCGTTCACGTGTGGAACAATTATTTCGACAATGTTGCCAAATATGGTGTAGGAGCGGCAACGGGTAGCAGTGTATTTGTGGAGAACAACTATTTCTTGAAGACCAAGAAGCCTATTCTCTCGAGTAATCAAGGAACCGACGCATTGGGTAGCGGCACTTTCTCGGGTGAGGATGGCGGCATGATAAAGGCTTATGGCAACTATTTTGACCGCTCGGCCAAGAATTTCCGCTACTACACGCAGAACACACCAGCCTCTACTGGCTACGACGCTTTTGAGACGACGACACGTGACGAAAAGGTTCCTGAATCGGAAACAACTCGGCAGGGAGGCACTTCGTACAACAACTTCGACACCTCAACTTCGGTGATGTACGATTATGAACCCGATGAAGCCGTCAACGTGCCTGCTGTTGTGACGGGTTACTATGGTGCTGGGCGCATGAATCATGGCGACTTCCATTACACTTTCAAGGACAATGTGGGCAGCGATGACGATGATTCGGCTTACGATACCGCTCTTGCTGCGCTTATCGATGGTTACAAGTCGTCGATGGTCTCCATTTTCGGAGACGACTCTGAGCAAGGAGGAGGCGACGAACCTGGTGGCGATGAGCCTGGCGGCGATGACCCCGAAGGCACTATCATAGCTACTTTTAACGATTCTCCCTCGAACAGTATGTTCACGGTTGTTGGCGACTATGGCGACGGGAAAATCACTTACGACGGCACTTATTACAAAAGAGGTGTGAAACTCAACAGCAAAACATCCATTACGTTCACACCGACACAAGACTACAAGATGACCATCATAATGGGAACAGCTAAAACAGGACGCGACGTGACGTTGAACGGCACTCTCCTGAGCGTCAGCGGTACCGAAAATGCCGATGGTAAGTATTACGTGTTGGAACCAGTTTCCATCACGAAAAACACTCAGTATACCATCACGAAAGGTAGTGCTGAAGGGCTTGTTATGATTATAAAACTGGAGCCAGTAGATTGATTCATACTATTGAATACTGTCATTTTGTAGTATAAAAGATTTCATTTTTTTGTCGCAGATGTCGCCTTTGAGCCATCAAGAAGACAATCCAAAAATGACAAAAAAAGAATGATGTGTTTCTTTTGTTGAAGAGATGACATTATGAAAGAATAGTTGCAGCCTTTAAAAGGTTGCAACTTTTTTATGTCAAAACCATTTTTCAGTCTCTCTCCCCCACCCTTTTTCGTTTCATGTAGATTGTATTGTGAAGAAGCAGATGAACTGCTTTTCAAGGTTAATCGCTATAAGTAATGCAAACATCGTCTGATGGCAATCGGTCAGAAGTCTACTCAGGAGAGGAAGACGGTTGTTTTCAACAGTGGTGTCAACCCTTTTTTATTTATGAAAAACTACGACAAATTTTTGTCAACTTTTCCGTTCAATCTAGAAAAGAAATATGTAAAGAATAATTACTTTCATGCTTTTCTCCCTTCACTTTTTGCTGGCAGATTTGTCATTTGTGGCTTTTGAGGTTGTCATTTGTGGCTTTTGACCTTGTCATTTGCGGCATCTGAGACGCTCATTTGCCACAAATGAGAGGCTCAAAGCATAGCTCTGACACCCCCAAAGCACCGTTTTCGAGGATCAATAAAATGTAAGAAAAACGGAAGCCGTTGACAATCAACGACTTCCGAAAACGTCAATTTTTGGCCTTTTTTGCACCAAAGTCTTCTCCACTTCAAAAAACAGCCCGTTTTTTGGGGTCAAAATTCAGAATTTTCTTGACAAAAGAGAATGCTCATTTCCGTAGTTTCATTGATTGTCAAAAGGGAATTATTTCATCCTATTAGTTGGTTGATTCATTTCTTTTAAAAACATCCGAACGTTTTTTTCCTTATTTTGTGGCCTTGTTATCGAAGATATACTGAATTTTTAGGCTAAAACTTGCATATATTACGAAAATTATTGTATCTTTGCATCGATTCTACTAATGCAAACCTACAATTCATGAGAAAAACTATTATAACCCTAATTGGTGTTTGTTGTTGGGCGATGAACGCAAGTGTTCAGGCTCAGAACATCGATTTCGACAATAACAGTAAGAAGACGGCACAGAACTTCACATCGTGGTTTGTGCCTACTGGAGCGAGTGCATCGCAAAACTTTGGAGAGGTGAAAATCTCGATGAAGAACGGCAAAGGCTCGACGGCCAACTGCGTTTATGCCAACTGGTGGAAGGACGGCGTGAACAAATACGACGTGTTGGTGAATGATGGCGTTACGGCGAAAGTGCTGCAATCAGATGGCAACCGCACAGAGCCCAAGGGCCAAGTGGTATTGGAGTTGACTGTAACTGGTTTATCTGCTGGTCATCACACGCTTCAGGCCTATCACAACAACGTTGATTATAACGAGGGAACGGTGGTGTTGCCAACGGTCAACGTGGCTGTTGATGGCAAAGAGGTTGTTGCTGGCGTCGAGCAAACTTGTAGGGCTCAGAAAGCTTCTGCTGCCGCCCACTCGGCTTTCGGCTTTGATGTGGAGTCGCCAGAAAAGGCAGTTGTCATCACTTTCTATACCCAGCCCGACGCTTCTGTCAGCTATACGACCACGAGTTTCTATATCAATTCGTTGGAGTTCGACCCTCAGACGGCTGCCGACAAGCTGGCGCAAGACCCCTACCCCACTGACGCAGACCGCCATGCTGATGCTGACAATGGAATCACGTTGCGCTGGACGCCAGCCAATGGGGCCACGAGTCATGTTTGTTATTTCGGTGATGATTCACTTGCTGTTGCTAATGCTACAAGCGGAACAATCACCAATGAACCGTCGATGAACCAAAGTGGCTTGTCGCCCTTGAAGCGCTATTTCTGGCGTGTTGATGAAGTGATTGACGGCGAGACCTACAAAGGCGTGGTGTGGCGTTTCCAACCGCGCCGTGTGGCGTTTCCTGGTGCTGAAGGTTATGGTCGTTTTGCCATAGGAGGACGTGGTGGAACAGTCTATCATGTGACCTCGCTCGATGACAATCCGCAGAACCCGCAGCCAGGAACGTTCCGCTATGGAATTACAAAGGCTAAAGGTCCGCGCACTATTGTGTTCGATGTAGCGGGTGTGATTCATCTGAAAAGCCGGTTGACGTGTAATGACCCATTTGTGACAATTGCTGGTCAGACGGCTCCTGGACGTGGCATCATGTTTAGAGGTGCACCTTTTGGAATGGCCAACGATGGTATTACTCGCTTCATTCGCATGAGACGTGGCCATATCACCGATGATGCCGATGCCAACAACGGACTCGACGGGCTCGGAATGGCAGGCAACGACCATTCCATCATGGACCATTGCTCGATTTCGTGGACCATTGATGAGGGCTTTTCAAGTCGTGGAGCGAAGAACATCACACTCCAGAGAACACTTATCAGTGAGGCGCTCAATATTGCCGGTCATCCTAACTATCCTGCAGGAACTGAGCATGGTTATGCTGCAACAATTGGCGGTGGAGAGAATGGCGGAAAGGGTGCCAGCTTCCATCATAACTTGTTGGCTCACAACGAGGGACGCAACTGGAGCATGAGCGGAGGATTGGATGGAGCGGGTTCGTACGACGGTCATCACGACATGTTTAACAACGTGTGCTTCAATTGGGGCAAACGCGCTACTGACGGCGGTACACATGAGGGGCAGTTTGTGGCCAACTACTACAAGATGGGACCGTCGACAACGAAGAAGATATTGCTGGAAGCTACACTCGAAGGACCGCATCCGGGTACGCAAAGCTACTACGTGAGCGGTAACATCCGCGAGAACTTGAACGGTTCGAAGACACAAGACAAAGAGAACGAAACCTACAACAAGGTGGTGAAGGCGCAACACACCCAGCAATGGCAGGTGTTTGTTGACCAGCCTTTCTTCGAGAGTTATGCTACGATAGAGACTGCTGATGCAGCGTATAAGAATACGTTGAGCGACGTTGGTTGCAACCAACCCGAACTGGATAACCACGATGTGCGTATGGTACGCGAGACGTTGCAGGGCACTACGAGTACTGTGGGCTCGAAATCGGGCAAGAAAGGGCTCATCGACCATGAGGACGATTCCGAAGGATTCGGCGGGTTGAACATCGTGGAGGAGACTCGTCCTGCCACGTGGGATACCGACCAAGACGGCATTCCCGATATCTTTGAGGCGCTGAAGGGATGGAATGCTAACGTGGCGAACAACAACGACGATAGCGACAATAATGGGTTTACTGATTTGGAGGAATACCTGAATTGGATGGCTGAGCCTCATTTCTTCGTCAATCCAAATAGTCCAGCAGTTCTCAATCTTGGCGATTATTTTGCTGGTTATAATAATCCAGCATTCAGTATAGATGGACCAAGCGGCATGCGCCATTCTCTTAATGGTAGCCAACTAACAATCTATCCGCAGGCAGAGCAGTTGCTGACATTCACGGTTACAGCTACCGAAGACGGTATCTCGCTTACTCGCACGTTCAACGTCTTGTGTTCAAGCCAAGTGTCGGCAATAAAGAATGTTGCCGCAACATCAAATGTGTCTCACTCATCTAACGCAATATATGACCTTCAGGGACGGCAAATGACAGCCAACACCCACAACTTGCAATCTCTCAGCCCAAGAGGCATTTACATTGTTGATGGGAAAAAGGCGGTTAGATAAACAAACTTAAAACTAAGAATATGAAAACAAAAAGAATGGCATTGCTGTTTGCAATGCTGTTGACTATGGGCATCGTAGCCAAGGCACAGCGAATTAGCGACTATTTAGGTCGAGGACTTGTTGCTATGAAGGCCAGCTCTGGTAACTTTGTCAGTTGGAGAAGACTTGGTGAAGAATACTACGACGTAACATATAATCTTTATCGTAATGGTTCGAAGATAGCCTCAAATCTGAGCGTAACCAATTATAGTGATACCAGTGGCGCTAATGATGCGGTATATACGGTAAGCGCTGTAATAAGGGGCGTTGAGCAGTCTGCGTGTGCTGGAGTGAGACCTTGGAATAGTTATTGTCCCACTAATGGTTATGGCAACCAACAGTATTATTCTGGCTATTTGGACATACCTTTACAGCCTGTCTATTCTTATGGTGGGGTGGATGTCACCAGCACTTATATTCCCAATGATGCTGAAGTGGCCGACCTCAATGGTGATGGTGAAATGGAGGTCATCGTCAAGCGAATCAGTACTGAAGACGATGCGGCCCAATATGTGAAAATGTCGGACCCGCATTATAACATCTTCGATGCTTATCAGTTGGATGGAACACGACTTTGGTGGATTGATGCTGGACCTAACATGGTAAGCGGAAGCAGCACCGAGTTCAATCTAATAGCCTACGACTGGGATATGGATGGAAAAGCTGAGGTGTTGTTGCGAGGTGCTGATGGCATGATTATTCATTATAAGGAAAATGGCGTGTGGAAGACGCAGACAATAGGCGATGCTAATGTCAACACGCGCGATGCCGTAACTCACACCGCCAATATGACATACACCAATACGGGCAACGAATACCTGATTTATATGAATGGGCAGACAGGAAAACCATATCAGGTGATTACCTATCCGCTCACACGCGAAAGTGCCGGTGCTTGGGGTGACAACTATGGGCATCGTTCTTCTAAATACTTCATGGGAGCGCCCTATTTGGATGGACGCAAGCCGTTTATATTCCTTGGTCGTGGCATCTACACGCGCCACAAGATGTGTGCCTTGGAGGTGAATCCTTCTACGCATGCCCTAACAGAGAAATGGCGATGGGAATGCAACAACTCATCGAGCCCTTGGTACGGCAACGGATATCATAATTACATCATTGCAGACGTTGATGAAGACGGGCGTGATGAGATTGTTTATGGTTCGATGGTGATTGATGATAACGGAAAAGGTCTTTCCACTACGGGATTTGGACATGGAGATGCACAACATGTGAGCGATTTCGATCCTTATCGCAAAGGATTGGAGTTTGTGGGATGCTTGGAGGAAGGTCCTTATTATGGTTTCAACTACCGTAATGCCACAACCAGCCAAGTCTATTTCAAGCATACGGGAACAAGCGATGATGGACGTGCCATCGCAGCAAACTTCTCCAACAAATATCCCGGTGCTTCGGCTTGTTCGGCAGGACATCTCGAAATGATAAGTTGTGTGACCGACCAGTCATCAAGCGAGATTCCTCAGTTGGGAAATCATATGCTCAATTTCCGCATCTATTGGGATGGTGACCTGTTGTCAGAAGCTATGAGTTCGAAAAGTCATGATGGTTGGGCGATGATAGAAGCACCTGATAAGGGGCGCATTTTCACTTCTGACGGTACTGTGCACTTGAATAGTTACTCGAAGAATGTGCCTTGTTTCCAAGGAGATATACTTGGTGATTGGCGCGAGGAAATCATATTGACCAACGGAAACAACATTCGCATTTACACGTCTGGATTCCCCACCGATTATTCTCTCCCCACTCTTTGGCACGACCACCAGTATCGGCAGGCAATGGTGTGGCAGATGCATGCTTACAACCAACCTCCCCACTTGAGCTATTATCTTGGTGAAATGGAAGGCTTCACACAGGCTCCTCTACCCCAGATAAGCAACGGACGAACCGAGATTACGAATGGCGGTACCATCAATTCAACGTACAATGGAAAGCAGGTGATGGCTTGTGCAACGGGCAACATGACCATTAATGTGAGCGATGGTGCTCAGCCTTGGGTGTTCATCGACAATTCACCCTCATGGGTTCAAGGTACCGATGTTAACGGCACTACGGGTACGAAGGTGAAAACCGATGGCTCCATTGGCGCTACCAATCTGCCTCCCATCAACCGCACGTATTACACCCATACCGTTACAGGCGGGGCATTTACAGGCGAGATGCACCTTGTAAAACAAGGTGATGGAACGCTCATTCTGCCCGAAGTGACACAAACCTACACAGGACAGACCACCATATGGAATGGCACATTGCAGTTCAACGGCTCGATGGAAAGCAGTCCTGTGGCGTTGAAGCGTTTCACTACGCTCAACACAACAGGTGGCAACTTCGGAGGAGGTGTCACTATGGAGTATGATGCAAAGCTTAACGTAGGCGGAGCAGCAAAAGGAACATGCAGCAGCTTCACCGCAACAACACTCTCTTTGGGCTATGGTTCGCGTGTGGTGCTGGATGTAAATGGTGCAGCAGATGCAGAACACGACTGGTTGAATGTTGGAACACTTATGCTTGACACAGAGAAGGCAGACAACGCCACATGGCAGAATTTCGGTCCTGAGCATATAGTGCCAGTCATTCAAATCAGTATGGCGAGCCGACTAGCAAACGGTTTTTATCCTATTGGCAACGTACAAACCATCATAGGCGACCTTTCTAAAGTGAAACTGCTATGCGATGCCATCAGTTCCGACTATATCCAGCTGGTTCATCAGGATGGTGTGTTAGGATTGCAAGTTTTGGGGCAGCCTACCCTCCCCCTGCCCACTATCGCCGTTTCGGGCATGCTTCCCTATACTGACTATACCACACTCTTCCCCAATGCTCCTCAGCGCGACTATTATCTGCCTGTTGTGAGTGTCAAAACAACTGGTTCCAACGGACAGAATCCCTCGCTTTCGGGCACATTCACCAGTCTTGACGGCACTGTAACTGACCTCGGTAGCGAGAGTGGAGAAATGTATTTCAGCGAAGATTATGAAAGCTCAACCGCTATTACAGGATGGACTTCTAATGGTGCAAACATGTCATTGGCAACAGGCGATGCCACACATGGTAATTATTTCTTCGTAAACACAGGATCAACCAACACGCGCTATGCTTATTGGCGCATCGACAATGCTAGCGTGGGGAGTGGTAGAAACTATTCCGTGGAATTCGATTTGGCTATGAAGCCGGGAAATACCGATGGCGGGGAATTCTGTGTAATGGCAAAGAATGGGGTCAATCCAACGAACAATTGGGACAACTATGCCTATATCAACGGCAACGCCAACATGCTATTCGACCTCACAGGCGCCAAAAACTCCACCACTTATACGGTGAATGGAGCATCTACTACTACCAATTTGGCCAGTGATACGTGGTATCATGTTGTGCTCGATGTCAATCCTACCAGCCGTACGGTGGCGTGGAACATCTCTAACGGCTCGTCAGGAAAGTTCAATCTGCCCGAAGGAACAAGCACAGAGTTCAACGGATTCTATCTTGTTGCGGGCAGATACCAATCGGCATTGAAACTCGACAACATTGAAATCAAGGGCTACACCGACCTCTCCACTTATGCTTTCACGGAGCCTGGCACCCTAACGGTTACAGCCTCTATGGACAATAATTCTGATTTAGCTCCTTCTACTGCGATCTTCACCGTTGAAGCGCCCTATTGGAAACGCTATGAAAGTCCTGACTACAGCGCTATTTTGGCCGCAGATGCTGCGACAACATTGGGTAGCGAACTGTGGAATGGAGCGTATGTGGGAAGGAAGTCGAACTGGAATAAATCGAATGCTGTCTATGGCGATCAATACAACATTGCCGACAGCAAAAACGTTAACACTCCTATCTATTTGGACAACGACAAGGTGATTTGGGCAGACAGAAACGGTGGAACACCCCTCTCGCTGATAGAAGGATTCGGCATCACGCAAGACAGAAATAACGGTCCTACTTTCCATGCTTCTGGGCTTGGCGATGAGCGTACACTCATTCACCACATCTATGACCTCAGTCGCGGCGGAGCAGCCAATTCTGTAGACGAGTTTATCAACGCAACAGCCGATGGTTCATACACTTACGCTGTGGGAATGAATGGCACGCTGAAGCGGCTAACGGCCTACGTTCCCCTCTCCTATTTGCGTGGCGACCTCAACCACGATGGTTTGGTGAACATTGCTGATGTCGTGATTCTCACTAATTTGATTCTGGGCAAGGAAGTTGCGTTGCTCAATATTGCTGAGGCCGACCTCAATGGAGATGGCGAATTGAATGTAACAGACATCACGGTTTTGACTAACATTATCTTGGGGAAGGAGTGATAAGCTAGAGTCAGAGGCCACGAATGGTCTTGTTAAATGGTGCTTTTAACGTGATGAAACTATAGCTCTTGTCAAGTAAAATAATTTATTTTACTTTTTAAATTAATTTATTTTACCACATCAGATGTATGCAATAGCAACATCAAAGCATGCTTTTAGCGAGAGTAGAGGATATCTGTAGCGTTGGAAAAGGATATCTGTTGTGGCGAGAAAGATCGTGTGTTTTCCTATTCTAAAAGATAGGGGAGTGTTGCGCGAGGATGGAAACCAATTTGTTTCTCTGAAATTTGTGGTTTCAGAAAAAAAAGGCTAACTTTGCAAAGAAGTTGTGACACCACTTTGGACTTGCCCTCGAAGGGCGATGGAAGCGGAGTGGGGGACTAACGGATTTATCAACTTACGAACTATCAGATGGCAAAAAAAGAGAATGGATTGACCCCGATGATGCAGCAGTTTTTCTCGTTTAAGGAGAAATATCCCGATGCGTTGCTGCTGTTTCGTTGTGGCGACTTCTACGAGACCTATTGCGATGATGCTGTGACGGCATCTAAGATACTGGGCATCACGTTGACAAAGCGCAATAACGGCGCTGGAGTGAAAGGCGACGAGATGGCTGGTTTCCCTCATCATGCACTCGACACGTATCTGCCGAAGCTGATTAGGGCTGGTCGGCGTGTGGCCATCTGCGACCAGTTGGAAGATCCGAAGTTGACGAAAAAGCTGGTGAAGCGCGGTATCACGGAGCTGGTTACGCCGGGTGTGGCGATGAGCGACAACGTGCTGAACTATAAGGAGAACAACTTCTTGGCGGCTGTGAACTTCGGGCGAACAGCCTGTGGTGTGGCTTTTCTGGATATTTCAACGGGTGAGTTCCTGACAGGTGAGGGCACTTACGACTATGTGGAAAAGCTGTTGGGCAATTTCCAACCAAAGGAAGTGCTCTACGAACGTAGCCGCAAGCAGGATTTCGAACGCTATTTCGGTACACGTTTTTGTACTTTTGAACTGGAAGACTGGGTGTTCACAGAGCAGACTTCGCGTCAGAAGTTGCTGAAACACTTTGGCACGAAAAACCTGAAAGGGTTTGGCGTTGAGCATCTGCATAGCGGTGTGATTGCCGCTGGTGCCATCATGCAGTATTTGGAACTGACGTTGCATCAGCAAATAGGGCACATCACGAGCCTTTCGCGCATAGAAGAAGAGCGCTACGTGAGGCTCGACAAGTTCACCATCCGTTCGTTGGAGATAGTGGCTCCTATGCAGGATGATGGGCAGTCGTTGCTGGGCGTTGTTGACCACACGGCGACTCCAATGGGCGGCCGTATGTTGCGCCGCTGGCTCATCTTCCCGTTGAAAGACGAGCGGCCCATCAACCAGCGGCTCGATGTAGTGGAATATTTCTTCCGCAAGCCCGACTTCCGTAGTGTTGTTGACGAGCATTTGCATCGCATTGGCGACCTGGAACGCATTGTGTCGAAGGTAGCTGTGGGACGTGTGTCGCCAAGGGAGGTTGTTCAGTTGAAGAATGCGTTGGCGGCTATCAGCCCAATCAAGAAGGTTTGTCAGGAAGCCGACAATGAGAGTTTGAGTAGGATAGGGGAGCAGCTAAATCTTTGCGAGAGCATCCGCGACCGCATAGAGAAGGAAATACAACCCGATCCGCCCAGTTTGTTGGCTAAGGGTGGCGTGATTGCAGATGGTTATTCGACAGAGCTCGACGAGCTTCGCCAGATTTCTTCAGGCAGTCGCGGATACTTGATGCACTTGCAGGAGCGCGAGATAGAAAAAACGGGTATTGCGTCGTTGAAGATTGGGTTCAACAACGTGTTCGGCTATTATTTGGAGGTGCGCAACACGTATAAGGACAAGGTGCCTGAAGACTGGATTCGCAAGCAAACGCTGGCTCAAGCAGAGCGCTATATCACGCAGGAACTGAAAGAATACGAGGATAAGATTCTGGGCGCTGACGAGAAGATTCAGACGTTGGAAGAACGCCTTTTTGGTGAGTTGGTGGCTGCGATGCAGGAGTTTATTCCGCAAATCCAGATTAATGCCAACATCATAGCACAGTTGGATTGCCTGCTCTCGTTTGCAAAGACGGCAGAGGAGAATCGCTATGTGCGTCCCGTCATCGCAACCGACGACGTACTCGATATAAAGCAGGGTAGGCATCCAGTAATTGAACAAGAGATGCCTGTCGGCGAGAAGTATATTCCAAATGATGTGTTGCTTGACCCTGAACGGCAGCAAATCGTCATTATCACAGGTCCTAATATGGCTGGTAAATCGGCTCTGCTGCGTCAAACGGCGCTGATAGTGCTATTGGCCCAAGTGGGATGCTTCGTGCCCGCAGAGAGCGCGAAAATAGGCCTAGTGGACAAGATTTTCACTCGTGTGGGTGCCAGCGACAACATTTCGCTTGGTGAAAGTACGTTTATGGTGGAGATGACCGAGGCTTCAGACATACTGAACAATGTGTCGCCCCATTCATTGGTGCTCTTCGACGAACTGGGTCGTGGAACATCTACTTATGATGGAATTTCGATTGCGTGGGCCATCGTGGAGTACCTGCATGAGCATCCCAGAGCTCAAGCGCGCACACTTTTTGCCACCCATTACCACGAGTTGAACGAGATGGAACGTTCGTTCAAACGCATCAAGAACTATAACGTGAGCGTGAAGGAGATGGATGGAAAAGTGATATTCCTTCGCAAGCTGGAGCGGGGTGGGAGTGAGCATTCGTTTGGTATTCATGTGGCAGAGATTGCCGGAATGCCAAAGTCAATCGTGAAGCGGGCAAACGAGATTTTGAAACAATTGGAGGAGAACAATAGTGGGGCGAGTGCTGTGACAAAGCCTTCTGCTGAAAACATCAATAAGGGCAGAGAGGGCATGCAGTTGTCGTTCTTCCAACTTGACGACCCTGTGCTCACTCAGATTCGCGATGAAATATTGACGCTCGACATCAATAATCTAACGCCCGTTGAGGCCTTGAACAAACTCAACGATATCAAGAAGATTTTACGTGGAAAGTGAATAAAGGCTGTTGCTAGGTTATTCTATTTTCAAATTCGATGTGTCGTACATCACGCGGGCGTGATTGCGACGTATTACTTCCGTGCTGACAATATGCTTGGTTTGGCGGTCAATAGTTTGGCGGCTAACTATACCATTGCGGTAGACGGCATCGCCTTCGCGTGTGAAATGCTCGTCTTCGATGAAGATGTTGAAAGTGTGAGGCTCTTCTTGGGTGGCTCTCAGTTCACCACATAGGTGAGTATCGGTCACGTGGACAAGCAATTGGTAAGTGTTCTGCGTGTTGTTGGTGACTCGATAGTCGCGGTAGTTGTAGACGATACTGGTGCCTGTGCCGAAAGGAATCTGTCGGTTGAAGTCGGGGAAGAGGTCGAGCCCGTCGTGGTGATGATGCTCTGTGATAGTGAGTTCCGAATGGAGTACCATCCAATGGATGAGGTTCGAGAATTGGCACATACCTCCCCCGATGCCACTCGACGGTTTACCATTGGCAATAGTCAACCCTTCGCGAAATCCACGACGTTTGGAGTCGCGTCCCACAAGTCGCCAGAATGAAAAAGTCTCGCCAGGTCGGATAATGATGCCGTCCACATGGGGTGCAGCCAAAGCCAAGTTGACGGCTTTGTTTTCCTGCAGTTGCATGTTGACGTTGCCCAACCGACGTCGGATAAGTGAGCTGTGTTGATAGATGAGAACAGGCAGCGGTTCGTGTTGGCGTTGGCTGGCAAAATGCTGACTGCTGAACAAGTCTTTCACCTTGCGTTGCAAGATGTTTTTCTCCACAGCAATGCGATAGGCGAGGGGAGAGAGTTCTGAGAATCTTTTGTGAGCCATAGGTTGGGGTAGTGGGGTAATGGAATGATGACGAATTATTTTGCTCCAGGAATCTTCTTCATCCATTTTCCGCCAATCATGCTGGCAATGCCGATGATAATGAAGGGAATGGAAAGCAATTGTCCCATGTTGAACAGCATTCCGCTCTCGAAGTCCACTTGAATGTCTTTGGTGTATTCGACGAAGAAGCGGAATGTGAAAATCAGCGTCAGCACAAGTCCGAAGAAGAAGCCGCTACCAACCGTCTTCCGCTCCAAATGCTCCAAATTTTGTCCCTTTTCATCCTTTTTCCTACTGCGTAGATAGAAGAACAGCATCACGAAGATGAAGCAGAAATAGGCCAAAGCCTCGTAGAGTTGGCCAGGATGTCGGGGCACATTATCCACTTGTTCGAAGATGAAAGCCCAAGGCACATCGGTGGGTTTGCCTATGATTTCGGAGTTCATCAAGTTGCCCAACCGGATAAAGCAAGCTGTGATGGGTGTGGCTATAGCGATGTCGTCGAGCACGTGCCAGATATTCATCTTCGTATGGCGGCAATAAAGCCACAAGGCAATCATCAAGCCGAGCGTACCTCCGTGACTCGCCAATCCCGCATACCCCGTATATTTCCACGAACCATCAGCCATCTTGTGCATAGGCACGAACATCTCGATGAAATGAGTGCCCGAGGAAAGGAAATAGTCGGGCTCGTAAAACAAGCAATGCCCCAGTCGGGCTCCCACGAGGATGCCGATGAACGAATAGATGAATAGCGGGTCGAATAGTTCGTCTTTCACTTTCTGGTCTTTATACAGCCAGCGCACCATGAAATAGGCACCAACGATGCCCACCAGCCAGCACATTCCATACCAGCGTAGCGTAATGGGCCCCAGATGTCCTATCACCTCGCTGGGATTCCAGTTGATGAAATCTGGATGAAAGATGAAGGATGAAAGATAAAGGATTAATGCTTTCATAGGCTATGTTTGCTATTTTTTTAATGCAGAATCTCTACCATTCTTTTTAAACATTGAACCTGAAGTGCATGATATCACCGTCCTGCACTACGTAATCTTTGCCTTCTATGCCCATTTTACCAGCTTCGCGAACAGCTGCCTCAGAACCATATTGGATGTAGTCGTCATACTTGATAACCTCAGCACGGATGAAGCCTTTTTCGAAGTCGGTGTGAATGACGCCAGCACATTGAGGAGCCTTCCAACCACGCTTGTAGGTCCAGGCTTTCACTTCCATCGGGCCAGCGGTAATAAAGGTCTCGAGGTTCAGCAACGAATAGGCCTTCTTGATGAGGCGGTTCACACCGCTTTCCTCCAATCCCAATTCCTCCAAGAACATCTGCTTGTCTTCATACGACTCCAACTCAGCGATATCTTCTTCGGTCTTGGCGGCGATAATCATGGCTTCGGCACCTTCTTCTTTAGCCAAAGCCTCTATTTTTCGGGTGAGTTCGTTGCCGTCTTTGGCTTCGTTCTCGGCTACGTTGCAGACGTAGAGCACAGGCTTCGAAGTCAACAAGAACAGGCCTCGGGCGCAGTCTTGTTCGTCCTTCGTGTCGAACTCCACAACGCGGGCATTCTTACCCTGTTCCAGCACCTCTTTGTATGCCTTCAGCACACTCACTTCCACCTTCGCTTCTTTGTTGCCTGCAGCCGCGGCTTTCTCAGTCTTAGCCAATCGGCCTTCGATGGTTTCCAAGTCCTTCAGTTGCAGTTCTGTATCGATAATCTCCTTGTCGCGGATGGGGTCGATGGTGCCGTCAACGTGCGTGATGTTTTCGTCTTCGAAACAGCGCAACACGTGGATGATGGCGTCAGTCTCGCGAATGTTTCCAAGGAACTTGTTGCCCAGTCCTTCGCCTTTCGAAGCGCCCTTCACCAGACCGGCAATGTCAACAATCTCGCACGTAGCAGGTACGATGCGACCGGGATGTACCAATTCGGCCAGTTTAGTGAGTCGTTCGTCGGGGACGGTAATCACGCCCACGTTGGGCTCAATCGTACAAAAAGGAAAGTTCGCCGCCTGAGCCTTCGCGCTCGACAGACAATTAAACAATGTGGACTTACCCACGTTGGGCAGTCCTACAATACCACATTTTAGTGCCATATTTTATATAAACGTTTATAATCCAAGTGCAAAGATACAAAGAAGCAGTCGATTGGCCAAATTTTCTAATTCTTTTGTGAAGAATGCCGCTTTTGCCGCTCTATGAATCCATGAAATAGCCAACATTTGTCATTGATGGTCTTTGAGCCTGTCATTTGTGGCTTTTGACCTTCTCATTGCATAGCTTTGACCGCCTCATTTGTGGTCTTTGACAACGTCATTTTTGGCCTTTGACAAAACTAAAACATTCTGTCTAATGGTTCACAATTAATGCGCTTCAAGCCAGTTGTCTCCCCATCCGCAGTCGGCCACGAGGGGTACTTTGAGCTGATAGGCACCCTGCATCTCTTCGATGACGATGCGTTCCACTTGTTCGCGCTCATCAGGATAGACCGAGAAGTTCAGTTCATCGTGCACTTGCAGAATCATTTTCGAACGTATTCCCTCGGTCTTGAAGCGCTGGTAGATGCGAATCATAGCGACCTTGATGATATCGGCTGCCGAACCTTGTATGGGCGCGTTGATGGCGTTTCGCTCTGCGAAGTTTCGAACGGTGGCGTTGTGTGAGTTGATATCGGGCAGATAGCGGCGGCGATGGAAGATTGTTTCGGCAAATCCACGTTCGCGAGCCATTTGTTTCGACTGTTCCATATAGTTGTGCACCTGTGGGAAGGTTTGGAAGAATCCTTCGATGAGCTGACGCGATTCATCGCGCGAAATCTCCAGTCTTTCGGCCAATCCGAACACGGTAATGCCGTAGATGATGCCGAAGTTGGCGCGTTTCGATTTCGTTCGTTCGTCGCGAGTCACATCCTCAATCGACTTTTTGTAGATGGTTGCGGCAGTAGCTGCATGCAAGTCTTTTCCTTCGCGGAACACGCTGAGCATGTTTTCATCGCCTGAAAGATGAGCCATCACGCGCAGTTCTATCTGACTATAATCTGCTGAAAAAAATTGACAACCTGGTTCGGGTATGAAGCATTTGCGGATTTCTTTTCCGTCTTCGCCTCGAACTGGTATGTTCTGTAAATTGGGGTCGCTGCTCGATAGTCGTCCGGTTGCTGTAATAGCTTGGTTGAACGATGTGTGGATGTGCCCCGTTTTCGGATTGATGAGCTTAGGAAGTGCGTCGATGTAAGTTCCAAGTAGCTTCTTAAGTCCCCGATAATCAAGTATATCTGCGATGATGGGAGCACGAGAACGCAATTGTTGCAACACTTCTTCACTTGTCACATATTGCCCCGTTTTGGTCTTCTTGGGCTTTTCGATGATTTTCATTTTGCCGAACAAGATATCGCCTACTTGCTTCGGACTTGAGATGTTGAATTGTTCGCCTGCTTGTTCGTAGATTTTCGCTTCCAGTTGAAGCATTCTTTCTGTGAAAAGTTTTGACGTTTCTTTCAGAGCTTCCGTGTCAATCAGCACACCGTTCATCTCCATTTCGGCTAATACTGGAACCAACGGCATCTCTATTTCTTCGAACAATTCCATGAGTCCGGCTTCGCGCAGACGTGGTTCCAAGACGTTTTTCAGTTTCAAGGTAACATCGGCGTCTTCGGCTGCATATTCGTATACTTCGCTCGGATCGAGGTCGCGCATCGAGCGTTGGCCTTTTCCGCGAGGCCCGATGAGTTCATCGATATGAATGGTCTGATAGTTCAGGAGCGTCTCAGCCATATAGTCCATGTTGTGACGAAGTTCGGGTTGAAGGATATAGTGGGCGAGCATCGTATCCCATAGTTTGCCTTTCAACTCCACACCGTAGTTGCGTAGAACCTCCAAATCGTATTTGATGTTCTGTCCAACTTTTAACACTTCGGGGTCTTCATACACCTTTTTAAAGATGTTAACAATCTTTTGAGCTTCTTCACGATTACCTGGAATCGGCACATAAAATGCTTTCGAAGGCTCGACTGAAAAGCTCAAACCTACCAATTCTGCCTCAATTGCATTCGTTGAAGTCGTTTCTGTATCTAGACTGAGAATTTTTTTTGTAATAAAAAAGTCACAAATTCGAAGCATTTCCTCTTGACTATCAATCAGTTGATAATCGTGAGGAGTCGTTTTTAGGCTCAAAAAATCGGCATTTTTTGAAACTTCTGGACTCTCGGACGTAAATTCTGCAAATAAATCGAGCTGCCCGTTAATAGGTTTTTGCACTTGTTGCGGCTTTTTAAGAATCTTCTCAGCAAGTGACTTAAATTCGAGTTCGGTGAAGAGGGCGCGCAATTTTTCGTCATCTGGGTCGCGGAGTAGGAGAGCGTTCATGTCGAGTTCAATCGGGACATCGGTTCGGATGGTCGCCAAGAAGTGAGACATGCGAATATCGTCAACGGCAGCTTCTACTTTTTCGCGCAACTTGCCTTTGATCTGATCAGTATGTTCGAGCATGTTGTCGATCGAGCCAAACTGCTCGATGAGTTTCACGGCAGTCTTCTCACCAACACCTGGACAACCGGGAAAGTTGTCGGATGAGTCGCCCATCAAGGCCAACAGGTCGATCACTTGATTGGTGTTTTCGATTCCATATTTGGCGCACACCTCGGTCGGTCCCATTTTTTCATAGCCGCCACCGTGCCTTGGGCGGAACTGAAAAACGTTCTCGCGTACAAGCTGGCCATAATCTTTATCAGGTGTCAGCATATAGGTCTCAACTCCAGAAATCCCCGATTTCATCGCGAGTGTGCCGATGACGTCGTCAGCTTCAAAGCCATCCACTTGCAGACAAGGAATGTGCCACGCTTCGAGCAATTGCTTGATGATAGGCACAGAACGTTTAATGTCTTCTGGAGTCTCCTCGCGCTGGGCTTTATATTCAGGAAAAGCTTCGTTCCGGAACGTCTTTCCGTGATCGAACGCCACACCAATATGAGTGGGATGCTCTTTGTTGATGATTTCGTTTAGGGTATTCACAAACCCCATAATGGCCGACGTGTTAAGTCCTTTCGAGTTGATGCGCGGATTCTTGATGAAGGCATAATAGGCCCGATAGATGAGTGCGTATGCGTCTAAAAGAAACAGTTTATCCATAATTTGCATGATTTAATGCGTAAAATTACAAAATATTTTGCATTTATCCCGATAAAATACGTAATTTTGTAACAAATTTCAAAGCATATGGACTATATATCGCTCATCAAAGAACCAATCAAGAGTGAATTTGAAGACTTTGTCAACTTGTTCGATAGTTCTCTTACCCACGAAGACGGAATGCTTGGGCAGGCGCTTTCGTATATTCGTCAGCGGGCAGGGAAGCGTATGCGTCCTATGCTTATTCTATTGATAGCTAAGAACTTCGGGCATGTTAATGAAACAACTCAGCATGCTGCCGTTGGATTGGAATTGCTGCATACTGCTTCGCTTGTTCACGATGACGTGGTGGACGAGAGTGCTGAGCGGCGCGGACAGGCTTCAGTGAACGCAACTTATAATAATAAGGTGGCGGTGCTTGTGGGTGATTTCATCCTTTCCACCGCACTATTGCAGGTTTCATATACCCATAACGAACGCATCATTCGCTATCTGGCCGAGCTTGGACGGACATTGTCGAATGGTGAGATTCTGCAACTGACGAATATTCAAAACCAAGAAATCTCAGAAGAAGTTTATTATCAAGTGATTAGGCAGAAGACAGCTGCTTTGTTCGAGGCTTGTGCGGCTATTGGTGCGCTTTCGAGTGGTGCGTCTGACGAAGCGATAGAAGCAGCCAAAAAGTTCGGGCAGAACTTGGGTACAATCTTCCAGATTCGCGATGATATCTTCGATTATTACGATTCACAGGAGATTGGCAAGCCAACTGGAAACGATATGGCTGAAGGTAAACTGACGCTTCCGGTGATTTATGCGCTTAAACAATTCGGATTTGAGTCGGTGATGAATCTGGCCAGAAAAGTGAAACAAGGTACCATTAATCCCGATGAAATCGCCGTTTTAGTGGATTTTGCCAAGCATTCTGGTGGTATTGAATACGCAGAGCGACGCATGTGGGATTTTCATGCAGAAGCTGCCCGTTTCATCGAGGAATATGTAAGTGATGAGTCTGTAGCAAAGTCTTTACGTGCCTATCTTGACTTTGTAATAGAACGAAAGAAGTAAAGGTTGGCTTTGTCCAACTGCTTGATGAAAGGTAAAAGCAAAGAAAAATGCAGAAAGGAACGACCCTTTCTGCATTTTTGTTTGTGAAACGTTGTTCTTGAAATTCGCTTTAGAAGAACTTGATTTCCTCGCCTTCGATTTCAGAGAGCAACAAGTTAGCCAGACGAGATGTACCCAGACGAATCCAGCGGTTGGTTAGCCATTTCTCGCCTAGCACTTCTTTCACAATAGTGTAATAGGTGATAGCGTCCATCACGGTATTGATGCCGCCAGCAGGCTTAAATCCAATCTGAATGCCCGTTTCATCGTAGAATTCGCGGATAGCTTGGCACATCACATAAGCAGCCTCAGGTGTTGCGGATATTTTCTCTTTACCCGTTGAAGTCTTGATGTAGTCGGCACCTGCATACATCGATAAAATCGATGCTTTTTTGATGTTTGCGGCAGTTCCGAGGCATCCCGTTTCAAGAATCACCTTCATAGCAACGTCTTTTCCGCAGGCGTTTTTCAGTTCGCTGATGTCATCGGCTACGCCTTCATAGTCGCCCGAGAGGAATTTGCCAACAGGCATCACGATGTCGATTTCGGTAGCGCCATCTTTAACAGCGAGAGCTGTTTCAGCCACTTTCACCTCGATGAGAGCTTGAGAAGAGGGGAAACTACCGCTAACACAAGCGATTTCCACACCATCCACTTCAAGCGATTGGCTTACTGTGCGGGCGAAACAAGGATAGACGCAAATGGTGGCTACGTGTGGCAGATCGGGATACTGAGCATCGAAGTCGTTGACACGCTCGGTGAAAGCCAGCACGCTTTCTTCGCTGTCGGTGGTCTTCAATGTGGTCAGTTCGATGCTTCCGAAGAGGAATTTCTTTACTTCCATCGTGTCGTTTTCAGGCACTTTCTCGGCAATAATTCTCTTGACGGCGTCTTTCACTTGTGCGTCATCGATGTCGAGGTTGTATTTACCCAGAGCCTCTTCAATTTTGCTGATGTTGTTGAATGTTTCGTTTGCCATAATTCTAATATTATTTATCGTTGTTTAGGTTATTATTTTAGTTCGTAGTTCACGCTTTCAGTTTCGGATTTTCAATGTGGCGAAGTGCATCGCGACGGGTCTTTTTCTCGATGGAATGGCGCAATTCTTCAGTTAAGTCTACGCCAGTTTGATTGGCAAGACATAACAGAACCCAAAGCACATCAGCCATTTCCTCGCCAAGGTTTGCCTCTTCACCTTTCTTGAAACTTTGGTCGCCATATTTGCGAGCGATGACTCGAGCCAGCTCACCCACTTCTTCAGTAAGGCAAGCCATATTGGTGAGCTCAGAGAAATAGCGTACACCATACTCCTTAATCCATTGGTCTACAGCCTGTTGCGCCTCTTTGATAGTCATATTTGGTTCATTACGTTATAGATGTTCCATCCTGCATATAGGACCCATAGAATGTTCAGCAGCAGGTCTATTTTCCTCAGTTTGCTCCATTTCGTTAAATTGAATAGCACGAGGAGCATTACAACAGCACAGACAATTATTCTGAGGTAGGGCACCCAGATGAAATAGCTAAGCAGTATGCCCACCAGGCCGATGACATTTGCAGTCAAGGTTAGGTTGGTTAATTGTCTTTGCTCCATATTATTCTTTGTTTCTAGTATCCATACAGATGGTTACAGGACCGTCATTCAACAGTTCAACTTTCATGTCTGCCCCGAATTCACCAGTACCTACATGCTTGCCGATAGCCTCTGAAAGTTGGGTGCAGAAGGCCTCGTAGAGTGGGATAGAGTGCTCGTGAGAACCTGCACGGAACCACGATGGACGATTGCCTTTTTTGTAGCTGGCGTAGAGTGTGAACTGGCTTACCACAAGAGCTTCACCTCCTATATCCAGAATGCTGCGGTTCATCACGTTGTTTTCATCGCCAAAAACGCGTAGGTTGGCAATCTTTTTTACCAGCCATTCCACGTCTTCCATCGTGTCTTCATCGCAGATGCCCAAGAGAATCAGGTAGCCTTCTCCAATCTTGGATTTCACCTCGCCTTCGATAGTGACACTTGCGTGTTTCACGCGTTGTACGACTGCTCTCATTCGTTGTCTTTCTATTGTTTTTGCAAAGATAGAGCAAAAAAATGGATTTGCAAAATTTATATGCTTTTTTTAGTCTAATAAGAAGCATGCTCTTATGATTCCAAAGCATATCTTTGACGTTGTAAAATAAATTATTTTGCAAAGTAAAATAATTTATTTTAGGCGGTAAAATAATTTATTTTATCGAGCAAAATAATTTATTTTACTTTATCATTCCTATCGTTTGACACCACTAAAAGCCATCAATGACAATATCATAGATGGCTTCTAATGATTTCTTTCCATTCATTCTTTATGGAAATGGTTATAGATAGTCTCTGCTTTTTTAGTTCCTATGACATCGGTAAGTGTCTGAATGTCAGCGAGTTTTATTTGTTTTACGCTCTTCAGTTTCTTTAATAACAGGTCGCGCGTTTTAGGTCCAATGCCCTGAATGTCATCAAGTTCGCTATGAAGGGCGTGTTTTGAGCGTTTGTCGCGGTGGAACGTGATAGCAAAACGGTGTACTTCGTCTTGCATCTGTGTGAGAACATGAAACAGTTCGCTTTTGATGTCGATTCCGATAGTGACAGGTGGGTTGCCAAATAGCAGTTCATTCGTGCGGTGCCGGTCGTTTTTTGCCAACCCTGCAATAGCGATTTGTAAGCCAAGTTCGCCTTCTACCACATCGCGTACAACCGACATTTGGCCTTGTCCGCCATCCGTAATAATGAGGTCGGGTAGGGGAGTTCCTTCTTCTATCATGCGACTATAACGGCGGCGTACCACTTCTTGCATAGACGCATAATCGTCTGGTCCTTCAACTGTCTTGATATTGTATTTCCGATAGTCTTTTTTAGAGGGTTTCATCGCCTTGAAAACCACGCAAGCAGCAACGGCATCTGTTCCAGAAATGTTGGAATTGTCGAAACATTCTATCTGATAAGGGAGTTTTGGAAGTTGTAGTTTTTGTTGTAACTCCTTCATCAGCCGGGTTTGTTTTTGTTCTGGATTGAGCTTTTCTGACTGTTTTAGACGGTCGAATTTGTATTGTTTGCCATTCATTTCCGACAAATCCAAAAGGTGCTTTTTGTCACCTCGTTGGGGGATGAAGAATGTGGCATCTTTCAGTTTCCAATCCATTTCGAATGGCACAATAATCTCTTTTGCAGTAGAATGAAACCGTTCACGAATCTCGGGGATGGCTGTGATAAGCAGATCTTCATCGCTTTCCTCTAGTTTTCGCTTGTATTCGTAGGTGAAACTTTGTGTGATTGCCCCATTTGTGACGTGTATGTAGTTGATATAAGCATTAGTTTTGTTGTCGTCATCTACAATTGTAAAGACGTCAATATCATTGATAGTGTGGCTGACGACTTCACTTTTCGAACAAAAACTCTCTATCAGTAAGTATCTTTGCTTCAATATTTCAGCCTCTTCAAACTTCATTTCTGCGGCTTTTTGAAGCATCAATTCATATACTTTTTTGCTGATTTCTCGAGTGTTTCCTTTCAATATTTCGCGTGCTTGCGCCATATTTGACTGGTATTCCTCATAGGTTTGTTTGCCTATACAAGGAGCATCGCAATTCTTGATATGGTATTCTAAACAGGGCTTATATTTCCCATTTTCAATGCCTTCTTTTGTGATTGGAAATCGACAAGTTCGTGGTTTGTATAGTGCCTTGATTAACTCCAATACGGCTTTCATGCTACCCACGTTGGAGTAGGGGCCAAAATAGGTTCCTGTTTTTTTGTTGATATTCCTTGTTTTGAATATCCTAGGGTAGAATTCTTTGGTAATACAAATGCTTGGATAGGTTTTTCCATCCTTCAACATCACGTTATAACGCGGATTGTATTTCTTGATTAAGTTGTTTTCAAGAAGCAATGCATCTTCCTCAGTGTTCACAACCGTATAACTGATGTCCCAAATCTTGCTGACCAGAACTTTTGTTTTGAATCTGTCTACTTCTTTATGAAAATATGAAGAAACACGATTTTTAAGACTTTTAGCCTTTCCCACATAAATAATAGTGTGGTTAGCATCGTAGAATTGATAGCTTCCTGGTTTGTCAGGAAGGTTCAAAACGATGTTCTTCAGGTATGCAAGCCTTTTCTCGTTTTCTTCTTTTTTCATTTGTCTTTCCCTTTATTTACTACAAACGACCGCCTTGTTGTTTCACGTGAAACGCTTATTGAAAAGGTAGAGGTTGGTTCCTCTACCTATCATGCTCTATAAGATGATTTTAGTTGTATAACTTCCAGATTAAATCTGAATAAGTGAAGTTACCTCAATGTCTTCATCGAAGGCAGCACGTCCATTCAATCCTTCGTTTACTAATTCGATAATGAAATTGACGTAAACTTTCTTAGGATTGAATTTCTTGACTAAGTCGCAAGCAGCTTTCATCGTTCCTCCTGTTGCCAACAAATCATCATGCAAGAGAACAATGTCGTTTTCATCGATAGCATCTTTGTGAATTTCGATGGTGTCGATTCCGTATTCTTTTGCATAACTTTGCTGAACGGTTTCACAAGGCAATTTGCCTGGCTTGCGACATAGCACGATGCCAGCGCCTAATTCGATGGCAAGTGCTGAAGACATGACGAATCCACGCGACTCTATACCCACGATTTTTGTGATACCTTTGTCTTTGTAGATTTCGAACATTTCTTTTTCAATTTCTTTCACACACTCCTTGTTCTTGAAGAGGGTGGTAACATCTCTAAAGTTGACGCCTTTGATAGGCCAATCTGGAATGCAACGCAGATTGTCGAGTAATAGTTTGTTGTTCATTTTCAATTACTTATAATTTATGTTTTCGTTATTTGTTTCACGTGAAACAAGTGGCGCTTGGTCTCTTTTTGGCAGAGGATTTTAGCGCCCGAGTAATACTAGAAGCACATTGATGTCGGAAGGAGAAACACCTGGAATTCTGCTTGCTTGTGCCAAAGTCTCGGGTTGGATTCGTTCCAGCTTTTGTCTTCCTTCGGTAGAAATCTCGTGAAGCTCAGAATAATTGAAATGTCCTTTTATCCTTATGTTCTCCAAACGGTGCATTTTCTCAGCGACCACTTTCTCCCGTTCGATGTAACCTTTGTATTTGATTTTTATTTCGGCCGCTTCTGCTATTTCTTCTTTTCGATTATTCGGAGAATCCAGCAATTCTTTTAACTTTGGCAGTATCTCAGCAAGTGTGTGCATAGACAGTTGTGGACGTGCAATAAGGTCGGCAACTTTGCATCCGAAGCGTAAAGGAGTGGTTCCAAGAGATTCGAGCGCACCATTAATAAGGCTTGGTTTAACAGAAGTATTCTCGCAGAAATGAATGATTCTATCGATATTCTTTTTCTTTTCCATCCACCAGTCAAATCGTTCGCGGCTTGCTAATCCAAGTTCATAAGATCGCTCAGTAAGACGAGCATCAGCATCGTCTTGTCTCAACAAAATGCGGTATTCTGCCCGCGAGGTAAACATTCTATATGGTTCATCTACGCCTTTAGTCACTAAATCATCGATGAGAACGCCAATATATGCCTCATCGCGTGCTAAAGTGAAACGTGAAGTTGTTGCGATGGAATCGTCGTTTTCTGCTGAAAGTGTTTGATTTCCAGCAGATTGGCTATATAGTGCTGCATTAACGCCAGCCAACAATCCTTGTCCGCCAGCTTCTTCATAACCTGTTGTGCCGTTTACTTGTCCAGCAAAGAATAGTCCTTTTACAACCTTGGATTGAAGAGAATGATTCAGTTGAGTTGGATCAAAGAAGTCGTATTCTATAGCGTAACCAGGTCGATAGATCTTTACATCGCGGAGTGCGGGTATCTTCCGAAGAGCAGCAAGTTGAACATCCATCGGCATGCTCGATGAGAAACCATTTAAGTACATTTCGTTGGTGTTCTCGCCTTCAGGTTCCAAGAATAACGGATGTTGCTCTCTATCGGGGAAGGTTACCAGTTTGGTTTCGATGGAAGGGCAATATCGCGGTCCGATACTTTGTATTTGTCCATTATATAAAGGTGAATCGGGCAAACCTGTGCGTAAGATTTCGTGTACTTCAGCGTTGGTGTTACAGGTCCAGCAAGGCAGTTGTTGCAGCTTTCGATGAGCTGCAAAGTAGCTGAATTGATGGAAGTCGGTTTCGCCTGGCTGAATCTCCATATCTTCGAAATGCACGCTTCGGCGGTCGATTCTCACAGGCGTACCTGTCTTCATGCGTGCGGAGCGTATTCCGTGCCGGGTGATACTTTCGGTGAAATGGGGGACAGCGGGTTCGGCACACCTTCCTCCAGGCACCATTTGGCGGCCAACATGCATCAGTCCGTTAAGGAAAGTTCCTGCTGTAACGACAACACTTTTTGCATGGAACTCTGCACCCCAAATCGTTCTAACACCAACGGCCATTCCGTCTTCAACCAAAAGTTCATCCGCTTGGTCTTGCCAAATGGATAAATTGTCGATTCCATCGAGCGTTTCGCGCCATTTCCAGATGAATTTTCCGCGGTCGCATTGAGCCCTGGGACTCCACACAGCAGGACCTTTCCCTTGGTTGAGCATACGGAACTGAATGGCTGTAGCGTCGGTTACACGTCCCATTTCGCCACCAAGTGCATCGATTTCGCGCACAATCTGACCTTTGGCGATGCCTCCAACAGCAGGGTTGCACGACATTTGGGCAATCTTGTTCATGTCCATAGTGATGAGGCAAGTCTTCGCTCCCATTCGTGCAGATGCCGCCGCCGCTTCACATCCAGCGTGTCCGCCGCCTATTATGATAACGTCGTAATCGAAAGTCATATTGGTCATCGTCCCAATGCGATGTTGTAGTTGTAGTATTGTGTGTTGCCTGTGATGTCTTCTACGACTCGAAGGAAGGGTGGGAATTTCACTTCTTCGTGCCGCTTAATGCCCTTAGTCTCCAGAATGATGAGATTTTGCACAGGCGTGAGGAATGTGTCGAGTTCGAAATATTGCCCTTTCCAGATGAAGCTTTTGCGCATCTTGTGGATAGTTTGCCGATATGGGTCGGCCTGTTGTAGGAGCGACTGATAGAGTTTGTTGGTCACTTGACGCTCTATTTCAAGTTGTTCTTTGTCCGAAATCTTCTTTTTTGTGGTCAGGACATTCACGAACTTTCCGTTCCATCCGCGTCGGCGAAGTCTCACTTCGCTGCCTGGCTCGGCCACCAGATACGTCTGCGTGATGTCGCTCTCTATGCAATCAGGCATTTCGCCCACCACTTCAACGATATATTTCCGTTCTTCCTCGATGGGTTGCGGCAGACCCAGCACGCTGCTGATCTCCTTGAGTACGCGGTTGAGCTTGGCGTTGAAGTCGTCGTTGTTGTTGATGACGCGCAGATGAGAGTGGCCAGTCCAAGCCTCAATGACACGCTTGTCGAGCATACGAGCAATCTGAAGCCCTTGCTCATCGGCTTTCTCGTTGCGGCTGGCGTTGTTGCTGGTTGTATAGTATTGCTCAGCACCATCAGCAGCCGACACCAGGTGGAGCACAGCGTCATATCGGTTGCCGTCGCGCAATTCCTGTGTAGATGTACCCACATCCTTCGTGATTTTGTCCCACATCTCGGGCGTCATATAGGCAGAAATATCCATTGCTCCACGATCGCACACGATGACGCAAGGCTCAGTACAAGTCTCTGCCATTCGCATGAACTTGTCTTCGAGCGCCAACTGCACCTCAAGCGTGGCTTTCTCGCCTTCGTAGAAGAAGTCGGCGTTCTTCGTCAGGTAGTCCATTCCGCTTTGAGTGAACATTGTGGGCACTTCGGGGATGGTAAACACTTTGTATCCACGGCTCGAGAAATGCTCGATGACACGCACGAGCGCGGTAGTTTTGCCCGCGCAAGGTCCTCCAGTGAGCACGATTCGTTTGATTTCTTTCATAAAACAATTTGCTGTAGTGGTGTTGTAGGTTGCAAAAATACAAAAAGTTTTTCAATAAAGCCGTTATTGAGCGAAAAAATATATAATGTGTAAAGACGTGCGAACTGGCTGGATAAAGAGCCGTTTGTCAAGATAATTCATAATAATTAATAGTCAAAAAGTGCCGAAAAATACAAACTAAAAGCCAAACGTGCGAAAGAGATGAAAAATTGAACAAAATGTAAAAACTTGATTTTCAGCCTCTTTTCACTTGAAAGGTAAAAGTTTGTGTTGCAAAAGCATAGCTTTGAGCTGCTTAAAGCATATCTATTGGTCAGTTAAAAGCCATCTATTGCAGCACTAAATGCTGTTTTTAGTCGCCTCAAAAGCATGCTTTAATAACAAGAAAAGGGTTTTGGGTAATCTGCAATAGGTTTTCGGCTTCCAAGAAGCGATGATTTTAGCCGCAAAGACGGGTAAAATGACATTTTTAGAAGCGGTTTTGTTTGCTTCTTCCGATTTGGTTTTGTCAATTAAATTAGTAATTATTTCATATTTCATTAGTATCAAAACAATTGTTGGTGAGACGAAAAATAAAGGAATAAAAGTTACATTTTCTTTAAAAACGTTTTGAATTGTCACTAAAAAATGGTATTTTTGCAGTCCAAAGCAGTTTTAAAGATACCTAAAAAGTGGTATCCTTAGGCTTTGTGCGACGAAGGTTGTTGGAAATATAATACAAAAAACATTGTTAAATAATTAAAATCAATCATTTATGTGGTTATTCAATTCATCAATTGGTAGGAAAGTGATAATGTCGGTTACCGGCCTTGCACTTATCCTATTCCTGACGTTCCACTGCTGCATGAACGTCGTGGCCCTTTTCTCTGGAGAGGCCTACAACAAGATTTGTGAATTGCTGGGCGCCAACTGGTATGCTGTAGCGGCAACGCTCGGCCTGGCAGCTTTGGCGGTGATTCACATTGTCTATGCTTTCATCTTGACGGCCCAGAACCGTCGCGCCCGTGGTGCAGAGCGCTACGACGTGACCTCGAAGCCCTCGAAGGTGGAGTGGGCCAGCCAGAACATGCTGGTGCTGGGCATTATTATCTTGCTCGGCCTGTTGCTCCACTTGTTCAACTTCTGGTACAACATGATGTTTGCCGAGTTGTTCCCTTCTATCCACTTCGATGCGGCTCCTGCCGACGGTTTTGGAAAGATTGCGGAGACATTCTCTAATCCACTCTTTGTGGTTCTTTATGTGATTTGGCTGGTTGCCATTTGGTTCCATCTTTCCCACGGTTTCTGGAGTGCTTTGCAGACGCTGGGCTGGAACGGCAAGACTTGGTTCTGCCGCTGGAAGATCATCGGCCTTGTCTATGTGACGTTGCTCATGCTGGGCTTCCTGGTTGTTGTGCTGGCATTTGCCTTCGGCTGTGCCCCAAGCCTCTAAGGATTGGCTCGGAAAACATGAATGAACATCAATTCATACGTAAATTTTAGAAGAATATGAGTAAAGTATTAGATTCCAAGATTCCTGCAGGCCCAGTGGCCGATAAATGGAAAGAATATAAGGCTCATCAGCGACTGGTGAACCCAAAGAACAAACTGAAGCTCGATGTCATCGTTGTGGGAACGGGTTTGGCTGGTGCCTCCGCTGCTGCTTCGCTCGGTGAAATGGGTTTCAACGTGTTGAACTTCTGCATTCAAGACTCTCCCCGCCGCGCTCACTCGATTGCCGCTCAGGGAGGTATCAACGCCGCCAAGTGTTATCAGAACGATGGTGACTCGGTTTATCGTCTGTTCTACGACACCGTGAAGGGTGGCGACTATCGTGCTCGTGAGGCCAATGTGTATCGCCTGGCTGAAGTTTCGAACAACATCATCGACCAATGTGTGGCTCAGGGTGTTCCTTTCGCACGTGAGTATGGTGGTATGTTGGCCAACCGTTCGTTCGGTGGTGCTCAGGTTAGCCGTACATTCTATGCAAAAGGTCAGACCGGTCAGCAATTGCTGCTCGGTGCCTACAGTTCGCTGAGCCGTCAGGTGGAAGAGGGCAAAGTGAAGCTCTTCACCCGTTACGAGATGGAAGATGTGGTGATTGTCGATGGTCGCGCTCGCGGTATCATCGCCAAGAACCTCTGCACAGGCAAGCTGGAGCGCTTCAGCGCTAATGCTGTGGTTATCGCAACTGGTGGTTATGGAAACACCTACTTCCTTTCAACCAACGCTATGGGTTGTAACTGCACCGCCGCCATCCAATGCTTCCGCAAGGGCGCTTATATGGCCAATCCCTCTTACGTGCAGATTCACCCCACTTGTATTCCCGTTCATGGCGACAAGCAGTCGAAGCTGACGCTGATGTCGGAGTCGTTGCGTAATGACGGCCGCATCTGGGTGCCTAAGAAGATTGAAGACGCTAAGGCTCTGCAGGCCGGAACAAAGCAGGGCTGGGAGATTCCTGAGGAGGATCGCGACTACTATCTGGAGCGTCGTTATCCTGCATTCGGTAACCTTGTTCCTCGCGACGTTGCCAGCCGCGCCGCCAAAGAGCGTTGCGACCACGGATTCGGTGTGAACAACACGGGTCTGGCAGTGTTCCTCGACTTCTCTGAGTCTATCAACCGCCTCGGTATCGACCAGATTATGCAACGCTACGGCAACCTCTTCGAGATGTACGAGGAGATTACTGACGTGTTCCCCGGCGAGTTGGCTAACGAGATCAACGGCGTGAAGTACTACAAGCCCATGATGATCTTCCCCGCCGTGCACTACACGATGGGTGGTATTTGGGTTGACTACGAGCTGCAGACCACTATCCCCGGTCTCTTCGCTATTGGTGAGTGCAACTTCTCCGATCACGGTGCCAACCGTCTCGGTGCCTCGGCTCTGATGCAAGGTCTGGCTGACGGATACTTCGTACTGCCTTACACCATCCAGAACTATCTGGCCGACCAGAGTGTTTGGCCGCGTATCTCTACCGACCTGCCTGAGTTTGAAGAGGCCGAAAAGGCTGTTAATGCCGAAATTGACCGTCTGATGGGCATTCAGGGTAAGCGCTCTGTGGACTCTATCCACAAGGAGCTCGGCCACATCATGTGGGAGCACGTGGGTATGGGTCGCACAAAGGCCGGACTGGAAGAAGGTTTGAAACTCATGCGCGAGTTGAAGAAGGAATTCGACAGCAACCTCTTCATCCCCGGAACGAAGGAAGGTGTGAACACCGAGCTCGACAAGGCCATCCACCTGCGCGACTTCATCCTCATGGGTCAGCTTGTGGCTTACGACGCTTTGCATCGTGAGGAGTCTTGCGGCGGACACTTCCGCGAGGAGCATCAGACGGAAGAAGGCGAAGCCAAGCGCGACGACGAGAACTTCTTCTATGTGGGCTGCTGGGAATACCAGGGCGACGACACCAAAGCTCCCGAACTCATCAAGGAGCCGCTCGAATATGAGGCTATCAAGGTACAAACACGTAACTATAAGAATTAATGTGCAAGCCAAATGCAAAGCCAAGCTTGCTTGAGCTTTGCTGAGGCGGAGCCATTTAATCATCAAAGATAATTAAATAATTATGGCAAAGAATATTTCATTCACGATTAAATATTGGAAGCAGAATGGTCCTAAAGAAAAAGGACATTTTGAGTCACGCGAGATGAAAAACATCCCCGACGACACTTCCTTCCTTGAGATGCTCGACATCATGAACGAGGAACTCATCAATGAGGGCAAGGAGCCGTTCGTGTTCGACCACGATTGCCGCGAGGGTATTTGCGGAATGTGCTCGCTCTATATCAACGGAACACCACACGGAAAGACCGAACGCGGTGCCACTACATGCCAGCTCTACATGCGTCGTTTCAACGATGGCGACGTCATCACCGTTGAGCCTTGGCGCTCGGCTGCTTTCCCCGTCATCAAGGACTGCATGGTGGATCGTGGCGCTTTCGATAAGATCATTCAGGCTGGTGGTTATACTAGCATCCGCACTGGTCAGGCTCAGGACGCTAACGCCATCCTGATTCCAAAGGAGAACGCCGACGAGGCAATGGATTGTGCTACATGCATCGGTTGCGGTGCTTGTGTGGCCGCTTGTAAGAACGGATCGGCTATGCTCTTCGTTTCGTCGAAGGTCAGCCAGTTGGCTCTGCTGCCGCAAGGCCGTCCCGAGGCTGCTCGTCGCGCCAAGAAGATGATTGCCCGCATGGACGAACTCGGCTTCGGTAACTGCACGAACACTCGTGCTTGTGAAGCCGTTTGCCCGAAGAGCGAGAGCATCGCTAACATCGCCCGCCTGAACCGCGAGTTCATTAAGGCAAAGTTGGCTGATTAAGCCAAATCCTTCTCATATCCACCGCTGGCATCTGATTCAGCGGTGGAATTTTTTATTGTCATTTTCCTTTGTAATAATATCCATGATGAAAAAAATTGTCTGTTTGATTTTTTCTTTGTTTTTTCCCTTATTTTGTCTAGCTGAAGAAATAGAGAAAGACACAATCAAGCCGATGCCAGAAGGTTTTTGGGGTACGATGACCCCGTTCTATATCGTAGTGCTACTGTTGTTAGTGGTAACTGTTGTATGTTATATACCTTGGCGTAGTGCTATTATACGAAAGTTGCTGGTGGTAGGAATACCTTTGGGTTTGCTGATTGCGGCTTTCATCGAACTACAGTTGTTTTCAAAGTTGGGTTCTGATAATTTGATCTGGTGGTGCGATATGGATAAAGTCGGTTTTTGGAGTGCACTATGGCGTCTTTTCCCATTTGCTCTTGCATTAGCCCTCCAGTTTCATAGCTATTTTGCTTATCAGAACTTTATCTTCGGCCCAGAAATGATGAACCTCCCTAATGCTTCTATCTCGCTTAAACCTAAATGGTCGGGACTATGGTGGGTTCTGGCAGTCGTTGTGTTGGCAGGTCTGGCTGACAAGTTCGGATTAAAAGGGAATGCCCTGAACCTCATAGTAGGAATTGCATTCTGCGCAGTTCTTTTTGTGGTTTTCGGAAAGAGGAATTTCGAATTGTTTGGCAAGACGTGGGGTGCTGCAGCTACCTTCTTCGCCATCGTTTATGTCATTGCCTTCTTGTTAGTTTGCTATGCTTTCATCATAGCACTTGTCAAAGTGTTTTGGCAAATGCTCGTCTGGGCAACCTTTGCCGCATTTGGTACATGGTATTCGGTTAAATTCCTAGATAAAGATATTGAAGAGAATCATAGGGCGGCTGAAGAGTCTAGGAGACGGGATGAGATCAGGCGTATGCAAGAGAATACAAGAAATACATCTCTTTGAACGAATGTCGTAAAAACTATTATTAACTAAACTATTATGAGAAAGAATTTTTTCATCTTTATTTCAGCGTTACTAATACCAATGTTGGCTCACGCCCAAATAGATGTAGCCACCTACCATGCAGACAGACAGCAGTTGATATGTTATCATGCAAATGAGGATGGTAATCTGGAAGGTGTAGCGGTTGTTGATAACGATATAACCATCATCTTGATGAATAATGATGCCACAATGCAGTCGATTGACAACAGTCTCGCTTCGTTGATGTTTGAATACGAAGATGTTGATGTAAATATCAATTACATAGTGGATGGAACACGTCTGTTACGTTATATCTACAGATGGAAAGAAGATGCCGACTTCCAGAAGTTGCGTGAAAAACAACTTGTGTACAAAGGCGAATTGACCACCTTGGAAAAGATGGATAAATATCTCTCTGAAGGTGGTGCCCAACAGGTGTATGATGTGGCGAGTCATACCTTGGGAAACTTGCGCAATCCCATCAAAGTCTGCTATGGCGTTTTGGACCAGTACCCTTATGAGAACGGAAAGACAAAGATCATTGATAAAGAGGTGTTCGATGGTATTGCCAAAGATCTTTCAACGATAGGGGAGTCTGTCTATAAAAAGCCTGTCGGAAATGTTTTCCAACTGTTCAATGTATGGACTGAAGACTGGCCAAGCAAGGTTTATCAGTGGCTATTGAATTATCGTGATTGGAACAGGAAACTGAACGAGCAGGAAAAATCATGGAGGAATGGCCTCAGACCGAAAGTGTTACAAAACGAAACAACTCCTAGGGAGGTAATAACAATCATTAAAGTGATTGAGAAGAACAGACCACCGCATGTTGATATATACGTAGATATTGTTCCGAAAAATATCGTTACGGTTACTAAAGACTCAGGAAAAAAAGGAGTGGAAGGTAAACTCAAAGAACGTGAGCCAAATGCTCCGAATACCGGCAAAGCAGCCCCTGAAGCCAAAGGAACAAATAATGGTGGAAATGTAAGAGTTCCCAATCCTAACATGACGGCCCCCAAAGACTCCGTGGCAAATGTAGCAATAGAACCAGATAGTGACGTAGCAATAGAACCAGATAGTGACAATCGCTCTGAAGAGGCAAAGAATGCGCCACCCAAAGGAGATCCTGACAAATTGTTGAAATTCCTCAGCAATTTTACGGATACTACCAAATACGGCGTATTGGATCATGTAGCTATTGTCTATTATACGGCTTCAGGAGGTGAAGAGAATTGGAGTTACTTTCGAGAAAAAGGGAAATTGGTACTCAAAAGCCATACCTCTTTTGAAGGATGGGGCCATCGTGATTATCCTTATGTCAGATTCTGGATAGATTTTGCCAACAATATAGACCCTAAAGTTTGGGGTGATGTGCAGATACAACTTTATACGACTCCTTGTAGTTTTAGGATTCTCAATACTTATATTATTGATTGCAGAGGAACTCAAGAAGAGTATATGAATGGACATCTTCCCCATAAAACAAGTGGTAATATTTATTACATGCCAGATGGGTATTAATTGTGCGCCATGCTCTTCGTTTCATCGAAGGTCAGCCAGCTGGCTCTGCTGCCGCAAGGCCGTCCCGAGGCTGCACGTCGCGCCAAGAAGATGATAGCTCGCATGGACGAACTTGGATTTGGCAACTGCACGAACACCCGTGCTTGCAAGGCCGTTTGCCCGAAGAGCGAAAGCATCGCTAACATTGCCCGTTTGAACCGCGAGTTCATCAAGGCAAAGTTGGCTGATTAAGAGTTGGCTGATTAAGCCTTAAACTTCTCATATCCACCGCTGGCATCTGAGTCAGCGGTGGAATTTTTTATTCTCATTTCCTTTTCCTTACCGAATATTTCCTCGTTTCGTCATTGATGGCTTTTAAGCGTGTCATTTGTGGCTTTTGACCTCCTCATAGCATAGCTTTGACAAGCTCATTTGTGGTCTTTAGCAAGCTCATTTGTGGTCTTTGACAAAAGGACTTTTGGCGTTTAATGTTGTAGGTCAACCGTTATATTGTTCCCAAACAATCAACTTTTTTGTGAATGACAGTACATAATTGTCTTCTTTTTTGTATATTTGCCCTCGAAAGTGGTTGAAAACAAGAGTTTTATTAGTAATTTAAATTAATATGAAACAAGCGATTTCTTTATTGTTCTTGTTCCTATCTAGTGTCATAGGAAATGCACAAGATATAGTACCGTTACTAAAAAGTTCGTGGCATCAAGAAGCACCTTTCAATAATTATATCCCAAATCATATGAAAGCTGGTTGTGGGCCTATTGCAGTTGCTCAAATTTTGAATTATTATAAAGCGCCCACTCAAGGCTTTGGACATGTTACGCTTTATAATGATTTGGATTATTCTAACAAAAAGATAGATTATAACCTTATTCTGAACGATTATAGAAATAGCAACTATACCAGCGAACAAGCTGATGCCGTGGCCAATCTTGTCTGGCATGTTGCTGCTGCAATGACCATAAAATATCATGAAAATAATAATGCGACAGAAAACAATCGCATGGTATGGGGCATTCAGAAATATCTGCACATTAGTCAAAAATGCCGTTTCCGCCTAAGGAAGTTTTATTCTACCGATCAATGGACTCAGATGCTTGACAAACAGTTGGAATCGGGACGTCCTGTATATTATCGAGGTAGGGCATTTAGATATCAATGTGATAAAAATGGAATAGGCCACATATACGTAATAGACAGAAAGAACAAAGACGGATTGTATCATGCCAATTTTGGGCATGCTAGCGAAAAGCAAGACAAGTATGTCAGTCTTGATGTGATTAATCAAAGTGATGGAACCTGTCCTGGAGATTACGGAGTATATTACAACTGGGAGCAAGGAATGGCAACAGACCTATATCCCGATAATGATTTCAATGAAGAGACGTTCAATGACTATCCCGTATATCTTGCAGAACCATTATCTTTAAATAATGATAAGAGTTTGGACGAGCTGACCATTTCTTTGGGCAACACGTTTTATCTTTCTACAAAATTGCAAGTCTTTACAAAAGATTATATAATAGCGAAAGATGGATCAATAGGAACTTGGGAGCAAGCCTTGGGAGTGTATAAAAACGACCAGTTGTTATCTGTAATATCTTCGAAACAGAATCATTCGTTTTCCACAACTGGCACAAAATCTTCTACTTTACCATATGAGATTCCATCATCGATAAGCGATGGTGAATATGAAATCCGCGTCGTAACAAAAAGAGCCAATGCAGATATGTGGCAACCTGTTTGGGATATCGCTCCAAATACAATATACGCAAACATAAAAAAGGGAAAGGTCACTTTGAGAACGATGGGGAATCATACCTTGGAAACAAAACTGTATTTGTTGGACCCTATTAAAGAAGTAGGAGAGTATGTTTATAAAACTAAAGAGGTAGATTATTCAGGAAGGTTGTTCTCTTTGAAGATAAAGAATCCTACGGATAATAATTTTGAGAACAAAATCAATCTATCCGTAGTTGTTGGCAATGTGGAAAAAGCCAATTTGGAACAAATGGCATCAGTCTATTCTGGTTGTCAAGTGGAATATCGATTCTTGATTCCTTATGAAGTTTTTGATTTCAGGAACAGCTCCAATTACAAAATAAAGGCAAGTTATTATGAACAAAATGAGCTGAAATATATAGACTTGACAACGGACATTCCTGATTTATCTGATATTAAGACTCCACAAAAGAGCGTTTATCCCCAAGAGTGTTCAATTTATAGTATTAATGGAGTTTTATTAAAGCACTTGGAAGATTCCGATACTCATCCATTAGAGGACTTGCCGAGAGGATGCTATATTATTAAGGAGAAAGGCAGTACAAGAAAAGTCCTGAAATAGCAGACCTGTTGGGTGTTAGGAGCCCCCTCCCGTCCTCCCCCCGAAGGGGAGGCTGGGAGTGTTGGTGAAAAGAAATACATAGTTTATTCTTTCTTTTTTTTCTATACTTGCAATGTTTTTGATGTTTCAGTCGTATATATAAGTAGAAAGCCAAAGAAAAGAATGACTGACAAGAACACAGACCTCATAAGGGGACTTCGCGAACAAAGTCCCAAGGCTCAAAGAATGGCGCTTGAACGCTATGGCAGCTATGTCTTCGCACAGGTGGCGAGGTTGGTGCCAGGAGTAGAGAACGCTGAAGAGCTGTATCAGGATGTGTTTGTGAAGGTCTTCAAGAACATCAAGATGTACGACGAGCAGAAGTCATCATTCCGAACATGGATTTCGCGCATAGCCTATAATGAGGCTGTTACTTGGCTGAGACACAAGCGCCCAACGATGATTTACTTCGAAGACCGACAGGAGAAAGGCGATTCATCTCGGGAATGGGCAGAGGAACTGACAGATGCGGAAGTAGAAGAGACACTGGGCCATCCGAATGGTGAAACGGTACAGCTGATACGTGCGGCGCTGAAACATCTGCCTCCTGACGAGCGAGCCATCATCACGATGTTCTACTACGAAGAAATGAGCTTGAAGGAAATAGCTTTCGTTACGGAATCCATTCCGACAACGGTTGCCTCAAAGCTCAGCAGGACAAGAAAGAAAATATGTAAAATCATCAAAATGTTGCAATCATGACAGAGGAGAAAATCAATGCACTCAGACAATCAGATGTGAATCTTCGTGACGCCCTCAAGATGGATGAAGCGGAGTGTCCACAAATGCCTGCCGACCTCAACGAGCGACTGATGCAGCGCATGGTAAGCGAGAAGAAGTCTCGTCGCATCGTCTGGCCTTGGATTGCCGCCGCTTGTGTGGCTGGCGTGATGATGTTATTGCTAATGCCGCCCAAGGATACAACTACGGATGTCGTTGCGGAGAACACAACAACAGAGCAACCCGTGAAGAAGGAGAACTCTGTCAACCAATCAATAAATAATAAGGTGGAGACTCAAGTGGCAGAAGTCGTAGAGACTGAAACCTCATCCCCCGTGAACGTTCCTACAAAGGAGAAGAAAGCCAAGTTGCAGAATGATGTAACGAAACGTGTCCCCCAACTCTTGGCACAAGAAACGCCAGCTACACAAACTCCAGTTGCAGAAGTTCCAGCAACGTCAACGACAGAAGCAAACAATAACATGGATTTGGCAACAGCCGAAACAGCAAAACCTCAGGAAAAGCCTGTAACATTGACCGAGCGCGACATTCCAGTCACTCGTCCGGAGAACTACAAATACACGCCCGAGGAAATGGCTCTCCTGAAAAAGCAAGCTAACGAAGCCTACCTGAAGTGGGTGGAGTTGGAACTCGAAATAGCAAAACATAATTTAGAACAAACAGCCCAACAATAAAGAACCGAATCATTATGAAACGTATAGTCATCATGCTGCTCATTGTCTGCAGTGCCATAACAACCGCCAGTGCCGACCCAACGGCTAATCTGCAGAAGAAGCCTGAGAACGTCATCAGGATCATGAATACGTTAATCGATAAGTTTGGAGCGAAAGAGCGACAAATCTATTCTGTGAACAGAAACCCCAATACGGGTGTCATCGAATCGAGCATCAGAGCCGTCACCTTCTATTGTGATGCACCCGGCACTTATATCCCGCAAGTGGTCGACTGCTTTACCAAAGATGAGCCGCTGTCCTATCAGTTTATGCACCTGACGAACTCCAACGACCAGAAGGTCATCGTGGATGTGCTCACCAACAATGGCCAGAACAATACACAGGTCCATGTGCGCACACTCAAAGAAGAGGAATTGTGGTACATGTGTACCAAGAACCCGGAGAATCCGCAGTTGCGTGATGTTTATGCCATCTCATGGAAATATGTTGAGAACAGGAAGGTTGCATCAGGTTCAGTCTATATGATTACCTCGCTGCGCCCCGACCTTTATCAGAAGAACATGTCCAGCGCAGGTCTCTTAAGCGAAAACAAGAACACGTTCACCCTCGACGGTCGTGTGGGCTATGACCTCAACGACTCGCTCTACGTGGTCTATATGGCCAATACCGCTGAGGAACTCAACAATGTGAAGGACAGCGACTTCGTGGCTTATGTGGCTGTGGCGAACAAGCGCTTCACTTACAGAGTGGAGCTCGACAAGCCCAAGGTGGGCCGCCTCCGTACGGTCATGCCCGACGGCTCGCTCTGCAAACAATGGACCAACCTCGACTTCGTGCCTGGCGAGACCTATCGCATCACCACACATAATGGCTACTACGATGAAGACCGCGACTATGAGCAGCGTGTAGGCCGCTACTCTGGCAAGAGCCTGCTGAACGAACAGCAAAAACGAGGTGTCGACGATCTGACGGAAGTGGTGACTCCCGACTTAGTTGTTGATTCAATTCCCGAAGAGTATAGGGAGAATGATGCTTGGATAAAGAGCCTTACGCCGGATCAGGAGGTAGAAATAGGATTAAAAGGCCAAGCTCTGCAGGAAAAGATGAAGATGGTGGAAAGTTGTTACAAAATCATTGGGAGCGTCATGAACCAAGGTCCTGCTTTCAATGCCCGTCTGGGTTTCTATGTGGATAAGCAGTGCGACAAGATTCTCAAGCAGAACAAGGAAATGGACAAGATTCTTCAAGACGTGGTTAAATCCGTAAAGGCACTAAATCCTCCCAAGAGTTTCCTTGCTGAAATGTATTCTCAGGGTTTTAAGGATGTGCTCGAATTATTAAACAAGCAAAACAGCGCTTTCAATGAAATCTACAAAGTGCGCGGCTCCCTGTCTAAGAAAGCCCGGAAGACCCAGAAATACATCAACTCGCTCACAGAGAAGTACATGAGTGAGATGGTCAAATACATGCAGTAAAACAGCCCACGTTATAGATTTCATTCTTTTAGGTATGCGACGGAAGTTATATATATTATTAGCGTTGAGCCTTTGGTGTGGCGTTGCCTCCACACAGCCAGAGCGACATGTCTATGTGGATTTTCAGAAGAAGACGAACAAGTCGAAGAATGTGTTCGCTACGGTGAACGAAGCATTCCGCCATGTAGAGGCTTTTGCCAACGACAATGTGTGGACCACCATCCACATTGCGCCCGGCGTTTATTGGATAGACAGTCCCGATGACCCCGCTGTCCGCCAACCGGCAGCGGGGGAAAGCATACCTTATGGAATGAAACTGCGCCTCAACAAAACGCGTATCGTAGGTATGGGCGAAGGTCCTGAAGATGTGGTGCTGGCTTGTAATCGCGGACAGACACAGGGCGCTGTGGGCAATTATACGATGCTGCACATCACGGGCGATGATATACAAGCCGAGAATCTGACCTTTGGCAACTACTGCAACGTGGATTTAGACTACAAGCGCGATTCCCGTTTGAGCAGGAAACGTCGTGCCGATGCCATTGTGCAAGCGCAATTGGTGATTTGTAATGGTGACCGTTATGAAGCCCGCAACTGCCGTTTCATCTCACGCTTGAATCTCTGTCCGTTTGCCGGAGCCCGTCATGCGTTGTTTGAAAACTGCTATTTCGAATGTACCGATGATGCCTTGTGTGGCACAGGAACCTATCGCCATTGTCGTTTCACGTTCTTTAGCAGCAAGCCCTTCTACGGCACTTCACCACAAGGAGCTGTGTTTGAAGATTGCGACATTCATTCGAAGGTGCAGGGTGTGCAATATCTCACGAAGGTGTCCGACCCCGTGACCATGCGTGATTGTCGTTGGACGAGCGAAGACCCAAACCTGACAATAGAATGGACAAAGAAGCCCAATCCTAAAAAGTGGTGCCTAATGGAGAATTGCACGTTGAACGGCAAGCCTCTCTACGTGCCGATGCCGCCTGATGTTCCGATGCCCGTCAGCACGCCTCTCTTGTCTTTGGTGAACCAGTCTGCGCTGGCACCAGGCCGTTGGACGCTCGATGTCTATAAGCCAAAAGATACTTACGGCTACGACTGGAATGCCGACACGTCTCGCCCAGCATGGTGCTATGGTGAGGGGATGGACGGCGCAGAGGGCTGTTATGGCTTGATTCAGAACGTGCGTGGGGCGCGGATGATGTACACAGGCAAAGAAGATGAAACCTACGCCCATCAGACGTTGAAGGTTCATTTGTCACCATGCAAGTCGGCAGGTCAAGGATTTGGCAGCGCGACAGGTCAATATCTGGACCTTTGCATCAAATTCGATACGCGTACACTCACTGGGTATGGACTCCGATTTGTCCGCACTCCCGCCTACGACAAAGCGGTGGAGGTGATGCTGGTGGAGTATCAAGAAGGTGTGGTGAGCCCAATATGCCCTCCGGAGAAGTGCGTGCTTTTCAAGAAAGATTGTTGCATCACGCTTTCAGCAAGCGGCACATCGCTCTTTGCCTGCATAGAGCAGGGAGGACAGCGACAGCAACTCACAGCTTCCATCGCCCATCCTAATAATTTCGGAGGCATTCACATCCAACACACGGGCTCTGTGGGCGCATCTGCCACCGTCATACAGTCCATCAACTGCACTTACGATGAACTGAAAGTTGAGGCTCTGGAGCAGATAGTGATGCCTGAGGCTTTGAAAGCGGGCGACACGATTGCTATTGTCTCGCCTTCAAGCACACCCGACTCGTTGACCGTTGTGAAGAGTTGCGATGTGCTTCGCCAATGGGGCTACGTTCCGGTTGTGGGAGCAAATGCGTTCCGCAACTATCATGGTTTTGCTGGAACTGCCGACGAACGGGCCGCTGACTTGCTTTGGGCGTTGCGCAATCCGGCCGTGAAAGCCATTCTTTGCAGTCGTGGCGGCGATGGTGCGGTGCAAGTGTTGAAGCGTATTCCCTTGACTGAGTTTCGCAAGAATCCCAAGTGGGTGATGGGTTTCAGCGATGTGACGGCCTTGCATAGTGCGGAAGTGGCTGCGGGTGTGATGAGCATTCACAGCACGATGTGCGACGGACTTGCTTCGCGAGGTGCACGCGACTCGGTGAATATTATCTTGAATCGTGTGTTGCAGGGCCACTTACCCAACTATCAGATGCCTGCGCACCCGCTCAATCAGCAAGGCGAGGCAACAGGAATGCTGGTGGGCGGAAATATCTCTGTGCTTTGCGGATTGACTGGTTCCGAATACGACTTTCTGAATAGGGTGGACGAGGGACTGATTCTTTTCATCGAAGACACGGGCGAATCGATGTCTAAGGTCGACCGCATGCTTCATCAGCTTGAAATTCGCGGCGTCCTCCAGCAGCTGAAGGGCATCATCGTGGGACATTTCTCCAAATATAAGAGTCCTGAAAACGGTTTTGCCGACATGTATTACATGCTTCACGAATACTTGCAACACTACGATATTCCCGTTTGCTACGACTTCCCAGTGGGCCATCACAGCGGTTTCAATCCTCCGATGGTAGAGGGTTGTCAGGTGAGGTTGAAGGTTGGGAAAGAAGGAACAGAACTTCAGTTTATCGGCAAATAGGAAAAAGCAAGGTTGTTTCTGACGTCCCATCACGGCTGAACTATGACCTGGCGGTGTCAGATGTGGCTTTTGGTCTATTCAGAGCTATCGTCTAATGTTGTCAGAGCTATGCTTTCGTCTTGTAAAATAAATTATTTTGCAAAGTAAAATAAATTATTTTACCGACCAAAATAAATTATTTTATCCAGTAAAATAAATTATTTTACTAGGCCATTGATGGCTTATGACGACTTCATAAGCGGCAAATGACAACACTAAAGCATATAAAAAGCGGCAAATCAGATGGATAAACGGGAAAAAAGGTGTAACTTTGCAACGTGATATAATTATACGATTTGACAATTTTACGATTTGACAATTTTAATGAGAGCATGTGTTGAATATATCCTCATGGCCGTGTTGCTCTATGGATTCAGCCTTTTGGTCTATCTGAAGTGCAACCACGGGATGGCTCGCAACGCGCGTGGTCAGCAGGGACGCCGTCTGTTGTTCGCTACGCTGTTGGCTGTGGCTCCTTTGTTGTTGTCGGGTGCGCGAGTGTGGGGCGAGCCTTCGATGTTGCTCACGCTGGGTGTGGGACTTTGCTGGATGGTGACATTCCCTCTGCTGTTTCACCTCACCAACCGCCGCACGTCGCCCGACTATGAGAACTACATGGATACGGCTTTCGGTCTTTACACGATGGGATGGTTGTGGGGGTTGAAGATACTGTTCCCATCTCTCACCTCTCACCTCACGATTCCTTCAATTTTGCTCGGTTTCATCGAGTTTTTGCTGCTGCTCATTCCCCTGTTCCAATGGGTGTATTACATATTATATAAGGTGTGCATCGACACGAACGGAATGAAGATTCTGCAAGAGACCCACGTGAACGAGGTCATCGAGTTCATGCGCAGCTATGGATGGTTGCGCGTGGGATTGGTGGTTGCAGTGTTGCTGGGATTGGGTTGGCTGGCGATAGGCGTGAACGTTTCTTGGCCTTATCTGCATGCTGTTCCTCTCGCTTCCTTCCTTTCACCTCTTCTCTCTTCGCTCTGTGTGGCAGGTGTCACGTTGTTTTTGCTGATTTACACGTGGAAGACTCATCATGGTGTGTTTGTCCGCACAGGAATCGCTAAGATGTTCAGCGAGGTGAAGGAATATGTGGAGAACAATCATCTTTATACACAGAAGAATGCTGAGCGCATGCAGACGCTCGACGTCAAGCCGTTGGGAAAGCCTTGGAAAGAGCCGTCGACCATTGTTATGGTGATTGGCGAGTCGGCTTGCCGCGATTTCATGAGCGCTTTCACGCCGATGGAAGAAGACACAACGCCTTGGTTGCGAGGAATGGCGACCGACAAGCGTCACACGTTGCTGTTCCCGCACGCCTACTCGTGCGCCATGCAGACGGTTCCGGCATTGGAGAAGGCGCTGACGGAGTTTAATCAGTATGGCGATCGTCCGTTCTATGAGTCGTGTTCCATCGTCGACATCGCCCACAAGCTTGGCTATCGTGTGCATTGGTACAGCAATCAAGGGCATCTGGGCGTAGCCGATACGCCTATCACGCTGGTGGCCGACACGAGCGATGTGGCTAAATGGACAAAGCAAGAGGTGAACACGGTGCAATACGATGAGGAATTGGTGGGATTTCTTGACGAGATAGACCCCACGCAGAACAATTTCGTGGTGCTTCATCTCAAAGGCAGCCATTTCAACTACATGAGTCGCTATCCCCGTAGTTTCACGCGGTGGGGAAAGCCGGGTGTGCAAGAGAATGTGACGTGTTACAAGAATTCCATTGCCTATACCGACCACGTGTTGCAACAGTTCTTCGAGTATAGTCGTGAACGGCTCAACTTGAAGGCAATGCTCTACTTCAGCGACCACGCAACAGAGCCTGGACGCCGGCGCAAACCCAACTTCGACGGCTTCCAGATGACACGCATCCCGATGTTCGCATGGTTGTCTGAGGAATATATCGACTGCCATCCCCAACGCTATGAAGCATTGTTGGCCAATCGCACGAAATACTTCACCAACGACTTGGTTTACGAGTTGGTGTGCGGATTGCTCGATGTGGAGTCGTCGCGGTTCGATGAGACGGCATCGCTGGCTTCAACGTCATTCCGTTTTACGCGCGACATGCTGCTCACTTATGAAGCAAAGAAGCACATCGCCGAAGACCAGGAAGAGTTGCCCGAAGCTGTTATCTGTCTTGTACTGAAATAGGTTGACTCCCATGCAGCCTTAAATGTTAAATTATTAAATTCATTTAAGTAAAATGGGAAACAAGAAATTCAGTCGCGGT
>CACXPX010000011.1 GCA_902769705.1 uncultured Prevotellaceae bacterium
CAGCTTCTCGGCACGTTCCTTGTTGAAAAAAAGGTGCAATTTCCCCGTTTTCTTAACAAATTTTTGCACGCCAGCGGGGGGTGGAATTTGGTGGTTTCAACAATTTTTTGTATCTTTGTAGTGCATTGGGAAATGCATTGCGATTGAAAAACAGAAACCTCCACTCCCCCGCCCCGCCAGAGCCGCCCACACCGGCACAATAGGCCAGCAGCTGTCAAAAACCTGGGGCACAAACATGAATCATCCGCGCCTGAACTTCACTGTCCTCCCAGCCGTTGGAAATAGACGATGATGTCTTCCCACGTCTTGAATTCGTCGCTGCCAAAGGCGATGCGTGCGCCCATAAACTCCTTGGCTGGCGAGACATCGATGAGATAGTCGCCCAGAAGCATGTCACGCCGATTGGTGAACACCACATGGTCGTGGGCTGGCGTGGAGACATGCTGCTCTATCCACGCCTGAGTGTCGGAGAGATAGGCGTGGCGGTTGGTGGGAGCTTGTCCGACAAAGTAGACCTGATAGTTCTCGATGAGCATTTCCACGGCCTTCAACATGCTCGAGGCAGGTCGGCCGCCGCTGTCCATGAGCGTCTCTACAGCGATGTAGACCATTGGGCGCTCGCGTCCTTCCTGACGGTCGTCAATCCATCGGATCACGGGCACCACACCATGCAGGAACGAACGGTCGTCCATGCGGTGCTCACCGTGGAAATGGGCGGCTTGCGTGTAGTGCTCGCAGAAGAGGTCGAACGTGTGCACAAGCGTGTCCTGATCGCCGAAGAGTCCCCACACACGGCGCCGTTCGTCGTCGTTGACGGCTGAGAAACACCGCTCAGACACTTCGCGATACTCCTTCACCAGCGCCTTGTCCACATAGAACTCCTGCACGCCGTCTTCGCGGGGATTGAAAAACTGCTGCTTGCCCGTGAGGCCGTGCTCGTGCATGGTGTCGGCAATCTTGAACGCGGGGTTGATGAGGATGCGGTCGAAACCATAAAGCTGCTCGGTGTACATGCCTCCCATCGACGTGCCGATAATGAGGTCGGGGCGTTCGGTTTCGCACAAGCGGTGTAACAAATCGATGGCTTCGGCAGGATGAACGGGCATGTCGCGCGCCACCACCTCGGCATTGGGAAACATCGCACGCATACGGTGCACAGTACCGGTTTGGGCTGAAGAGCCGAAACCATGCACATACATTATCTTCTTTCCCTTCATCACTTCGGGAAATTGTCTCGGTATCTGGATTTCCATTTTCGAAAACTTGATTTTATTTGGGTTTTGTATGATTTTATAGGGCAAATATACCGTTTATTCTTTTTTTTTTCGTATATTTGCATCATAAAATATCTTAAAACCGCCATAACAATGGAAAAACCTGACAAACAACATAACTAACCTCATGAAACAAAGACTCAGACTTAGCATTCTTTTGTCGCTTTTTGCCCTGACCATCAACGCTCAGCGCGGATGGAAACTCATCTGGAGCGACGAGTTCGACACTGACGGACTGCCCGACTCTGCCGTATGGGAGCCCGAACGCGGCTTTGTGCGCAACCACGAGGCGCAATGGTATCAAGGCGAGAATGCCCGCCAAGAGGGTGGAAGCCTCATCATCGAGGCACGACCCGACAAACGCAAGAATCCCACCTATCAGAAAGGTGCCACCGACTGGCGCCGTCAACGCAAGACGCTCGGCTACACTTCGGCTTCGCTGACCACTCGCAACAGCTTCAGCTTCCTCTACGGGCGGCTCGAGGTGCGTGCCAAGATACCCACCGCCAGCGGTGCGTGGCCCGCCATCTGGCTGCTGGGGAAAGACATGGAATGGCCGTCGTGCGGTGAAATAGACGTGATGGAGTTCTATCGCGTCAATGGCGTCCCCCACATTCTGGCCAATGCTGCGTGGGGCAACGATCGGCGCTACAATGCCGTGTGGAACACCAAACGCATCCCCTTCAGCCATTTTACTGAGAAAGATGCCGCATGGGCCGACAATTTCCATATCTGGCGGATGGATTGGACTCCGCGCAACATCAGGATTTATCTGGATGACGAACTGCTGAACGACATTCCGCTGAGCGAGACGGTAAACGGAAGCATCGGTCAGCACATCAACCCCTTCACACGGCCGCAATACCTGTTGCTCAACCTCGCCATCGGGGGCGACAACGGTGGGGAAATAGACAACAAGGCAATGCCTATGCGATACGAGATTGACTATGTGCGCGTTTACCAGCAGCAGCAACAGCCGCGTTGGCCGCGAGAGCAGATTCGAACCGTTCATCGCGACAGCATCAACCTGAGCGACCCGTGTATACTGGCAGACCCTGAAACACAGCAATATTACATGACTGGCACGGGCGGACGACTGTGGACCAGCTACGACTTGAACCGCTGGACAGGACCCTATCAGGTGGCACGCACCAATCCCGACTCGTGGATGGGTGAACGGCCTGCCATCTGGGCTGCCGAACTGCATCCCTATAAGGGAAAATACTATTATTTCGCAACTTTCACCAACGAGCAGATAAAAATAGACACCGTTCGTGGCAACGTCATTCCACGACGCGCCAGCCACATCCTTGTGAGCGACAAGCCCGAAGGTCCCTACACTCCGATGGCTGACCCTACCTATCTGCCAGCCACGCAACCCACGCTCGACGGCACTTTCTGGGTGGACACAGACGGCAAGCCATATATGGTGTTCTGTGGCGAATGGCTGCAAAACTGGAACGGAACCATCGAGAAGATTGAACTGAAGCCCGACCTCAGCGGGTCGGTAGGCCAGGCTAAAGTGCTGTTCCGCGCCTTTGACTCTCCCTGGAGCCGTGAGACGGTGGACGGGAAGACGGGTCCGAACAAGGTGACCGATGGCCCCTACCTCTTCAAAACGGGCACCGGACGGCTCGGCATGCTTTGGACGAGCTGGGTGGATGATGTCTACACGCAAGGTGTGGCCTACTCGCAGAGCGGAACGCTCGATGGTCCTTGGACACAGGAGCCACAGCCCATCACGCCCCCGAACTTCGGACACGGCATGCTCTTCAAGACGCTCGAAGGGCAATGGATGATGTCGGTGCACAGCCATAAGAACGTAGGAGGACGCTATCACCGTGTGCCGCACTTGTTCGAGGTGGACCTCTCGGGCGACAAGCTGGTGTTGGGTCGCATGATTGAAGGTGACTATCAGCCTCCGAAAGCCGCACCGCGCACAAGCATAGAGCCCGGTCGGTTGTGGCCTGACACCGATGGTCGGCACATCAATGCCCACGGTGGTGGAATCCTAAAGCGTGGAGACACCTATTATTGGTTTGGTGAGCACAAGGCTGAAGCCACCAGCGATGCACTTGTGGGCGTGACCTGCTATTCATCGAAAGACTTGATGAACTGGAAGAACGAGGGAGTAGCGCTGTCGGTGAGCAACGAGGCTGGCAGCGACATTGAGCGCGGATGTGTCTTGGAGCGGCCTAAGGTGGTTTACAACGCGAAGACCAAGAAATACGTCATGTGGTTCCACCTCGAGCTGAAAGGGCAGGGCTACAATGCCGCCCGAGCAGGTGTGGCCATCAGCGACACTCCTACAGGCCCCTATCGTTTTCTGCGCTCTGGACGTGTGAACCCAGGTATTCTGCCCGAGAATGTGGACAAGGCAGTGTTCGACACCCTCAACGTGAGCCACGAGCCCAAGAGTTGGACGCCCGAATGGCTGAAGATGGTGGGTGAAGGCCTATACGTCAAACGCGACTTGCAAGGCGGACAGATGTCACGCGACATGACGGTCTATGTGGACGATGACGGAAAAGCCTACCACATCTATTCTTCAGAGGAGAACCTCACGCTGCAAATTGCCGAGTTGTCTGATGACTATACCACTCACACGGGCCGCTATGTGCGTGTCGCCCCCACTGGGCACAATGAGGCTCCGGCCATCTTCAAGCGTAAGGGTACCTACTGGATGATTACCAGCGGATGCACAGGATGGGACCCCAACGAGGCACGCATGTTCTCGGCCAAAAACATCATGGGGCCGTGGACACAACACCCTAACCCTTGCGTGGGGCCAAACAAGGACCTGACCTTCGGTGGACAAAGCACCTACATCCTTGACACGGGAAAACAGCAAATCTTCATGGCTGACATCTGGCGCCCTCGCCACCCCATCGATGCCCGCTATATCTGGCTCCCCATTGAGTTCGACAAAGATGGCACGCCCGTAGTCAAGTGGCAGGACAAATGGAGACCGCTCGCCAAATAATTGGTAGGCAAATAACCTGAATCTGCCATTTTTTCCACATTATTTATCTATAATCTGAAAATAAATTATTATCTTTGCGAACTATATCAAACTAATAACTACTTGGCATGAAAAAAGCCTTATTAAGAATTTCTTTACTATTGACGGCCCTGTTGCTTCCTGTAACGATGCAGGCAAAGAAGAAACAGGAAAAGGTGATGACCGACCGTGAATACTGGTGTGAGCAAGCGTGGCGAATGGCCCAGCCCGTGTTGGAGAACATGGCGAAGGGTGAGTTGCAGAAGAACATGAAGACAGAGTTCTCGCCATCGTTCGACAACCGAAACCGCAAGGTGGTGTATATGGAGACGTTTGGCCGGTTGATGGCTGGTGTTGCCCCCTGGCTGTCGCTTCCTGACGATGACACCGCAGAAGGCAAGCGGCGCAAACAACTGCGCGAGTGGGCGCTGGCTGCATTCAAGAACTCAGTAGACCCACAGTCGCCGGATTATCTCTGCTGGGGCGTCTCAGGCCAAAACTTGGTTGACGCCGCCTATATTGCTGAGGCGTTTATCCGTGCTTATGATGCGCTTTGGGTGCCGCTGGACGATGTGACGAAGAGTCGTTATATTGAAGAGTTCAAGAAGCTGCGCCGCATAGAGCCGCCCTACACCAACTGGTTTCTTTTCTCGAGTACGATAGAGAGTTTCATTGCAAAGGCTGCCGGTCTGGGCGAGTATGACGACTATCGCGTGATGACAACCATCAGAAAGGTGGAGGAATGGTATATTGGTGATGGTTGGTATGCCGATGGTCCTGTGTTTGCTTTCGACTATTATTCGAGTTATGTGTTCCATGCCATGTATCTGGAAACGTTGAAAAACATGATTGACGCGAAAGCCAATACACGTATTGACTATAAGAAATACTACGACCGCGCGTTGAAGCGTGCGCAGAAGATGGCTATTATCCTGGAGCGTTTCATCTCGCCTGAGGGCACGTTCCCAGTAGTAGGCCGCTCGATACCATATCGTATGGCAGCCATGCAGCCGTTGGCGTTGATGGCGTGGTATCAGACGTTGCCGAAGGAATTAACGAATGGTCAGGTGCGTGCTGCGCTGACGCAGGTGACGCATCGCATGTATGACCACCAGCAGAACTACAACGATGGTGGATTCCTAACGATAGGCTTTTGCGGAAGTCAGCCGGATGTTGCTGACTGGTACACGAACAATGGTTCGCTCTATCTGACAAGTCTTTCGCTGATGCCACTGGGGCTGCCTGCCAACCATGACTTCTGGACTTGTCCTGCTGAGGAATGGACTCAGGTGAAGGCTTGGAACGGCAAACCATTCCCGAAGGACCACCGTTGGGGAGACGATATCCAGACAAAGGACAAGTGGTGATAATGGAAGTAATGAAAATGATGGAAAATGATGGAAATGATGAAAAGAAAAAATAGCATATTAGCAATATTGCTGGCATTGGTTGCTGTTCCTGTTTTCGGTGGAGAAACTGAAGGCAAATGGACGGCTGAGGAAGTGCGCGACATTGTTTACAAAGTGAATAACACTTGGCAGCGTAATCACGGCCAAGAGCGCTCGTTCTGGGATCCTGCAGTTTATCATACAGGTAACATGGAGGCATTCTTCACGTTTGGCAACATAGCATGGCTGAACTACTCGCGCGAGTGGGCTGACAAGAATCTTTGGCAAGGCGCGAGAGAGAAGGATTCGAAGAAATGGAAATACAAGCAATACGGCGAAGGGATGGATTATGTGCTCTTCGGCGATTGGCAGATTTGTTTCCAAACCTATCTGGATATCAACACGGTATTCCCAGCCGAATTTAAGACTGCCCGTGCCCGCGAGGTGATGGGATTTGAGGCCGATGCTGCTGAGAGCGACTTCTGGTGGTGGGCCGATGCGTTGTATATGGTGATGCCCGTCATGACGAAGATGTATCGGCTGACAGGTGATGAGAAGTATCTGGACAAGATGTATTCAAACTGGCAATATGCCAACAGCATCATGTATGACAAGGAGACGGGACTCTATTTCCGTGATGGGAAGTATGTTTATCCAAAGCACAAGACGGCTGCAGGAAAGAAAGACTTCTGGGCTCGTGGAGACGGATGGGTGTTGGCAGCGTTTGCTAAAGTGCTGAAAGACTTGCCTAAGAACTACCGCCATCGCAAGGAAATCATTGCTTATTACCAACGTTTGGCTGCTGCTGTGGCCGCTTGCCAGCAGGAGGAAGGCTATTGGACACGCTCGATGCTTGACCCAGAACAAGCCCCTGGCAGGGAAACCAGTGGAACTGCCTTGTTCTGCTACGGTCTGCAGTGGGGTGTGAACAACGGTTATCTGAACGCAAAAAAATATCAACCTGTGGCTGACAAAGCCTGGAACTATTTAGCCACCATCGCCTTACAACCCGACGGCACGGTTGGATATGTGCAACCTATCGGCGAGAAGGCCATCCCTGGACAGGTGGTGGACCAGAAATCGGTGACGAACTTCGGGACCGGTGCCTTCCTATTGGCAGCTTGCGAATACTACAGAAAGATTAAAAATTAAAGATTAAATAAAAATATAGAACTATGAAGAAAACTCTGTTGATGGCTGCACTTTTATGCTTGACGCTGGGCACACAAGCAGCCAAGAAAAAGAACGTGAAAGCCAAAAAGGCCGTTGAGACCTTCGTGGCTTTGCCTGATCCAACGATGACCGAAATGCAGGACATGGAGGTGAACGACATCAACCGACTGCCGCTTCACACCACGTTCTTCCCGTATGAAAACGAAGCAACGGCGTTGAAAGGCGACATGACAAAATCAAAGAACTTCCTGTCGTTGCATGGCACATGGAAATTCAAGTGGGTGGAGAATGCCGACCAGCGCCCTGCTGATTTCTTCAAGCCCGACCTTGATGACTCTGCTTGGGGCACAATGCCCGTTCCAGGCATTTGGGAACTCAACGGATATGGTGACCCCGAGTATGTGAACTCGGGATTTGCGTGGCGCGGCCACTTTGACCAAAAGCCGCCAGCAGTGCCCACAAAAGACAACCACGTGGGTTCCTACCGCCGCACGTTCACCTTGCCCGCCGACTGGGACGGCCGACAAGTAATTGCCCATTTCGGAAGTGTCACCTCATGCATCTACCTCTATGTGAATGGCAAGTTTGCCGGATATGCTGAAGATGCGAAGGTGGCAGCTGAGTTCGACATCACCCCGTTCGTGAAAGCCGGACAAGAAAACCTCATCGCTTTCCAAGTGTTCCGCTGGTGCGATGGTTCTTGGTGTGAGGACCAAGACTTCTGGCGTCTCTCAGGTGTGGCCCGCGACTCATATCTCTATTGCCGCGACAAGCAAAATCATATAGACAACCTGCAGATTACCGCCTCGCTCGACGACAATTATGAAAAAGGCACGCTTCTTATAGAACCCAAACTGACAGGAAATGCAGTCATTGAGTATACCTTGCTCGATGCTGACGGAAAAGAAGTCTATTGGGACCTCTCATCTGGTGGAGGTATCTATATAGATGACTTGAATGTGAAACACTGGACAGCCGAGACTCCGAATCTTTACACTCTTATGGTAAAGATTTATTCGACCACCGTTTCTTCCGTCAAAGAGAAAAACATAAAGAATCCCATCAATGTCCAACAGCAGCAGGGTGAACCCATCGAGGTCGTCGCCCAAAAGGTAGGTTTCCGCCGCGTGGAAATCAAGAATGCGCAACTGCTGGTGAATGGTCAGCCGATACTCATCAAAGGAGCCGACCGCCACGAGATGGATCCCGATGGCGGATATGTGGTCAGCCGCGAGCGTATGATTCAGGACATTCAGATTATGAAACGCTTGAACATCAACGCTGTGCGTACCTGCCACTATCCCGATGACCCCGTGTGGTATGACCTCTGCGACGAATACGGTCTTTATATGACTGCTGAAGCCAACCAAGAGAGTCACGGTTTTGGCTATGGTCCTAATGCCGAAGCCAAAAAACCACTCTTCGCCAAGCAAATCATGCAGCGCAACCAGCACAACGTGATGGCCCACTTCAACCATCCCGCCATCATCGTCTGGTCGCTGGGCAACGAGACTGTGAACGGTCCGAACTTTGAGGCCGCCTACGACTGGATTAAGCAAGCCGACCCCTCACGCCCCTGTCAATGGGAGCAGGCTGGCCGAGATGGTCGCAACACCGACATCTTCTGCCCGATGTACTACACCCCGTGGAGTTCTGAGGCCTACGCCAAGGACGACAAATACCAAAAGCCGCTCATCCAGTGCGAATATAACCACACGATGGGTAACTCGAGTGGTGGTTTCAAAGAGTATTGGGACCTCATCCGCAAATATCCTAAGTTCCAAGGCGGATACATTTGGGACTTTGTAGACCAGGCTCTGCACCGCAAACCCGTGAAGCCGATGAGCTTGAAGATTGACGAGTTTACCCCCTACACCGAGTTGAACAAGATAGACTACACCTACGGTGGCGACTACAACCGCTACGACCCGTCGGACAACAACTTCAACTGCAACGGTATCATCGGTCCCGACCGTCAGCTGAATCCGCATGCTTATGAAATTGCCCACCAATACCAGAGCATCTGGGCATCGGAAGTTGACTTGAAGCAAGGGAAAATCAAGGTCTACAACGAGAACTTCTTCCGTTGCCTGAAGAACTACCGGCTGGTGTGGCGCCTCAATGTTGACGGAAAGACCATGCAGAACGGAGTGGTCGACGAGATGCACATCGAAGCACAACAAACCAAGGAAATCACTCTCCCCTATCGTCTCGACAACATCGATCCTGAGGCAGAAGTGCTACTCGACATCGATTTTGTTTTGAAGACCGACGAGCCGCTGATGAAAGCCGGACAGCGCGTTGCTTTCAACCAGTTGCAAATCCAAAAATACGGACACGGTTGCTGCGACTTCGAAGAGCAGACGATTGCTCAAAAGTCGAAAATCAAACTTGTCAACAACAAGAAAGCCTCAGACATCACCGTCTCTAACGCCAACTTCAGCATCAAGTTCAACAAACTTACTGGTCTGTTGAGCCAATACAACGTTCTTGGCAACGACCTTCTTGGTGAAGGTGGAACGCTGCGTCCCAACTTCTGGCGCGCACCTACTGACAACGATATGGGAGCCGGATTGCAACGCCGCTACAGCGTTTGGCGCAACCCGTCGATGACACTCACCTCGCTCACCAGTGAATACGACAAGAAGAAGAACACTGCCACCGTGAAGGCCGTTTACGACATGCCTGACGTTCATGCACAGCTCACGATGGCCTACGTCATCATCGAGGGTGGAAGCATCCATGTCTTCGAGAAGATGGACATCGACAGCGCTGCAGTGGCTGCCGCTCTCGCGCAACAAGCCGCCAACGGTCCACGCAGAGGTGGCAGAGGCGATAACACTCTTGAGATGTTCCGCTATGGTGTCGTGTTGGATATGCCTTACAACATGGACAACAGCGAGTTCTACGGCCGCGGCCCCATTGAGAACTACAGCGACCGAGCCACCTCGCAAAACATCGGCATCTACAAACAAACAGCTGATGAACAATTCTTCCCCTACATCCGTCCGCAAGAGACTGGTACCAAGACCGACATCCGCTGGTGGGAGCAGCGCAACAATGCTGGCGCAGGACTCCACATCCAGGCGTGCGAACCCTTCACGGCATCGGCCCTGCACTATAACATCAGCGACCTCGACGAGGGCAACGACAAGCATCAGCGTCACTCACCGCAAGTGCCAAAGTCGAAGTACACCGAACTGTCGCTCGATATGGTTCAAACTGGAGTAGGCGGCATTAACAGCTGGAGCCCAGACGCTCGTGCTTTGCCTCAATACCGTGTGAATGCCAAGAGCCGCTTGTTCAAGTTCTGGCTCATTCCCGTGAAGAAATAACGAAATATTGCGGGTAGGCTCACTTGCTCGGGAATAAGAAAGCCTCCCCCGGTTCATCTCAAGAAAGGTACCATCATCATCTCCTTTCCTTGGGAAAAACCGGGGGAGTTTTTTTCATTAGTGGACAAAAAATCACCAAAAGGTGGACAAAAAGGCACACGTCCGTTTTTTTCGCAAAACGCTTTTTGACTTTCCGAATAATTATCATAAATTTGCACTGACAAACATTGGTCGAAAAAACAAATTCACAATCTATCAAATAACAAACATGAAAAAAGCAAAACTACTCACCCTATCCTTCGCTTTGGCTATCGCCTCCATAGGAACTGCCAACGCCCAACGCCAATTGCTGCTCAACACCAAGCCTGGCGCTCCCATCCAGTCCACCATGTATGGCATCTTCTTCGAAGACATCAACTTCGGAGCCGACGGAGGACTCTATGCCGAACTCATCGAGAACCGTTCCTTTGAAGCACCGCTCCATCTCACACCCAGCGGAGAGCGCATCAGCGGCGGATTGCAAGGATGGAACATCTTCGGAAATGTTGCCCTCAACAGCGAAAGACCCGCCTTTGACCAGAATCCCCACTACGTGACACTCAAGGACGACGGCCATCGCGAGAAGCAGACAGGAATAGAGAATCACGGCTATTTCGGCATCGGACTCAAGAAAGGACTTGATTACAACTTCTCGGTCTACGCACGTGCACGTGGCGGCCAAAGCGCAAAGATTCGCATTGAACTCATCGGTAGCGACAACGAAGTGATGACTCGCAAGAGTATCAACATCAGCGGCGACAACTGGAAGAAGTACACCGAGCAACTGAATGCGCCGCGCACCGACGCCAAAGCCTTCGTACGCATCTACCTCGAAAGTGGTGCCGCAGCCGACCTCGACCACATCAGCCTGTTCCCCTCCGATGCATGGAACGGATGTCTGCGTGCCGACCTCGTGAAAGACCTCAAGGACCTTCATCCCGGCGTGTTCCGCTTCCCTGGCGGTTGCATCGTCGAGGGCACAGACCTCGCCTCACGCTATCAGTGGAAGCACTCTGTAGGACAAGTAGAGAACCGTCCGCTCAATGAGAACCGTTGGAACTACACATTCCCCCATCGTCTCTTCCCCAACTATTTCCAAAGCTACGGCATGGGCTTCTACGAAATGTTCTGCCTCTCCGAGTACATCGGAGCCGAACCTCTGCCCATTCTGAACGTAGGCCTGGCCTGCCAATATCAGAACGACGACCGTGATGCAGCCCGCGTTCATGTAGCTGTGAGCGACCTGCAACCCTACATCGATGATTGCCTCGACCTCATAGAGTTCTGCAACGGCGGTACTGACACAAAGTGGGGCAAACTGCGTGCCGACATGGGCCATCCTGCACCCTTCAACCTCAAGTTCATCGGTGTAGGCAACGAGCAATGGGGACCTCTCTATCCCGAACGGTTGGAGCATTTCGTGAAAGCCATCCGCGCACGTTATCCTAACATCAAGATTGTGGGAAGCTCCGGACCAGAGCCCGATGACAAGGGCGGAAAGCAGTTCAGCTACGGATGGGAACAGATGAGACGGCTGAAGGCCGACCTCGTAGACGAGCACTACTATCGCGACCAGAAGTGGTTCACCGAGAACATCACCCGCTACGACAACTACGACCGCAAAGGCCCGAAAGTGTTTGCCGGCGAATATGCCTGCCACATCACGCAACCCGCACTCCCCGTGCCTGAAGGAAAGAACGTCTTTGAGGGTGCACTCTACGAAGCAGCCCTCATGACTGGCATCGAGCGCAACGCCGACGTGGTTCACATGGCCACCTACGCACCCCTCTTCGCCCATGAGGAAGGATGGCAATGGCGCCCCGACCTCATTTGGATGGACAACCTCAGCACCGTTCGCACGCCCAACTACTACGTGCAACAGCTCTACGCCCAGAACGTTGGAACCAACGTGCTGTCGCTCACGGAGAACAAGAAGGCTGTCACTGGACAGGACGGGCTCTGCGCATCGGCCGTTTATGACAAAAACACGAAGAAATATATCGTAAAACTCGTGAACATCGGCAACCAGCCTCAGGATGTGCAAATCACGTTCAAAGGCCTGAAGGCTCTGCCCGAAGCCAATAACATTCAGCTCACCACTTTCCACAGCGACGACCCAATGGCTTGCAACACCGTGCAACGTCCAAACGTCATTCGCCCTGTTGAGCAAGCTGCTAACAACATTACCATCAACAAGAACACAGCTCGATTCACAGTTCCCGCCCGCACATTCGTGGTCTACAAGTTCTAAGAAAACATTCTCACATCCATATCAGGAGCCGCTTTTGACACGTCAAGGGCGGCTCTTCTTTTACCCAAAGACAAGCACAGTTGCCTTTATACGAGTTCAAAGATATCGTTTAACGTCTTCATTTGCCGCATTTGATGTTGTCAAAGGGGCACTATGGTCTAGTAAAATAATTTATTTTATCGAGGAAAATAATTTATTTTAGGAGGTAAAATAATTTATTTTACATTGCAAAATAATTTATTTTACTTCACCATATGATACTAATGACAACGCAAGAGATGGCTTCTTACATCATTAAAGCATACGTTTGGCATTGTGATTCGACTGCGCTATCATTCAAAAAATCAAAAGAAAAGCGTGTTGAATCAGAAATAATTCCTATATTTGCATGTGTTTTCATCTCAAATGTTTCACCATAAAACTATTCAGCCACATGACCATCGCATTCCGAATGAAGAAAATGCTTATTGCAGCATTGCTGGTTTTTGCCGCCACCATCGACTGTATGGCAGCCAACACAGCCAACTATAAGACCATCACTTACGAAATGGAATACCCTGGAGCCACCTCAAACGTGTCGGTGGATTTCCCCATCAGCGTGCAAGAGCCGTTGCGAAGTGCAATCATCGATTATATTTTTGAACGACTAGGGACATACAAATCAGAACAACTTCCAGCCCCCATCTCCAACAAGTGCGATGAAGAAACCTTCAAGACATTTCTCAGCCAACTGGCCGAGAATCTGGCCAAGACGTACGGAGAAGAACAGCGGGAATTTGCTGAGTCGATGGAAGATGAAAGCGAAGCGTACAAGATGACGTGGTATGTAAACATCAGCATTGAAAAAGCCGCCGAAACCGACAAGTATGTCAGCTATGTCTATTACTTCGGCGACTATGAAGGCGGTGTCCACGGTGAGCGTTCCGAGGACGGCATCACTATCCGAAAGTCAGATGGAAAACGCATAACAGACATTTTCAAGGACGATGTAGAGGAGGCTATGCAACCGCTTTTGTGGAAATACATCCTTCCCTTAGACACTCCTGAAGACGAGCGAAAAGAATATAGAAAAGGGATTGAGGAATACTTGGAATATCAGAAACGCGACCTTCTTCCCCTCCCGTCTATCACCTTTCTCACCCCCGACGGCATTCATCTGCAATACTATTACTACAGCATTTGCCCTTGGTCTATGGGCGCGCCGTTGATTGTTCTGCCCATCAACGAGGCCAAGCCCTACCTAACAAAACAAGCCGCCCAACTGGTGAAGTAGGACGGCAAACGATGATAGGGCAAATCTTACGGGGCCTGTTGACCATCAAAAGTGATAGGGATCGTACTCCAATGGCAAGGCTTTGCGGCCTTCGAGGTCGGTAAAGACAAACGTGAACATCCATTTGTTCAGCCGTATGCCTTCCACAGGGACATAGGGAAGTTTCAGGAAGACTTTGTTCCATCCTTTTTCCAGATGCACGATGAGGGGCGCGCGTGAAGCCAGATTCACATCGCCCATCACGGAGTCGAGTGGAACAACGGCGCCATGATTTTTCCAAAGCGGCGCCAGCAGTTCCACATCGTTCAGCCAGACGCGCGAACCTTTTCTATCCCACTTCACATACTCGGGCACTCGGTCGGCTTCCGAACGGCTGTAGTTTTGCAGTTCGATGAGTGCACCCACCTTTTGTTCCGTTTCCGAATAGACGTAAGTCCAAGCATATGCCGTGAAACCCGACGTGTCAATGTTCTTGTAGAACGCAGGAATGCGGTCGCCCCATGTATGTCTCAGGTAGATGGTTGCCCCCGTTGCCAGTTTCGGCTCGTAGCGTTTGCCGCCAACAACATATCCGTTTTTCGGACCTTGCTGCTCGGGAGCCATTGCTGCCTGCGGGTCGCCACCGTTGGGGAAAGGTCCGCAAACCAGCCAACGTACCTGACTTTGTGCAACATAAGGCACAGGCTCATCACGCAACGAACTCAACTTATGGAACAAGAAACGGGTTTCCCAGTCTTTGAAATCCTCCAGTTCAGGTCCTTCGTTAGGCAATCTGGCTCCGCCCGTCTCGATGTATTCCGTTCCCCCACCCGTCCACGCTCTCGACGCCATTGCCACCACGTTGGCATAGAGGTTATTCTCTCTGAGGATGTCGGCTGTCGAAGCCTGCCGATGGTCGTTCCACACGGCAGCGATGGCGCCCACTATTTCGGGCGAGCCTTCCTGCTGGTGATAGATATTGCTGAGGTAGATGCCTGCCAAGTCGGCAAACACATCGAAGTGGTTCAAATAGAGATAGCGGCAATCAATATTGGCAGCACCCGGCACGGGTTTTCCTGCCGAACTCCACATCTGCGCCATATCCACACCCCGAGGGTTGCCTCCCGAAGGCGTCCACACCACGGCCTTCCGCCCCAGATTATGCACCCAGTCGATGATTTTCCCGAGATAGTCAGGCTGAGTGATGTTCACTTCATCGGCTCCTATATGTATATAAGGTGCATGTTCGAAAGTGGTCGCCACATCGATGAGCGCCGTCTTCAGTTGTGCGATTCCTTGTGTGCTTTGCATGGTGGTTCCCATTGCGCGTTCAAACGCAGCAGAGTGCCCAGGCATGTCGATTTCGGGGATGATATTCATGCCGTATTTCAAGGCATATTCCTCAAGTTCGCGACATTCCTGCTGCGTGTAGTAGCAGCCAGCATCGCGTGTCATGCTCGTCGCAGCGGTAAGTTGGGGATAGGCCGTTACTTGAAAACGCCAAGCCACATTGTCGGTCAAATGCAAGTGAAGTGTGTTCACCTTGAAACGCGAGAGCAGTCGAATTTGTTTCTTCAACTCGTCCACGGGGATGAATTGCCGCGCCACATCGTGCATGAATCCGCGCAGTTTGAAGGCAGGATAGTCAACAATCTCGACCAATTCGAGTCCTGTCCGACTCCTGTATCCCTCAGCCATCTGCTGTAAAGTCTGCACAGCTCGAATGACACCAGTCTTTGTCGTTGCCTCAATGAGGACACGGTGCTCACTCACATCTATGCGATAGGCTTCGTCTTCGTAGCCAGCAAGTTCATAGTCGGTGGCACCTTTTATTGTCTCCACGATGCTCACATCGATACGGTCTTTCGACTTCACGGCGATTTCGCAGCCATTGTCTTCGAGAAACTCGCGCAGCAAGGCACAGTCTGATGGGTCGTTGACAATCACCTTGCGACCCAATGCGAAATATTTACCTTCGACTTTGATGTTCACTTGCCGCGGCTTGGGCAATATGTGGCACACTCTTCCTACTGCCGGCATAGTTGCGAGCAGCAGCATGAGTATGGATATGATGAATTTATTGTTCAAGACTGTTTCGTTGTTATTATTTCAAGAAAGGAACCACCGTTGTGTCAGGACCCAGATAGAATCCCGTTTCGGGAGGTTGGTTGTATGCCACGTTCTCGGCAACCACACTCAGGCGGTAGGGAATGTCATCCATGAGGCAGTTGATGCGATAGGGAGTGGGAATGTCGGTGATAAAGATTCGCAGTTCGGTACTCTCTTCATTGCGCACAATGACCTCTTCACGCCAGTCGCCGAGTATATCTGCTGACAAGCAGGGATTAGACTTTGTTCCGTTGTTGAATCGTCCGTCGAACCGTTTGAGTACATCAGCACGGCCCGTCGTCCAATTGTATTTCGTCACCATTTCGCGGTCAAGTAGTTCGCGCAACAGGTCTCCGTCCCACCAAACACCGAAATTAGTGGATATCCACCGTGCGTCGCCAACGACCTCGCCCTTGATGTTGCGAATGCCTTTCGAGTCGCTGCTCCACATCTCAACGCCCACATTAGTGGGGTCGATATCGGCAGCCATGCATCGTCCCACATCGATGGAGGAAGGCACTTGGAAGATAACCCGTCCGGTTGCCGCATCACGAAAGTCGCTACCATCGCGTTTATTCTCGTGGCAGTCCCACACCTGCAGCCGGTCAGTCGTAGGGTCAAAGGCTGTGAGATGAAGAGCGTCACCATGTCCCATTCCCGTGTTGTAAAGACCTTTACCGTTGTGGTCAACGCACATCGCACCGTATGTGATTTCATCGCAACCGTCACCATCTACATCCGCTACACGCAGGTTGTGGTTGCCTTGCCCAGCATAAGCTCTCCATTGCGGTGAATTGGTGTCGAACACCCAATGCTGCCGCAACTGACGACCGTCCCAATTCCACGCAACGATGACGGTGCGCGTGTAGTATCCGCGGCAGAAGATGGCTGATGGATGGATACCGTCCAGATATCCCACGCCGGCCAAATAGCGTTCAGAACGGTTGGCATAGTTGTCGCCCCACGAACCAGGTTCTCCCCTGTCTGGCACATAGGGAACCGTAGAAAGCGCCTTGCCAGAGAGACCATCGAACACCGTGAGGAATTCCGGACCATCTATGATGCGCCCGTAAGTGTTATCTGACAATGTGCTTCGCCAATCTTTCGAAGCATCACCGATGACATTTCCCATTCCGTCAATGGTTCCATCAGCGGTCTTCACCATCATTTCAGCCCGTCCGTCTCCATCGAAATCGTAGACGACGAACTGCGTATAGTGCGCACCAGAACGGATATTTGGCCCCATGTCGATACGCCACAGCCGGCGTCCATCGAGTTTGTAGCAGTCGATGAAGGTGTTTCCTGTGAAGCCTGTATGCGAATTGTCGGCTGCATTACGCGGTTGCCATTTCAGGAAAATCTCATATTGACCGTCGCCATCTACATCGCCTACGCTGGCATCGTTGGCTGAAAAAGTGATTTCACGCCCTCGCTCATTCATCTGGCTGGCAGGCCTTTCGATGGGAATGCGCAGATATCCGTCAGGCGCATCGGCCTTCAGCAAGAACTGTCCGTTGATTCCCCCGCCTCGAACTTCATAAAGAGCGTCGCTCTCAAGAATTTCATCAGAATAGAAATTACCGCCCGACGTTAATGGAACGGTGGTGAGCAGGCTTCCGTTGCGTAAGACTTCAAAAGGCTCGCCCACAGCATCTGAACGCAGTGTGCGCCACTGTATGATGACCTTCCCGTCTTTCTTGAAAGCCACCACACCGCGGTCGAGCCGTTCACGTTGTAATCGGCTGAAATCGTAGCGGGGCTGGGCTTCCACGCCCAACGCGCAACAGGCTAACCCCAGCAACATCAAGCGTATCAGAATTCTCATCTGGTCAGGTTTACACAAACAATCACCCACTTATCCGAGGGCTATGCATCAATGTGCTTCAAAAAGAAAACAGCAGCTCGTTATCTGATGAACAGCAGTTCACGATATTTCGGCAACGTCCAGAGTTCATCGCTCACAATCAACTCCAACTTGTCAATCTGTTGGCGGATTTCCTCAATCTTCGGTGCTACGGTATCGTGATAGGCTATAGCTTTCTCGCGCGAGCACTCAATCTTGTTCGCCACTTTCCGTGCGTCAACCAGTTCGTCCACGCCCGTTTCAATGGCTTGGGTGCGCTCAGCAATCTCCTTGATGATTTTCTTGTTGCGGGCGGTAAGTTTTTCGGCCTCATCGGCAGAGAATATGCTGTACATATTCTGCACATTCTTCGCCAATTGGCTTTGGTAATGAGTGGCAACAGGGATGATATGATTCATGGAAAGGTCGCCCATCACACGAGCCTCAATCTGAATCTTCTTCGTGTAGGTTTCCCATTTCACCTCATTGCGAGCAGCCAACTCCTTACGATTCATCACACCCAGACTCTCGAACATACGGATAGTATCGTCGTCGAGATAGCGGTCGAAGATGACAGGACACGACTTCTCAACATCGAGCCCACGCCGTGTGGCCTCCTCCACCCATTCATCACTGTAACCGTTACCATCGAAATGAATAGGCTTGCAGGTGCGGATGTCCTCGCGCAGCACTTCGATGATAGCATGGAAGACAGCCGAATGACCGGTACCGGCAAAATGCTCCGAGATGTCTGCTATGCGCTTGTCCACACGCTTCTTGAAGTCGACCAAAGCCTCTGCGACAGCCGCATTCAAGGCAATCATCGCACTGGCGCAGTTGGCCTCGCTACCCACAGCACGGAACTCGAAACGGTTTCCGGTGAAGGCAAATGGACTGGTGCGGTTTCGGTCGGTATTATCGATAAGCAGTTCAGGAATCTCGGGAATGTCGATTTCCATGCGCTGCTTTCCAGCCACAACGAAGAGGTCTTCTTTGTCAGCCTTCTCTATGTGGTCGAGCAGTTCGCTCACCTGCTTGCCCAAGAAGCTCGAGATGATGGCTGGAGGAGCCTCGTTGGCACCCAGTCGGTGGGCGTTGGTGGCACTCATGATCGAGGCCTTTAGCAGTCCGTTATGGCGATAAACACCCATCAGCGTCTCCACGATGAACGTCACGAAACGAAGGTTCTGCTCGGGCGTCTTACCCGGTGCATGCAGCAGCACGCCCGTGTCGGTGGAGAGGCTCCAGTTGTTGTGTTTACCACTTCCGTTGATACCTGCGAAAGGTTTCTCGTGGAGCAATGCGCGGAAACCATGCTTGCGTGCCACCTTTTTCATCAACTGCATCAACAGCATATTGTGGTCGACAGCCAGATTCGTCTCTTCGTATATTGGGGCAAATTCAAACTGGTTGGGCGCCACCTCGTTGTGCCTTGTCTTGCAGGGGATTCCCAGTTCCAACGCCTGCACCTCCAAGTCTTTCATAAAGGCTTGCACGCGGTCGGGGATGGTGCCAAAGTAGTGGTCGTCCATCTGCTGGTTTTTGGCCGAGTCATGTCCCATCAGCGTGCGTCCCGTGAGCATCAGGTCGGGACGAGCCGAGTAGAGGCCTTCGTCAACTAGGAAATACTCCTGCTCCCATCCCAAGTTCGTGATCACCTTCTTCACGTTCGGGTCGAAATAGCGTGCCACAGCCACTGCAGCATCGCCCACAGCGCGCAAGGCACGTTTCAGCGGAGCCTTGTAGTCGAGCGCTTCGCCCGTATATGAGATGAAGATGGTGGGGATACAAAGCGTGTCGTCGATGATGAACACAGGGCTGGTGGGGTCCCAAGCGCTGTAGCCACGCGCCTCGAATGTGGCACGAATGCCACCGCTGGGGAAACTACTCGCGTCAGGTTCCTGCTGCACCAGCAGTTTTCCGCTGAACTCCTCAATCATGCCTCCCTTTCCATCGTGCTCGATGAAGGCATCGTGCTTCTCAGCCGTTCCTTCCGTCAAGGGTTGGAACCAGTGTGTATAGTGTGTCACGCCTTGCTCATCGGCCCATTGCTTCATGCCTTTAGCCACAGCATCGGCTATCGAACGGTCGAGCGGAGCGCCGTTGTCAATCACGTCGATGAGCTTCTCATAGACGTCGCGCTGCAGGTACTTATACATCTTTGCACGCGTGAAGACATACTTGGCGAAATACTCGGAGGGACGCTCGGCAGGCTGCTCCACCTCCATAGGCTTCTTCATAAAGGCGTCTTCAACGACTTGGAATCTTAAATTTGCCATATCCTTTTGGTTTCGTTTTGCGGATGCAAAGGTACGAAAAAAGCTTGTAATAGCCGAGTGATTTTAGAGAATAAATGCAATTCGAACGGTTTGTTTCCTAACGAATTGTTTGTTTACCGCGTTAAAATCGACAAATAAGATATTTGGGAGCCTGAAAAAAAAGAAATTGGAATCATTGACGGTTGCCTTTGAAGAAAAGAGGCAACGCCTTAACGATTCCCTTTACTTGAGCAACCTTTCCACTTCGTTTCTCAAGTTGCTGGCCGAGAGCGAGCGGGCAACAATGCGGCCGCGCTGAAGTACAATGTTGTCGGGAACGGCAGAGAGGGCAAGGGCGCGTGTGAGATGGCCGTCGAACATCTGGCCATCGCAGACGTTGGGCCACAGCAAAGAATCGCTCTCCAGCGTCTTGCGGCATTCGGGAACGCCTGCATCGAGGCTGACCGACAGCACTTTGAGCCGACCCGCGGACGTGCGGCTTAGCTTCTTGATGTCGCGCAGCATGTTGACACTCTCGTAGTTCCACGAAGCCCATTGCAGAATGACGGCAACATCGGCTTGCTGGAAGGTGCTGGAGGAGACTGTCCGACCGTTCATGTCGAGGACGGAGAACTGAGGAAGACTGCCCTGCCCCGAAGCCGACTGCAGGGCTTGCACCGTCTGCTGCAGTCGCACGGCATAGAGGTTCTTGGGGTGCGCCTCTTTGGCGATATTCAGCAGCTCATTGGCTTTCTTATAGTCGGGCTGAACGGCTTGCACGAAATATTTGCTCACCACATAGACGCTGGCGGGCGAATCAGGATGGTCCTTGACAAACTGCTCGGCATACTTGGCAATCTCGGGTGGCGAAGCATTGGCAATCTGCTCGCGAAAGGCCGTCATCCACTCGTTGTCCTTCGTACCCTTCACCTGCACCTCCTTCAAGTGAGAAGCATCGCCCTTCACGCTGACTGTTTTCCCCGGCTGGGCAAAGATGGGCTGTTCGGAGAAGTTGGGATAAACCATCACGAGTGTGGCGGGAGTGCGGCAGGGCACCTCGTAGGCGAAGCGTCCGCCATTGAGTTTGATGGTGTCTACTCCATCGACTCCTCCATCGGGGCTATAGACATAGAACTCTCCCAAATTGATGTTCAAGAACTTGCCTTCGATGCGGAAATGGCGCCCGTCGGTGGAGCATGAAAAAAGTAAGCCGGCCGACAACAGAAGGCTGACGAGGAACAGGGCGCTATACACAGGGCGCATGCGGAGTTTCATCATTTTTTCCTTTTGTTATCGGTCGGCTCAGATGTGTTCTATGTATTCCTGCTACCGATTATTTGCGCAGGATAGAAAACTCGAGGTCGTTGTCGGAATAAGCTTTCAGCGAGGGGTCTTTCTCCAAAGCCTCTTTCAGGTAGGACTCGGCTGCGAACTTGTTGCCACGACGGGCGGCGACAATGGCATGCAGATAGCTGGTGATGGCATCGGGGCGCTTCACGCTGTCCAGCGTCTTCAGGGCACCCTCGTAGTTCTTGTTCAAGAGCTGTGCCAAAGCAGCGCTGTTGCTGACGGTACCCTCGAAGTTGGCCTCTGCCTGAGCATAGTTACCTTTGGCGATATTGAGGATTCCAAGCGTCTGGCCGAATCCGTTGGCACCGATGGCATTGGCGAGATTCACCTCAGCCTCTTTCAAGTCGCCGTTCTTCAAGGCAATCAAGCCGAGGTTGGCAAATGCCTCAGGAGCCTTTGAGTTGACACGGAAAGCCTGCTCCAGATAAGTCTTGGCAGCCAAGTCGTTACCATTGTTGAACTCCAAAGCGGCAAGGTTGTTGTAAGCGCGATAGTCGCGGTCGAAGAACTTGGCGGCAGTCTTATAGATCTCCTCCTTCTTGGCGGGATTGTCTTCCAAAGTGGCGGCATAAAGCATCTCCTCCACGCTGAGCTGAGTGGGGTCGCTGGCATACTGCTGTTTGATTTCCTCGTCGCTACGGCCAACGATGTTGTAGTTGATGGTCATGCGCGAACGGCGCAGCTCGGGCAGAATGCCTGAAGCCAACTCCTGGAAACCGGCGCTCATGTTGCGAATCTGCTGCTCACGCTCCTCGGGGTCCTTATACATCGAGAGCACGCGCAGGATGACATCCTTGTCCTGAATGTTGGAAGCCTGCACCAGCTGCTGGAAGCCGTCCCAGTCCTGAGCCGTGTAGTGGGCGTCGATGGCAGCGTCCACCTGAGTCTTCTTCAACTGCTGCTTCACATAGTCTTCCGACACATCCTGACGCTTGCTGGCCAAGCGGTCGTTGTAAGAGAATCCACCCTCAGGCGAAGCAAAAGCCTCCACCTCCACGTTCTTGATATCGAGCGTCTCGCCGCGGTCGGCGTTGATGCGCTGCAACAGGCGTACAAACTCCTGAACCGAGTTGTTCTTCAGCTCGCTCTGGCGCAAGATGGCCTGATTCACGAGGAACTTCACGTTAGCCTCCTGCTTCTGGTTCTGAATGCGCTGGAAAGAGTCGGGAGCGATGCAAGCGCCATCGTTCATGAGCGTCTGCTTGTAGAGCTCAGAGGTGGCAATCACGCCCGTAGCCACTTTCACGTCGGGAATCTGCACCTTCTTCTTGCCTTTGCGGGCGTCGAAAGTGAGATACATGTCGCTCTGCTGCATGCGGGGCACATAGTCGAAAGCAGTCTTCATCGTGTAGCGGCCGCCCAAGCGGTAGGAAACCGTCTGGTCATTGCCCATCACCTTCTCACCCTGGAAGGTGGCGCCTTCGCCACGAGCCACTTTCCCGTTGCCGTAACGCAGCTCGGGGATGACCGTCACAACGGCATTGCGTTTCATATACTTCTCGGGGAATTTCCCGTTGATGGTAGCCGGCACCTGACCTGCCTGAGTCTCCAGCGGATTCGGAGTCACCTCAAAGTTGTCAGCCGACAAGGCACCCATTTTCGAACAAGATGTAAGGATGAATGCTGATGCAGATAATGCAAGGATAAGATTTTTGCGCATAAGATAATGTTTTTTAGAAATGTGCCGCGAGCGGGACTCGAACCCGCACAGCCATTACTGGCCAAGGGATTTTAAGTCCCTCGTGTCTACCAATTCCACCATTGCGGCCCCTTATGACGTAAGAGCGGAAAACGGGACTCGGACCCGCGACCCCAACCTTGGCAAGGTTGTGCTCTACCAACTGAGCTATTTCCGCCTGTGTCTGTTGGTTCTTGTTTGTTAGCGAATGCAAAGATAGCGCATTCCAACGGAATCTCCAAAGGAATTCACTATTTTTAATACCAAGCAGGGGAAAAAACGCCCAAAGCAGCAGTTTGAAGCCAAGAAAAAGGCCTTTCCCCGTTCCGACCGCAGAACAGCCGGTCAACCTACTTTGTGTGTTTTTCAATATTTCAAAGAGCGCATTTCGATATAAGAGGCCTTTAACGGGTAGCGAGCCTGTTTTTATGAGGACTCAGTAGATGTTTCATCACATTAGAGCTCAGTTTGCGACGCCGGCCGGTCATCTCTTTCCTCTTTCCTCTTTCCTCATTCCTCGGAATTCCATGGCAAAAATACAAAAAATATTTCACCCCTCCAAATTTCATGGTAAAAAATCTTTACACCCGCCAAAGGGCATCTTTGACCGTCTCATTTATGGCTTCTGACTCGCTCATTGCACAGCTCGCATGATGTTATTCGTGGCTTTTTGCACTGGCGCGGATGCAAAAACAGATGAAAAGTAAACAATATCCGTACGGAGGCAACGTTCTTAGGAAAAGAGTCAACCTCTCCGGTGAAAGTGGTCAACTGTACTCAAGCGAGGCAGTCAACCGAATCCGTACGGGTAGGCAAGTGTTAAAGAACAAGGCCTAAAAGGAGTCAACCATATTCAGGAAAGACATTTTGTAACATGTAACAATTGTAACATGTAACATTAAGCACCTTCCACATGTGCAAAGCGCCCCCTATACCTATGGGTTATTATAATATATAATATATATATATTATATATTATAATAAAAATACCATCCTTACACTCTACCAAAATTTACCCATCAAATCTGTCAATTTAACACTCAAATTTCATCTTGGAATATGGGAACCACCTTAATGTTACATGTTACAAATGTTACATGTTACATTTTTCCTGATTGGGTTGACAGATTTGATTGTTCTCAAAAGTCTGCCTTCTCGTTGAGTTATTCAAAAAGGCCACCGGACTGCGAGTTCGATGGCCTTTAGATGGAGATGGGGGTTGTTCAGTTGACGTTGAGCACTCCGTAGGCACCCGTTGTTCCAGCCCGATAGCGCACAAGTTTGTCGCCTTTGTCGCCATCCACGACGATGCCGCCGCTGTTCAGGTCGTATTTACGATGGCACGACTGGCAGGTGGCAATGCCGGTGGAGGACATTTGGAGGGCTTTGCTGCGAATGGGCACTACGTCGGGGTTGAAGCAGTTGGGGCACTCGCGGTCGTAGGCGTAGAAGGTGAGGTCGCTCCACTGGCTGTAGCCCACTATCAGGCCTTCATTCATGCCCAACAAGACGGTGCGTCGTTGGTCGATGGCGTTGAATATCGACTCACTGCTTTGCCCTTGATTGCTGGTGAACTGAAAGTATTGCGCCCCGCCCTTGTTCTTCAGCGTGATGGCGACAAAAACGCCGCTGTAGGGCGTCATGGCCGAGGCGAGCGTAGGGTCCTGATGCGCATTGTTGTCGAGCACCAGATAGCTGTGGCGCGAACTGAACTCGTATTGGGTGCCGTCGCAAGAAAGCAAGAAAAAGATGAAAAGAAAAGAGGAAAGAGAAGAAAGGAGAGAGAAGAGAGAATAGCGTTGGAAATGGAGTAACGAACGAAGAGCATTTCCTTCTTTTCGTTTCCCACTTCTGTCAGTCATTTGCAGGACTAACCTCTCTCCTCTCTCCTCTCCTTCCCGAGCAAAGCTCGCCACCCCGTAGCCTTCCCTCTCTCCTCTTTTATTCATTTCCCCAGCAGTTTGCGTTCGGCCTCGTCGACACGTTCGAAATGGAATTGGGCGAGAATGTCGTCCATGAGTGCGGCAATGCGGTCGTTGCAGAGGTTGCCGATGCTGCCCTCGTGGGTGTGATGGATGTGGCGGTCGGCGTGGAACGTGCCAGCTTCAATCTGCAGGCCTACGGTCTTGTAGGCGTCGCGGAAGGGCATTCCGTTGGCAGCCAGCCGGTTGACCTCCTCGACCGAGAACATCGGGTCGTACATCGGATTGTCGAGAATGTGCTCGTCGACCTCCATCTTATTAATGATGTAGGCGGCCATCTGCAAGCAGTCTTTCAGTTCGTCGAAGGCTGGCAGGAAGACTTCTTTAATGATTTGAAGGTCACGGAAATATCCCACGGGCAGGTTGTTCATGATGAGCGTCACCTGCTGTGGCAGCGACTGGATTTTGTTCGACTTGGCACGAATCAGCTCAAACACGTCGGGGTTCTTCTTATGCGGCATGATGCTCGAGCCCGTGGTGCATTCCTTGGGCAGACGCACGAACGAGAAGTTCTGCGAGTTGAAGAGGCAGGCGTCGAACGCCATCTTGGCCAGCGTGCCCGCTACCGAAGCGAGGGCGAACGCCACGTTGCGCTCCATCTTGCCGCGTCCCATCTGCGCATAGACCACATTGTAGTTCATCGTGTCGAAGCCCAACAGGTCGGTGGTCATCTGGCGGTTGAGCGGGAACGACGAGCCATAGCCGGCTGCCGAGCCCAGCGGATTGCGGTTGGTCAGCTTGTAGGCGGCCTGCAGAAAGAGCATGTCGTCGGCCAAACTCTCGGCGTAGGCGCCAAACCAGAGGCCGAACGACGAGGGCATTGCGATTTGCAGATGCGTGTAGCCAGGCATCAAGACGTCTTTGTATTGCTCGCTCTTCTGTATCAGTTCGTCGAAGAGCACTTTCACCTGCTCCACCGTCTGGCGCAGGGCGTGGCGCGTGAAGAGTTTCAGGTCGACCAGCACCTGGTCGTTGCGCGAGCGGCCGCTATGAATCTTCTTGCCCATGTCGCCCAGTCGGCGTGTGAGCATCAGTTCCACTTGCGAATGCACGTCCTCCACGCCCTCTTCAATCTCGAATTCGCCACGCTCGGCTTGGGCGTGAATGTCGCGCAAGGCATCGAGCAATTGGGGCAGCTCGTCGGCGCCAAGCAGGCCTATCGACTGGAGCATCGTGATGTGGGCCATCGACCCCAGCACGTCGTAGGGTGCCAGATAGAGGTCCATCTCGCGGTCGCGTCCCACGGTGAAACGCTCAATCTCCTTGTTTATCTCAAAGTTCTTCGACCACAGTTTCTCAGCCATAATCTTTTTAATATTGTATCATTTGCAATGCGTCGGCAATCTTCTCGATGCCTTCCGACAAAGGCTTCTGCACCATTCCCTTGATGAAGGGATTGAGGCTGGCCTTCAGCGTGAGCTTCATCTTGCACGTCGTATCGGTGACGGGCAGCAGCTGAATCCAGAAATTGAACGGGATGGGACTGTCAACCGACTCGAACTTGATGGTCTTCGGCTCCTCGCGCTCTATGATGCGCATGGCAATCTTGCCCACGGGAGCCACACTGATGGCCACCGAGTCGTTGTCGAACTCGAATTCGTTGATCTTGTCTTCGGGCAGCCGGTCGCGCACGTTCTCCAGATTCTTCAGGTTGCTCAGCGTATTGTAGACGGTCTGTTGCGGAGCCTCTATCTGCCGGATGCTGCTTTCAAATTTACTTTCCATGTATCTAAAATTTTTAGAGGTAAGAGGTGAGGGGTAAGAGGTAAGAGAATAGTCTTTTTCCGAGTCATTAGCCTCACCCTTCTGGGGGAGGTTGGAGGGGGCTCTTCTTACTCCCCTCCCTAGTTGGGGAGGGGGCGGGGGAGAGGCTTCTTCATCCATTCCATTGTGCCGGGTCGCGACGCCACTCGTTGAGCAGTTCCACGTCTCCCTCGGCAATGTAACCTGTCTCCAGCGCCTCAGCCACCACATGCTCGTAGTCGGTCAGCGTGACGAGTTCCACACCTGCCTGCTCGAAAGCCTCGCGAGCGACGGGGAAACCATAGGTATAGCTGGCCACCATACCGATGACCTCACTACCGTCCTTGCGGATAGCCTCAACTGCCTTCAGCGAGCTGCCGCCAGTGGAAATCAGGTCTTCCACCACCACCACCTTCATGCCGGGCTTCAGCTCGCCCTCAATCAAGTTCTCCAAACCGTGGTCCTTGGGTTTCGAACGCACGTAGACGAACGGCAGGTTCAGCGCGTCGGCAACCAATGCACCCTGAGGGATGGCACCCGTAGCAACGCCAGCGATGGCCTCCACCTCTGGGAAGCGGTCGAGAATGGCGTGGACGAGTTCCAACTTCACGTAGTTGCGCAGTTCGGGATAGGAGAGCGTCTTGCGGTTGTCGCAATAGAACGGCGATTTCCACCCGCTTGCCCATGTGAAAGGATTGTTCGGCTGAAGCTTGATAGCCTTTATCTTCAGCAGTTTCGATGCAAATGCTTTCTTCAGATTATCCATGATTCTTAATTGCTTTAAATTAATGCGGTTGCAAAGGTTAATGAAGTCCTAGTACTCCCACCGAGAATCGAACTCGGATCTAATCTTTAGGAGAGACTTGTTCTATCCATTGAACTATGGGAGCCCTTGGAGTGTGCAAAGGTATACATTTTTTTTGATTTATGTGCCATTTTCAATTATTTTTCCTATTTTTGCATGGAAAAAGACCTTATTAAGGATGAAAGATGAAGGAAGAAAGGCAACGGGTAGGCGCGTCAGCGGGAATGGGATGAAGGCTGACAGCCAACGCCCAACAGCTGTGAGCGAGGCAGATGCGCTGAGGCGGCTGGCTGCCCTCTGCTCGCGCGGAGAGCATTGCTCGGGCGAGATGCTGGCCAAGATGCGGACGTGGGGTGTGGAGGAGGAAGCCCAAGCACGCGTGCTGAAGCGCCTCGTGGAGAATCGTTTCGTTGACGACGAACGTTTCGCCCGCCTCTTCGTCAGCGACAAAATCAAGTTCAGCAAGTGGGGGCGGCGGAAGATTGAGCAGGCATTGTGGGCAAAGCACATGGATGAAGACATCGCCCGACGGGTGCTCGACGAGGTTGACGATGCCGACTACCTGGCCGTTTTGCAACCGCTCATCCAGCAGAAAGCGCGTTCGATAAAAGCCGAAAGCGAATACGAACGGCGTGGGAAACTCATGAAATTCGCCCTTGGGCGAGGATTCACGATGGACATCATCCGACAGGTTGTGGGTGATTGTGAAGATTAAAGATTAAAGATTAAAAATGTAAGAATGAAGGGGTGAGGTGATGAAAGGCTTCTGGCAAAGGTTGATGGATATGGTATCGCCTCAGGCGTGTGTCGTTTGCGGCAGAAGGGTGCCCATTGGCGACGGATTGGTTTGCACCGAATGCAACCGCACGCTGCCGAGAACCAGTCACATTGCCGACCCCTACGAAAACGAGATGGCGAAACTCTTTTGGGGCAGGATTGACAATGTGGAGCGATGTGCGGCATTCATTTTTCACCAGCCACAAGCTGAATCGAGTCGCATCATCTACAATATGAAATATGGCAACCGACCCGAGATAGGTGTTTTCATGGGCAGGCTGATGGCCGAAGAGTTCGGCAGCGAACAGTTCTTCAGCGGCATAGACTGCATCATTCCCATTCCGCTCTCGCGGCAAAAAGAACGCCGCAGAGGATACAACCAAAGCCGAGAAGTGGCGCGAGGCGTCAGCGAGGCGACGGGGCTGCCGCTGATGGACAAGGTGGTGAGACGAATTGTTGACACCGAGAGCCAGACGCAGAAAAGCCGCCTGGAGCGCTCAGACAACATGGAGGGCGCTTTCCAGCTGGTGGATGCGGCAGCTATTGAAGGGCGGCATGTGCTGATTATTGACGATGTGGTGACCACAGGAGCCACCATCTGCTCGTGTGTCAGCGAGATGCAACGCACAGCGAATTGCCACGTGAGCATCCTTGCATTGGGATTCACCAAGAGTTGACAATTGACAATTTACAATTTACAATTATGTTAGGAGCGATTATTGGAGATATTGTGGGGTCGCGATTCGAGTTCGACGAGAAACCCACCGAAGGCTTTGAACTGTTTACCGACACGTGCGACTTTACCGACGACACCATCTGTACGGTCGCCATTGCTGATGCCATTCTGAACAACAGGGATTACAAGGAGGCGTTGCTCGACTGGTGCGGCCGATATCCTGACCCGAAAGGCGGCTATGGGAATATGTTCTGGAAATGGCTGCACTCCAGCAACCCACTCCCACACGCATCGTTCGGAAACGGAGCAGCCATGCGAGTGAGCCCTGTGGGCTGGCTCTTCAACGACTACAAGGACGTGATGGAACAGGCGAAGATGAGTGCCGAGGTGAGCCACTGCCACTCTGAAGGCATCAAGGGCGCGCAATGTGTGGCCACCGTCATCTATTGGCTGCGCACCACAAGACTCACGAAGGACGAGATAGAAGGGGCGGTGTTGAAAAACTTCGACTACAAGATTCCATCCTTGCGCGATATCTATCGATTGGGCGACCTCGGGCATTTCGACTCCACTTGCCAAGAGACCGTTCCGTTTGCCTTGCGTTGTTTCTTAGACGCTGAAAACTTTGAAGACACACTACGCAAAACCATCATGGCGCAAGGAGATACAGACACGAAGGGCGCCATTGCCTGCTCGATGGCCGAGGCTTGTTATGAGATTCCCGAGGAAATTGCCGAGCGAGCCTATGAATATCTGCCGGCTGAGATGTTGGCCATCATAGAGCAGTTCTACGACAGATACCTGAGCAATATCGGTGACGATTGAGATTCCGCGTTAATAGCATTTACTCGCATAAACATAAACGAATAGACAAATGAAAAAAAGTCGCTGTGAGGTTATTTCACAACGACTTTTTTCCCGTTTACTATATAGATGCCCGGCGGCAATTGCGCGTTGGATGATGGGTGTTGGGTGTCAGGTGTTGGGTGTTTCATCTTCTGTCCTTGCAGGTTGTAGATGCCGTCTGGTGCCGTGCGTTCGTTGATGGTTGGCGAAGCTATTCCTGCAGCAGTTGTGACGAAAATGTTGAAGCGAACGTCGTTGCAGAAGATTTCGTTGGCGCCAGTATCGGCAAACAAGATTCGAGTAAGCGATGCCTCGTAGTAGCCTTCAGGCAGGTCTTCGTCAACATGGGCGCTGAGGGTGAGCAGCGTGCCATTGCCGGGAAGAATGGTGCCGCCTGTGACAGAAGCGGCCACGATGGAATGGGCTGTTTCGAAACCTTCGGCCATCGACGGCTGGCTGTTAATCGTTAACTGGCAGTTGTCTGCATACCGTCCCGACATGTCGTAGGCGTAGTTGCCGTTAGCGTCGTGCTCCAGCCGAATGCCTTGGGGCAGAGAGAGAACGAACTGATGGGCGGTGAGGTTGTTGGCGTTGGTGTTTAGATGGATGTTGATAGAAGCCGTTGCACCCATCTTGGCTTTCATGTCGGGAGATGATACCGAAGCGAGAGAAGAGGTTGATGTGTCGCCCCACAGAATGGGACTGATGTCGAAAGCCAACGCCTCTTGCGAGATGATATCGATGGTTTGCTGGGCGTCGGCAACATTCACAGCACCGTTGCTGTTGACGTCAGCCTCATCGAAGTGAAACTGCCCTGATGGCGTTCCCAAGTTATAAAGAATCGTTTCAACTGCATCGGCAATGTTCACGCGTCCGTTTCGGTTGACATCGCCACGATAGGTTTGCAGGCTGATGCCCGTCTTGAAGTCCTTCTGGGCGGTTTCTCCGATGCCAGCAGGCGTTGCATATGAGAGCATGATATCGTTGAAGTTGATGTCGTAGGCACCCGTCTGACTGTCACGCGAAGAACGCAGAGTGATGTATAGAACGGTATCGGAGTCGAGCACTCCATCCTTTGTCGGAACGAGCGAGGACAGAGAGATGTGCTGGGAGTTGTCTGCCAATTCGAATCCGTCTGGCAATGCCACTTGCGCTTGGAAGGCAGTGATGGGCAACGTGGGCAACAGACGTATGGGAATGCGTTGCCAAGCATAGCGGTTCAACTTTTGTGCGTCGGCATAGATGCCGTATTCGCTGATGTTCTCGAACTGACTCCAGTGTTCAGCCGACCGATAGTCGGTCAACGAACCTTTGGGAACGAAGAGCATGGCCTGAGAGAAAGCCTGAAGTGGGAACGCCGACGAAAGGGAAGAAATGGGCGTTCCTGCACAAATGATTTGCGACAGGCTTGTGCAGTCGTCGAAGGCTTGACGTCCCAGCGATGACAGCGATTGAGGCAGGTTGACCGACGTGAGGGCCGAACATCCCAAGAAAGCATAGTCGGCAATGGTCGTCAGAGTTGTCGGCAGCGACAGAGCCGTGATGCTGGCGCTGTTCAGGAAGGGACCGCTTTGGATAGTCGTGACGCCTTCGGGCACGGCATAAGCCCCTTGCTTGGCATTGGGTACAGCTACAATAGCTGTTTTGTCGGCATTCATGAGCACTCCCTCGAGCGAACGGAATGCACTGTTGGCGTTGTCCACATGTATCTCTTGCAGATTGTCGCAGAAGATGAATGGATTTTCTCCTATATCAGCCAGTTGGGCAGGCAGCGTGACACTCTCCAACTGATGGCACCCATAGAAAGCCTGCGGTGCAATGGAGTCAACGGTTGCCGGTATGCGATAGTCGCCTTTTCGGGCTCCAGGCAAGGCGATGATGGTTCGTTGGTCGTGCGTCAAGAGAACTCCGTCGGGAGCAGCGAACGATGAGTTTCCGTTGCTGACGAAGATGTTCTGCAGATGGTCGCAGAAGGAAAAAGCGCCATCGCCGACACGCTGGATGTTTCTTGGCAAGGTGATGTCGCCTAACGATTCGCATTCTGCAAAGGCGAACATGCCGATTTCCTCGAGCGAAGCAGGAAGAGAGACACTCGCAAGGGCAGTGCACTGGTAGAAAGCTGCCGACTCAATGTCAAGCAGGCCTTCGGGCAATTTGACGGCAGTCAGCTTGTCGCAGTAGGCAAAGGCACAACTGTCTATCTGGCGTGTCGTGGCAGGAAGAGTGATGGCCGTTTGTTGGCTGTTGGCCGACGGACGGAAGTCGGGCGGAAAGGCCACGATATGCGTGAGGTCGTGGCTCATGAGAATGCCGTCTTGCGTTGCAAAGACCACATTCTCGGCGTCCACCTCAAATCGGTTGAGACTCGAGCACTTGGCAAAGGCTTGTGTTCCGATATGCGTCAATTTTGCGGGCAACGTGACGGAGAGAATCTGTGAACATCCGCTGAAGGCTGCATCGCCGATGGTTTGCAACGAAGTGGGCAGGGTGATATACGAGAGCGAAGAGCATCCCGCAAATGCTGACGCGCCAATATGTTCGAGCGTAGCGGGAAGCACCACACTACTGAGGTCGCTGCAGAGGCAGAATGCCTTGTCGTCAATCCGTGTAACCGCAAACTGCTGTCCCTCGTGCATAATGGAGTCGGGAATGTTCACGAATCCGCTATAGGGCGTATCTTGAGGAGCCACAGCCACCTGCTGCCCGTCGATGAAACGATAGGCAACACCGTTGACCTCAATGTCATGGGCACAGACATTGGCGATGGCAACGGCCAAGAGCAGCAGTATGGTCAATATTCTGGTCATTATTTTAAGCACGGATGACACGGTTGATAACACGGACATTCCTTTATTCAAGCTTCACGAACACCGGGTAGTGGTCCGACGGAAGCCGACGACAATCGGACCAATAACTGTTAGTGAGCGTGGCGTATGCCTCGACTTTGAAGCTGGGCGACACGAAGATGTGATCGATACGACTGTCGGTCCATCGTTCGCCCTTGAAACTATTGAACGTGCCATTCTCAGCGAATCGGATGCGGGCACATTCGTAAGTGTCTTTGAGGAGTCCCGACGAGGTGAATATCTGATAGATTTCGTTGCGTTGGTCGACATTAAAGTCGCCAGTCAAGACAACGGGGCTGTCCTTCGCGAGCTCCTTGATTTTGCTTACCACAAGACGGGCTGCTTCGCGGCGCGCCACCACGCCTACATGGTCCATATGGAGGTTGAAGAAACAGAACTCCCTTCCATCGTCATTCCCACCCTTCTTCTTGAACCTGCCCCACGTGCAGATGCGAATGCAAGCAGCATCCCACCCCAGTTTCGGCTTGTCGGGCGTCTCGTTCAGCCAGAAATGGCCATGGTCAACCAGTTCCAAGCGGTCGGTCTTGAAGAAGACGGCGGCAAATTCGCCTTTCTTTTTGCCGTCCTCACGCCCCACTCCGATGTAGTTGTAGCCGTCGAGAGCCTCAAGCATGTCGAGCAGTTGAGGGTAAAGCACCTCTTGTGCGCCGAAGATATCGGGCGACTCGAAGTTGATTTGCCCACACACCACCGGACACCTCCGCCACCAAGGATCGCCGCTCACCGAATCGTCGGGGTTCAGATAACGGATGTTATACGAAGCCACATACAGCTGTTGGGCATGAGTGGGCTGAAAAGACAGCACCATCAGCAACAGAAGCGTAAAGGGCTTAAAGGGGAGAGAACGGGCGTAAAAGGACATATCTCTTGATTCTTGTTTCTTGCTTCTCTTCTCCCGGAGGAGGGCCTTTAGCAAACTTGCGAGCCAGGCTTCACCTCGCTGAGCGTTGTTGTTACGCTGAGCGAACCATCGAAGTTCTCAGCCGAGAGAATCATTCCGCAGCTCTCGATGCCCATCAGCTTGCGCGGAGCAAGGTTGGCAATGAAGAGCAGGTCGCGGCCGATGAGTTGCTCGGGCTCATAGAAAGCAGCAATGCCCGACACGATGGTGCGTTCTTCACCAGAGCCATCGTCGAGCGTGAACTTCAAGAGCTTGTTCGATTTCTTCACGCGTTCGCAATGTTTCACATGACCCACACGAATGTCCAGCTTCAGGAAATCGTCGAAGTCAATCGTCTGCTTCACCGGCTCTGCCTTATAATTCGCTTCGGCATTAGCACGTTTTGCAGCCTCCAGCTTGTCAAGTTGGAACTGGATGGCCTCATCGTCAATCTTCTCGAACAGCAGTTCTGGCTCAGCCAACTGATGACCAGGACGGAGCAAATCGGTGCTTCCCAATCCTGCCCATTCGAAGTCGGGCATATTGATGAGGTTGCGCAGCTTTTTCGAAGAGAACGGCAGGAACGGCTCGAAGGCGATAGCCATGTTGGCCACAAGCTGAAGAGACACGTAGAGAATGGTCTCCACACGCTTCGGATCGGTCTTCCAAACCTTCCAAGGCTCACACTCCGTAATGTATCGGTTACCGATGCGGGCGAGGTTCATGGCCTCGAACTGAGCATCGCGGAACTTGAACACCTCCAAAGCATCCTCCACCTTGCCCTTCACGCTTTTCAGTTCCTCGAGTGCACGCTCGTCAACAGGCTGCAGTTCGCCACATGCTGGCACCACCCCATTCCAGTATTTCTTCGTCAGTTGCAGCGCACGGTTCACGAAGTTGCCGTAGACAGCCACCAACTCGTTGTTGTTGCGGTCTTGGAAGTCGCGCCAAGTGAAGTTGTTGTCCTTCGTCTCCGGAGCGTTTGCCGTCAGCACATAGCGCAGCACATCCTGTTTGCCGGGGAAGTCAACCAAATATTCGTGGAGCCACACGGCCCAGTTCTTTGAGGTTGAAATCTTGTTGTCCTCCAGATTCAGAAACTCGTTAGCCGGCACGTTGTCGGGCATGATGTAGCCGCCATGAGCCTTCATCATCACGGGGAAGATGATGCAATGGAACACAATGTTGTCCTTGCCGATGAAGTGCACCAGACGTGTATCCTCGTCCTGCCACCAGCGTTGCCACGTGCCCCAGCGTTCGGGATTGGCCTCACACAGTTCCTTCGTGTTCGAGATATAGCCGATGGGCGCGTCGAACCACACGTAGAGCACCTTTCCGTCAGCACCTTCCACGGGCACGGGGATTCCCCAATCGAGGTCGCGGGTCATCGCACGAGGTTCCAAATCCATTTCGAGCCACGACTTACACTGACCATAGACGTTAGGACGCCACTCTTTATGACCTTCCAAAATCCACTGCTTCAGCCACTCCTGATACTCGTTCAACGGCAGATACCAGTTGGTAGAGTCGCGCAACACAGGCACGGCTCCCGTTTCCTTAGCATGAGGATTAATCAACTCTGTGGGCTCCAGGCTACGCTGACAGCCTTCCTCACACTGATTGCCATAGGCATGTTTGTTGTGGCAATACGGGCATTCGCCCACCACGTCGCGGTCGGTGAGGAAACGCTTTGCTTCTTCATCGTAGAACTGCGGTGTGGTCTTGGCGATGAGCTTGCCGTCATCGTATAGCTTGCGGAAGAAGTCGGCGGCAAACTGATGGTGAGTCTTGCTTGTTGTGCGGCTATAGACATCAAAGGAGATGCCGAACTCTTCGAAAGAGTTGCGAATGAGGGTGTGGTAGCGGTCCACCACATCCTGCGGGGTGATGCCCTCTTGACGGGCACGCTGGGTGACAGGCACACCATGCTCGTCGCTTCCGCCGATGAACATCACGTCCTCACCCTTCAGGCGCAAATAGCGTGCATAGATGTCGGCAGGCACGTAGACTCCTGCCAGATGACCAATGTGAACACCTCCGTTTGCGTAAGGCAACGCCGATGTCACAGTTGTTCGCTTATAGTTTTTCTTTTCCATTTTTTGGCTTTTTATTGTTACAGAGTGCAAAGATACGAATAAGTGAGAAGAATACAAAACAAAAAGGAGGGTTTTTGTTTTATTTCTCGAGCGAAAATGTCCATTTCTTTCCCCGATTACGCGACAGAGACCGTTGGTTCCCGAACTTTGTTTGCCTACCCGTAGCCTTTGACTTTCCCTTCGGCCGTCGATTTTCAATTCAGCGAAGCTAAAGTTGCGATTAAATGACGCAAGAAAAAGTAATCTTAAACAGAATCATCGAACTTCCTCGATTTGTCAAGAAAATTCTAAATTTTGACCCCTAAAAACGGGCATCTTTTTGAAATAGAAAAGATTTTGGTGCGAAAATGGTCAAAAATCGACATTTTTGGAAGTCGTTGAATGTCAGCCACTTCCGTTTTTCTTACATTTTCTTGACTTGTAAAAGCTATGCTTTTGGGTTGTCAAAGCTATGCTTTAAGGCTGTCATTTGTGGCTTTTAAGCGCCTCAGATGCCACAAGTGAGCGAGTCAGATGCCACATCTGACACCCTCAGAAGCCACAAATGACGATTCGGCTGACTAAAAGTGAAGGAGGATAAGCGGGGAAGTAAAGATTCTTTACACATTTCTTTTCTAGATTGAACGAAAAAGTTGACAAACTTTTGTCGTGATTTTTCGCAGTTTTTCCATTCTTATTCCCATATCATTTTTATAAGTCTGAGGGGTGGAAATTTGGAAGTTTGGGAGTTTTTCTATATTTTTGCAAAATAGAAAACTAACCATAAACAATCTGGAAATGATGAGAAAAATGATGATGGCCTGCTGCTCAATCTTGGTTTGGGGATTGGTGGCATGTGGTGAGAAAAAGGCAGAAACTTCACAAGACCAGAAGACTGAAGTGGAGCAAACCGCCAAGACGGAAGACGAGGTGGCTGCAAAAACCGATACAGAGGAAACTGTTGACGAGCCCAATGACGGCAAGTCGGCGGAGCCTATCTCGCTGAGCGATTTGCAGAAAACGCTTGTGAAACAAACGCTCCAAGTGCCGAAGTCTATTAGCGACCCGAAGGCGAGAGACTTTGCGCAAGTGTTTTGCGAGAAATATCCTGCTTTCGGAGCCAACGCGCTGTTGTTGAAATATCTGCAGAATCCCAAAGCCTTCAACCCAAAGGCTACCGTAAGCATGACTTTGTCAACTGAGAACGCAAAGATTGTGGACGACCGCCCCAACGGTTTTTTGAAATGCGAGAAGTATGCATTGTTCGACAATCAAGACGATGAAACCTTCGAGGCTTGCCGATGGATGAGGAAGAACGGCCATTCACTCGTGGGCGTTTTTATGCACAGTTCGAACGATGCAGGCCTCAACCATCATGCTTACGCCTTCTACGACTACGACCCAGCCACAAGCGTGATGACGCCCGACAAGGATGCACTCGACGCTGTAGCCTATATCATTGAAGAATTTGGTGGCGACGACATTGTCATCCGACTGCCGCAGAAAGGAAAAGACCTCGAAGTAGAATCCTTCGAACTTCGCGATGGCGATGTCTACAACTCTGCCCTTTTCACCCTGAAATGGACGGGTGACAAGTTCAAATGAAAATATCCTACTACATTGAAAAAAGGGGGAGCATGCAGACCAACAATCGGGATTCTACATGTTTCCCCTTTCACATTAGATGATTCATTCTATTTCTTCGGATTGAGTTTCGGGACGTACTTCACGCTCACTCCCTCGCCCTTCAGCACGTCGGCAAACGTCTGAGGCTTGATGGTGACAGGTCCGCGCATGAACTCAGGAATGTTGTAGCTCCGCATGAACTGGCGATGATAGTCGGGATCTTCGGTCGGTAGCTCGAACGGTTTCGTAGCCTTCCCATCCTTGTCGAAATGAGCTATGAACGGGCGCGTAAAGGAACCGTCGTCGCGGCGACTGCTGAAGATGAGCCAACGCCCGTTGCTCGACCAAGAGTGATAACTCTCCGTATCGTTGGAGTTGCACTCTGCAAGTGGCCGAACGTCGCCTGTCTGCAAGTCCATCAGCCATAGGTCGGCATCGTGGTGCCAGATATGGAAATAGCCGAACTCTCCTATCGTGAAGAGCAGGAAACGCCCGTCGGGAGAGATGCGTGGGAAGGTGACACTCTTGTCGATAGCAGCAGCATCGAACACCAGTTCGCGTGGCCCGAACTGCCGGCTGTCGGGGTCGAAACTCTTGCGATAGATGTTGTATTTGAGTTCCTTGAAACGCCGAATCACCTCAGAGGTTTTCTTCTTTGCCGTGTCCTGACGCTCGAAATGGGCGCTGCAATAGTAGAGTGTCTTGCCGTCGGGGCTCCACGCTGGGAACACTTCGAATTCCTTCAAGTCGTTCTCCAGATTTGTCACTTCGTCACGTTCCACGTCGTAAGCAATGATGTCGCTCTCTTCGTCAAACACCTCCACTTTGTTGGAATCGACAGTGTGGAAGTCCTGATGCGTCTTGTCTGTGGCGTAGACAATGAGATTGAGCGTCGGATGCCAGGCAGGATAGACACCAGCCGAGAGGATGGAGTCGTTCTTCATGTTCACTTTCTTGATCTGCCCGTCGTAGACGATGACGGTGCCACCGTTGCGCTGACGTGCGTGGAACTGCATGCGTTGTGGGTCGTATTGCTGGTAGTGGTGGCAGTTGATGCATTGTCCGTCACTCTCGAAGCCACACAGCATATTGTCGTAGATGACACTCTCGTCGTAGTTTTCCAAACAACGCTGGTTGATGGTCAGCGACTCGTACGACACAAACGACGGAGCAATCAAACGATAGCTGATGTAAGGGTCGATGGAGTCGGGCGAAACATGGATGTTGAAAGGCTTGAAGTGGTTCCATTGAGAACCGTTGCGCGTGTAAACATCCACAGAAATGTTGCTTCCTTTCGCTTTCTCCGCCAGTCGGCGCCAATCGTCAATGTCGGGTTGTCCGTTGCACACGATGGCATCGTCGCCAACAGCGTAGCGTGCCACCATCTCGTCGCTCGCGCCATCGAACTCGAAAGCCAGCGGAGCAATGTTCACGGGCACCGTCACGTCAACATAGTCAGGATATATCGTGGGCAACTTGCCCGTTTCCTTGTACTCTGTGGGCAACTTCGAACCGCCACAGGCAACGAGTAGCAGAGCACAGGTGATGAACAGAAAGAGCTGTTTCTTCATATCGTCAATATTCGGGTAGGTTTGACATCAAATAATAATCATAATAGTACGTATTCCCATAAAGGAGGTACAATCTATCGCGAGCCTCTTCAATATCCAGCCCGTCGCAACTCGCAGCAGCCTCCATAAATTTGTTGTACTCTTCCTTCACACCCGGACTGAAGGGCATGCGGTCGAGGTCGGAACGGTTCTCCAGTTTTCCATAGAGGTAAGCGGCCTGCTGATAGATGATGGGCATAGGTCCTTCAGGGTGTTGTTGAATATATCGGCTGAAATGATAATTAAAGAGTTCGGGGTCTTTTACCCACAACGATGCCAGCAGAGACTGCTCCTGGAAGATGGGGTCGGCAGGATAGCTGCAACTCGCAAGCTGCTTCATCAGGAAGCGTTCCACGAAGCCTTGGTCGTCGGACAAAGTGTTGGGATAACGCATCATGTGGGTGATAGGCTCCAACTCCCGCTCCTTCGCAATCAGTTCTGGGTGGTCAACCAGATTCTCTGCCCATTCCGCCCAATCTTTAAAGAAGAGCGTGTGCTTCAAGATGTTGAGGTATTTGCGAGCCACTTTCTTCTCACCGTTCAACAACGCACACCGAGTCAAGTATTTATAATATTCGGCCCGCCAATCGAACTCCACGCCCAACTCGGTACTCAGACGGGTGCAGTAATTCAACATTCCATATTGATAATAAATGAGCGTTCCTGACACCAGCAGCATGCGCATGTTAAAGGGAGCGTTGATTCGCTTTGAACCGTTTTTATACTGATACATCTCGTCAGCTTGGCGCCCTAAACGCGACAGCGCAAGGTTCCTCATCATCACAATGGCACGTGTCGGCTCGTCCTGTTGAGTGGCAGCCTCTTGCAGCACGCCCTCCCAGTCGGTATTCTCCACCAGCCGTTGCATCTTCAGCTCATGATGGAAGTTCTCGTCTTTATACCAGAAATGCACTACACCCCACACGCAGACAGCCAGCACCGCAGCTTGTGCGCCCCAAGTCCATAAACCTTTCGGGAGTTTTTTCTTTTGGGCTTTTCCCTTTGCTGCCGCTTTTTTCCGCCCTTTCTCATTCACAGGGGCTTCAATCTCAGCGGCTGGTTTTTCGCCCTTCGACAACGGCAGGCAAACCATTACCAGCATGAACAGTGCTAACAGATAGAAAGGAATGTAGAATTGATGGTGCTCCTCAGTGATGAAATAGACGGGCAAGCCCACAACGTATATGTTGGCCAGATGCGTTTGGTAGAAAACATAGCGGTAGAAGAATAAGGGAACGGCTATCGCGCTCAACACGGCTATCGCGGTATACACTATGCCTTGTTTCTTATTCATCAGACGCCACGACCAAATGCCCATCAGCAACGTGGCTGCCAACGCATAAATGCCAAAGAACGGATAACCTATTACGCACGTCAGCACCATCCACACACATCGCAGCCAATATCGGTCGGGCAAGCTGCGGAATGCCCATAGAGTAGCCACAGCCGCCGTTGTGCCAATCGTTGCCACGAAGAAATGTCCGCGCAATTTCAGCATATAAATCCAATAGCCCATGTTCACATCGGTGATGAGCAACAAAGCGACGGGAATGAGCAGCAACGATGCCCACTTGGCAGGGAAGTTGAACGTCTTTTTGAGTAGCACCAGCAATAGCAGCCACCAAGCGCAGAGCATAGTGACACCAGCCCAGGCAATGTGGAAAAACTGCGTGAACCACGTTCCCACGTAGGTCAGGAGCCCTGCAGCCACTACCATTTGCTGTTTAAAGAAGAGCGGAGTGTCGAGAAACAAGTTCAGTTCTTGCACTTTCCACAGGAGGTCGCTCTCGCCAATCAGCAGCCCGCAGGCAATGGCAGCGAGGGCTGCCATCCAAATCAAGAAATATTTCATATCGTTTAGGCCATTTTCAATTGATGCGCAAATTTAATAAACTTATCATAAAAACGAGGAATAAGGCAAAAGAAAAAGACTGCTTCTAAACAATATTAACATTTGCAAACAAGAAGCGGGCCTTATGCAGCACGTTCATCCATCGGAAGGCTTCATCAAAAAAGAATCCCCGACCGCTCATCGTTTTTCCTGCGAGCAGTCGGGGATTATGGGAGGAATCTGAATGTAAAAGAATCCTTTTCCAAACGTCACAATTCTTGCAACATCTCGCTGAGCGTGGGATGGATGTGCGTGATTTGGCGCAGCTGGTCGATGGAGGTGTCGCGATTCATCAATGCCGCCACTTCTTGGACCATATCTGCGGCATGTGCTCCAACGATGTGGCAGCCGATGATGCGCCCATTTTCGTCGGACAGCAGCTTCACGAGTCCCTCAGTCTCCGCCATCGCCAACGCCTTTCCATTGGCTCGATAGTAAGCTTTGTGGCAGGTGTAAGGTTTTTCTTCCACTTTGCACTGGTCCTCACTCAAACCCACGCACGCCGCTTCGGGTGACGTGAAGATGGCTGCCGGCATAATATCCAGTCGAATGTCGTCAATTGTTAATTGTAAATTGTCAATTGACAATCGGTTGGCGAGCATGTGGTTGACGGCACGCAAGCCCTGCATCGTAGCGGCATGAGCAAGCATCTGCCGCCCGTTCACATCACCAATGGCATAGATGCCGGGAACAGAAGTCTGCATGTTTTCGTCGACAACAATACCGCCTCTCTCAAAAGCAATACCAGCCGCAGCAAGCCCTTCAGGCAGGCGAGGTTTACGCCCCACTGCGATGAGCACGCGGTCGGCCTCAACGGTGGTGCTCTTTCCTTTTCGTTCGAAGGTCACGCCCTGCTCCGAAACAGCTGTGACGGCACTCTGCATGAAGAACTCCACGCCCTGCTTCTCGAGCGACTTGCGCAACCGTTTGGCGATGTCGCTGTCGAGAGAGGGCAGGCACTCTCTCAGAAACTCGACAACCGTGACTTGACATCCGAAAGCATTGAAAATGCTGGCGAACTCCATGCCGATGACGCCGGCACCGATGATGCAGAGATGGCGAGGCAACGAAGTGTCGGCAAGCAGTTGGGACGAGTCGCAGACAAGGCTGGGGGCAGTCACCTCGAAGGGTGGCGCCTTGGACTCGGACCCCGTAGCAATGATGATGTTGGGCGCCGTAAACGTCTCTCCAGAGGAGGTCTGCACGGTTTTCGCATCAACAAAAGCAGCCATATCCCTCACGAGGGAGATGCCGGGTTGTGAAAGCAAGGTCTCCACTCCACTTCTCAAGGCTTCAATTACCTGGTCTTTACGCTCCACCACACGTTTGAAGTCGAAGTCATAATGCACGTTGTCGAAGCCGAACAGGGCGGCATTGGCCATCGTTCGGGCCACCTCGGCATTGCGGGCGAACGCCTTCGTGGGAATGCAACCAACGTTCAGACAGGTCCCTCCGACGTGTTGCCCTTCGATAATGACAACCTGCAAACCCTTTTTCGCAGCATATTCAGCGGTGCGGTATCCACCTGGTCCAGCGCCGATGATGATGAGGTCAGTTTTTGTCATTGATGAGTTGTTGATAAGTGAGGATGGGATGCTTGGCAGCCAGCACGTCGTCTACGCGTCCGATGGGCGTGTTGTGAGGCGCGCTCTTCACCATGTCGGGCTGTTCTTTAGCCTCTTGGGCGATGGTTCGCATCACCTTTATGAACTCGTCGATGGTCTCCTTCGACTCGCTCTCGGTGGGCTCAATCATCATGGCCTCGTGGAAAAGTAAGGGGAAGTAGATGGTAGGAGCGTGATAGCCATAGTCGAGCAGACGCTTGGCAATGTCCATCGTCGTGACGCCCGTTGACTTGTCGCGCAGTCCGTCGAAAACGAACTCATGCTTGCAAAGTCCCTCGATGGGCAGTTCATAGACATCCTTCAGTGACTCTTTGATATAGTTGGCGTTGAGCGTGGCGAGCGGTCCCACCATCTTGATGTTCTCGTTGCCCAAGGAGAGGATGTAGGCATAGGCTTTCAGCATGACACCAAAGTTGCCAAAGAAGCTGCCAATGCTGCCGAGCGACTGGTCTTGGCTGTCGGTCTCCACTTCATAGAGGTCCTCGGCTTGATAATAAACCACGCGAGGAGTGGGCAGGAAATCTTCCAATCCCTTGCGCACACCGACGGGTCCGCTGCCAGGTCCGCCACCGCCATGAGGCGTTGAAAACGTCTTGTGCAGGTTGATGTGCATCACGTCGAAGCCCATGTCGCCAGGACGCACCACGCCCAACATGGGGTTGAGGTTAGCCCCGTCGTAGTACATCATGGCGCCGCAGCCGTGAATCTCTTTTGCTATCAGCGGGATGTCCTTCTCGAAGATGCCCAACGTGTTGGGGTTGGTCATCATGATAGCAGCGATTTCAGGACCATGTTCTTCGACAAGGGCATGCAGATGTTCCAAGTCGACAAGTCCCTCGGCGGTGCTCTTCACTTCCACCACCTCCAGTCCGCAGACGGCCGCCGAAGCGGGATTCGTTCCGTGAGCCGAGTCGGGGATGAGCACTTTCGTGCGTCGGGTGTCGCCTCTGCTCTCGTGATAGGCGCGGATAATCATCAGTCCGGTGAGTTCGCCATGAGCTCCCGCACAAGGGTTCAGCGTGAATTCGCTGAGTCCGGTGAGCTCTGCCAACGCCTGTTGCAAGTTGTGATAAAGCATCAGCGCAGGCTGGCAAGTCTCGGCAGGCTGCAGCGGATGCAGGTCGGCAAACGCCTTCAGGGCGGCAATCTCCTCGTTGATGACGGGATTGTATTTCATCGTGCACGACCCGAGCGGATAGAAGCCGTCGTTCACACCGAAGTTGTTGTGGCTGAGGTTGGTATAATGGCGCACCACTGTGAGCTCGTCGCACTCGGGCAGGGGTGCATCGTCCTTCCTTCTCAGTGTCTCGGGCAGTTCGGCTGTGCTATGCGTGGCGTCGCATTGAGGTAGCGAATAGCCTTTTCTTCCGGTTTTCGAAAGCTCGAAAATCAAGTTTCCGTATAGTCTGTTGTTCATGCGTTCTCCTCCTCTTTTTCTGTGAAGTTGCTGATGATGTCAACAAAATCGGCCAACTCGGCGTCCGTCCGCTTCTCGGTCGCGGCCAGCATCAACGTGTGGTCGCCTGTTTTCACGCCCGCCAAATAGCCATTGTCAATGCATTCGGCCTGCAGGGCGTCCACATCGCCGTCGAAGTTGAGGCAGAACTCGTTGAAGAACGGCTGGTCAAAGGTGAGGCTGAAGTGCCCCGTCTTCACCAGTTCATCGCACAGCCAGTGGGCTTTTGCATAAGATTGTTCGGCAGCCTCTCGCAGCCCTTGGCGGCCCATCACCGACATGTAGATAGTGGCATAGAGGGTCATGAGGCTTTGGTTGGAGCAAATATTCGATGTAGCCTTCTGCCGGCGGATGTGCTGCTCGCGAGCCTGAAGGGTAAGCACGAAGGCGCGCTGTCCGCGGTTGTCCTTCGTCATGCCCACGATGCGTCCGGGCATCTTGCGCATCAGTTTCTCCGTGCAGCACATGTAGCCCAGCCCCGGACCACCAAACGTCATGGGAATGCCCAGACTCTGAGCCTCTCCCACCGCCACGTCGGCGCCCCATTCGCCAGGTGTGCGCAGCACGGCGAGGTCGGCGGCCACGCTGTTCACGATGAAGAGCGCCTTTTGTGCGTGGCAAGCATCGGCAAATCCTTCATAGTCCTCGACGATGCCATAGCGGTTGGGCTGCTGCACAATAACGCCCGCCACACCGCCTTCGTCCAATCTCAGTTGCAAGTCATCGCGACGGGTGACGCCGTCTTGGGCGGCAATGGTCTCGATGCAGATGCCGTGAAACTTTGCGTAGGTGTCCACCACGCGGCGCACCTTCGGGTCTACGGTGTCAGAAACGAGCACCTTCGTGGCCTTTTTGGCATTGGCGAACGCCATCAGCGCCGCCTCAGCCGTAGCCGTTGCCCCATCATACATCGACGCATTCGAGATATCCATACCCGTCAGGGCAGCCATCATCGACTGGTATTCGAAGATGTAGTGCAACGTGCCTTGCGAAATCTCAGCCTGATAGGGCGTGTAGCTGGTCAGGAATTCCGACCGTTCCACAAGGTTCTGCACCACGGCGGGTGCATAGTGGTCGTAGCATCCGGCACCAGCGAAGCAGACGAGCGGCTGACTGAAGTCGGCGATGGCGGTAAACAAGTTGCGCACCTCCATCTCGCTCATCTCCTCGGGAAGCTCGTAGCCGTCTTTCAGCTTCACGCTCCCGGGCACGTCGGCATAGAGCTCTTCGAGCGAGCCCACGCCCACCACATCGAGCATCTGCCGGATGTCCTCCTGCGTATGCGGCAAATATCTGTGTTGCATGTGGCCTTACTTTTTGCAGAATTCCTCGTATTCCCCGGCACTCATCAGGTTGTCGAGCTCCGCCTTGTCGGTCAGTTCCACCTTGATAATCCAGTTTTCAAACGCGTCTTGGTTGAGCAGTTCGGGCTCGTCTTCAAGCGCTTCGTTCACCTCGACCACCGTTCCACTCACGGGAGCATTCAGGTCGCTGGCGGCTTTCACACTCTCCACGGCACCAAACTCGGCGCCAGCCTCCACCTCGTCGTCCACCTCGGGCATGTCTACATAAACCACGTTGCCCAACTCGTGCTGAGCATAGTCGGTGATGCCGATGAATCCGAAATCGCCTTCCACGCGCACATACTCGTGTGACTCACTGTAGTAAAGTCCTTCAATAACTTTTGCCATAATCTTTTAATCCTTTAATTATTTAATTTCTTAATTATTTAATTTCTTAATTTCTTAATTTTTCTTGTAGTGTTTCTCATAGAAGCGTTTTTTCACCACGACGCCCGGGAACGTCTTCTTGCGTATTTGCACTTCCACCTCCGTGCCCAGCTTGGCGTGCTCCGTGTCCACCAACGCCATGCAGACGCTCTTACCCGTCGAGATGGAGTTGTATCCCGTTGTCACTTCGCCCACAGCCTTTCCGTCGCAGAGCACCGTATATCCGTGTCTTGGGATAGCCTTGTCGCGCAACTCGATACCTACTATCTTGCGGGCCACACCGTCAGTCTTCTGCTTCAGCAGGGCCTCCTTGCCGAGGAAGTCCTCCTTGTCGAGCTTCACAAACATACCAAGACCAGCCATCATCGGTGTGATATCGTCAGAGAGCTCGTCGCCATAGAGCGGCAGCCCCACTTCGAAGCGCAGCGTGTCGCGGCATCCCAGTCCGCAGGGCTTGCAACGTCCGCTGGCGATGAGTTTGTCCCACATCTCGCGGATGAACGCGTGCATGCCATAAATCTCGAAACCGTCCTCGCCCGTGTAGCCCGTGCGGCTGACGATGATGGTCTCCGACGTGCCGTTGTAGTTGGCTATTTCCTTGAACGTGTAGAACGACAGCTCGCTGCAGGGCAGCTCCAGCACCTCCTCCATCACGCGCTCGGCCTCGGGACCTTGCACCGCCAGCTCTCCGTAGTAGTCGCATTGGTCGGCAATGGTCACCTCATATCCTTGGGCCAGTTTCTCTATCCATTGGATATCCTTGTCGATGTTGGCAGCGTTGATGACCAGCAGGAAACGGTCGTCGGCCTTCTTGTAGACCAGCAGGTCGTCCACCACGCCGCCATCGTCGTAGCACATCATGCCGTAGAGAATCTTCCCGACGGCCATTCCGCTCACATCGTTGGTGAAGATGTAGTTCACAAAGTCTTCGGCATCGTTGCCCGAGACCAGCACCTCGCCCATGTGGCTCACGTCGAACACGCCACAGGCCGTACGCACGGCGTTGTGCTCGTCGATGATGGATGTGTACTGAATGGGCATGTCAAAGCCTCCGAAGGGTTGCATCAGCGCCCCCAAGGCCACATGTTTTTCGTATAGACAGGTTTGTTTCATAATATGTTGATTTTGTTAATGAAGTGTCTTTTTTCAAGAGTTTCAATCACGCCTGCCCATCAGGAAGGCGATGAATGCCTCGCGGTCGAGGTGCAGGATGACATCGTCCAACCGCTCGGGCAGTGCCTGTCGCAACGCCTCCACCTCCAGCGCCGTGCCGCGAAGCCTGCTGAGCAGCTGCCCGTCGACGTCGCCCACCACGAAGAAGTCGCCCAGCACGTTCGCCCGCTTCACCACGCCGTTCTTCAGTTCCATGCGCACCTCCAACTCGCCCACGCCCTCCAAGCGCCCGCGCCGCGTGATGCTGTAGCGGGGGTTCCGCCCGTAGACGAACTCGTCGGACAGATACTCCTGTTCCATCTCCTCTATCGAGCGGATGTCGCTGTCGGTCAGCACCATCTCCGTCTGGCACAGCTCCCGCCTCACAAACGCCTTCAGCTCGTCGAGCGAGAGGCTCGTATAGTCTTTCAGCAGGGCGATATGTTGGCGCACGCTCTCCACCCCTTTGCTCCGCAGCTTTGCGTTGCTCGGCGTGATGGCGCCCACCATGTTCTCCATGTCGGTGTCGTAGAGCATGGTGCCGTGCACGATGGAGTGCCCGGGGATGTGGTAGAACGCGTTGCCCGACACCTTGCGGCCCTCGATGAGTATATCGTTCCGCCCGCTCGCCTTCGCCTCGATGCCCAACTTGTAGAGCACCAGCGCCACCAGGTTGATGTATTTGTTGAACGTGAAATTCACGTTTTCGTCGCGCGTGACATACGAGAGCATCACGTTCCCCATGTCGGCATACACGCATCCGCCGCCGCTCTTGCGCCTGAAGGTCGCGATGCCTCGCTGTCGGCAGTAGTCGAGGTTCACCTCGTTCTCTATCAGCTGGTTGCGTCCGAATATCACCGTCGGCTCCACCTGCCACATGAAGAAGCAGTCGTCGCCCGTGTTCAGCCGGCGCGCCACGTATTCCTCCATAGCCAGATAGAAGCTCAGCCTGCGCCCCTCGGTCTTCTCTCTCCCGTCGGCTTTTGCTTCCCGAGCGGCGGCATCCGGCAATGCTACATAGATCATGGTGTTTTGTCAAAAAGTATCTCCGACTGCAAAAATAATAAATAAATATCACATTCCAATTTTTTTCATGCGCTTTTTCATATCAATAAAAGTTAAAGACGACGACAAGATGAACAACACACCGGAAAAACACAAAAAAAAGACATGTATTTCATGCAAGAATAGTGTTAAATCTGTGTTAATTTTTGTCACCGACCATAAAAAACGGCATTACAAAATTACATAATTGTAAAAAAATGCTACAATTCCTTCACATTATTTAATAACCTTTTCGCATTTTTTCATTTTCCCCACTCCTCCAAATCGGCATGGAAGGAGCGGCGGTTGTTGTCAAAAATCTTTACAAATCATCTCATTTTTGCCGTTAACCAATAGTTCTTCCGATTCATGACGTTGCAAGTTTCAATAAATTCTGAAAAATATTTACAAAAATGTAAGAAGAATGAAGAAATGCGAAGAAAACGCAAGGAGCAGCAAAGTGTTAAAAATGATTCACAATCTGATGAGCCGCGCGCGTACGCGATAAATGATAATGATAATGATAATGATAATGAAAATGATATTATCAAAAAAGAAGAAAAAAAAGAAAGCAAAGAAGAAAAAATTCAGAATTTCGTAAAATATTGGAATTCTTGTATTGACTCCACAGGCAGCCGTATGAAGAAGATTAAGGCAATCACGCCTGAGCGGAAAGCGAAAATTGAAATCATCATGAAGACGTTTCCCGCCGAGTCGGCAGCGCAAGCAATTGCCAATGCGATGCGTTCGCCATACTGCAATGGTGAGACCCAACGGCGGCTGAAACCCGTGGACTTCGACTGGCTGATGCGTTTAGACAATTTCACAAAAGCGTTGGAGGGAGCATTGTAACGTTAAATCTTCTTAATCGGGAAAACTTTGATGGTTTGCATGAAAAATATTGACATATTTTTTGTATCTTTGCAGCACGAACGAAAGGATGGAAAACGCTGCCCATCCGCTTGTTCAAGCGCGCTAAAAGTGAACATGCAGCGAAGTGTTGAACCCGTAAATCTGTAAACAATCATGGCTGTTATTTATCGCACTTATCAGGACAACCGCGACGGGTCGTTGACTCAGGGTCAATGGTTCGGCCGTGCCGTGCATACTGGCACTTTCGACCTGAAGGCTATCGGCGAGGAGATTCAGGAGAACGTCTCTGTGAAATACTCTGACGTTGCTGCTGTGCTCATCGAGCTCATCAATGTGATGAACCGTCACCTGAACGCCTCTGAGGTTGTGAAGCTCGACGGCTTCGGCTCGTTCAAGATTGGACTGAAGACCAAGGGCTCGCTCCGCGAGGAAGACTTCACCGCTACGAAGAACATCGTTGGCGCACGTGTCAACTTCTTGCCGTTCTATACGGTGGACACCGCAACGGGCAAACGCAACAAGCAGTTCATCAACGATGTATCGGTGAAGAACATCAAGGAAATGTTGCCCAAGCCTGAGGATGACGACGACACGAATCCTTAACGGCATAAGAAGCCCCATTTAAGACCGCAAGAGACCGCTTTTCAGTGCACCAAAAGCATCTTTTAACAGGCTTAGATGGAGCTTATAACATCCTCAAAGGATGCCTCTAGGAAAAAGCGCTCTTTGAAGCATTGGAACAAAACAGGATACCAGAAGCCCCATAGTTGTTCTCACACGGAGGGAGATTGTTTCTCACGCAGAACCGCGGAGAGCCCCATAGGGGCATGATTAGGGTAGCCAGCCACCCCTATCCAATGCCTACGGCATTATCCCCCAAGAAGATAACTTCCTGAGCGCAGCAGTAACGCCCTCATGCAAAATGACATCAGGGGGCCGGGAGCAGTCCTGAGCGGATGGCTTGCATGACGTTGGCGGCTGGCCGCTGGTGGGCAAGTTCGCGTGCCATGAAGTCCATGTAGGGGGCGGCGTGGTGGTAGAACATCCGATAGCCTTCGCACAGATAATTGAGGCCGGGGTTGCCGTAGCGGTCGGTGGAGAATCGGTTGCGTGGACATTCGCCGTGGCATGCGAAGAGCACGTCGCACTCGCGGCATTGGCGGGGCAAGGCCTGATGCTTCAGCTGGCTGAAACGCTGCTGCTGGGGGCCGTAGAGCATCTCGACGAGGGTGTGCTCGCGGATGTTGCCCAGCCGATGGTCTGGGCGCACGAAGTGGTCGCACGAATAGACGTCGCCGTCAGCCTCCATCACGGCGGCATGGCCGCACTCTTTGGCGTAGGCGCAGATGCCGGGTGTGACGCCCACCCAGTTGGCGAGTGTGCAGTCGAATAGTTCGACATAGGTCTCGCCCACATCGCTCTGCACCCACTCGTCGAAGACGGCACAGAGGAAACGGCCCCATTCGCCTCCCTCAATGCCTCCGGATTTAGGGGCAAGGGGGGTGGAGCAAGGGGCAAGAGAATAGCTTTGTCGATTGGCGTTTCCTGCTCCTTGCTCCTTGTCCCTCTCGCCTGAAGAGTAATCGCTTGCTCCTTGCCCCTTGACCCTCTCGCCTGTAGAGTAATCTCTTGCCCCTTGCTCCTTGCTCCTTGCCCCTATTTCCCAAACAACGGGTGTGAACTGGAGGTAGGTGCAGTGGATGCGTTTGAAGAAACGGTAGAATTCGAGCGGGTGGGAGACGTTGGCACTGTTGACGGTGGCCATGGCGTTCCACTCGACGCCGTGCTTGCGCAGCAGCTGGACGGCTCGCAGGACGCTCTGCCAGGTGGGCTGGCCGCTGGCGGTGAGGCGGTAGTGGTCGTGGAAGGGTTGCGGCCCGTCGATGGAGAGGCCTACGAGGAAATGGTTTTCGGCAAGAAACTCGCACCACTCGTCGTCAAGCAGCGTGCCGTTGGTCTGCAGACAGTTGGCTATCTGCCGCCCCTGGGCATAGCGCCGTTGCAGCGCGACAGCCTTGCGGTAGAAAGAGAGCGGTCGCAACGTGGGTTCTCCGCCATGCCAGGTGAAGAGCACCTCGGGCGTGGTTTGCGCCTCGATGTATTCTTTGGTGAATCGTTCGAGGAGGTCTTCGGACATGAGGCTCCCCTCTTCCCCCTTATGGGAGGAAGGATGACGGAGGTCGGCCGTTGGCAGATAATAGCAATATTGGCATCGAAGGTTGCATTTTGCCCCCACGGGCTTGAGCATCACGTAGAGCGGTCGGGCAAAAGGCGAAAGGGTTTTCATGGGGTATGGGGTGTTAGGTGGTAGGTGGTAGGTGTTAGGTGGTAGGTGGTAGGTGTTAGGTGTTGGGTGGTAGGTGTTGGGTGTTGGGGGGGTAGCCATTAGCCATTAGCCATCAACCATCAACCATTAGCCATCAGCCATCCCCCAACACCCATCACCCAACAGCTTAGAGCTTAAACTTGTATCCGAAGGTGAAGACGAAGCTTTGGTTCTTGTTGTCCTTACCGTCGGGGTTGGCGATTTTGTTCACGGGCTTCAGTCCGATGTTGTAACGTGCATCAAGGACGATGTGGTCTCTGAACTCATAAGAGATGCCCACAGGGATGGCGATGTCGAAATTCTCGTAGTTGCTCTTGATGCTACGGTTCATATCTGCATGCATGAATTCCTTGTTGCCATCGGCGGTGACTTGGGCGCTGAGGTGAGCATAGGTGAGGAATCCGAACTGCACACCGCTCTTCAGGGCGAGTCCTTTGTAGACGTAGAAGTTGGCGATGACGGGAACGGCAACGTAACCGAGTGTGATCTTCGGATCTTGGATTCTGAACTTCACACCGTCTTGCTTGAACTTGAAGCTATCCCAACCGGTACCTTGAGCGAGGTAGCTGACACCTACGGAGAGTCCGAGCCACTTGGCGGCTTGGTATTCGAGGTCGAGTCCGATGGTTCCGCCACCGGCAGCTCCAGCCTCGAGATTTGTGTCCAGAATGTTGGTGGGCAGACCGCGCATGTAGCTGAACGAGTTTTCCAGCGTACCTACTTTGATGTCATTGGTATTGGAAAGAGAAGAGCCAGAAACTCCACCCTTCACTTGAAGTGAGAATGTGCCAGGAGCGAACTGTGCGCTGGCACCGACTGTTGCCACCATCATGGCGGCGATGATAAATAGCTTTTTCATTCGTTTTTGATTTTTTGTTTGAATACAAATCTTTAAATCGGCTGCAAAATTACAAAAAATATCTTCCTCGGAGCGCGTCGGGGCCATTTTTTTTGGCTGACGGGCGTGTTTCTGACGGTTTTTTTGACAGAATGGTGCTCGGTTTGCATGATTTTCCTTATTTTTGCAATCAGAAACCCGATAAAACGAAACGTCATGAGAAAACTGGAAATGAAAAGCCTGAGGAGGATGCTGGCCGTGGCGCTGGCATGGGGGATGGCGTGCCTGGCATGGGCACAGACGGCCAAGCCGCTGGAGGTGAGAGAGATGAAGCTGGGCAACGGCATGACCGTCTGGCTCAACGAAGACCACTCGCAGCCGAAGGTGTTTGGAGCCGTGGTGGTGAACGCTGGCGCCAAGGACTGCCCCAACACGGGCATCGCCCACTATTTTGAGCACATCATGTTCAAGGGAACCGACGAGATAGGAACCGTCAACTATGCGCAGGAAAAGCCTTGGCTCGACAGCATCGCGGCCGCCTACGACCGCCTCTCAGCCACAAAGGATGAGGCGCAGCGGCGGACTATACAGAAAGACATCAACCGCCTGAGCCAGAAGGCTGGTGAATATGCCATTCCCAACGAGTTCAACTCGCTCATCTCGCGCTATGGCGGCAGTGGACTGAACGCCGGCACCTCATACGACTTCACGTTCTATTACAACATGTTCACGCCGCAATACATGGAACACTGGTGCCAGCTGAACAGCGACCGGCTCATCAACCCCGTCTTCCGCATGTTCCAAGGCGAGCTGGAGACCGTCTACGAAGAGAAGAACAGGGCCAGCGACGACATGACAACCTCGCTGCGCGAGACCGTGTTCAAGGAGCTCTTCGGCACGCAGCCCTACGCCTACCCCGTCATCGGGAGCACCGAGAACCTGAAGAACCCCAAGCTCTCGGACATGAAACGGTTCTATGAGCAATATTACGTGGGAAGCAATATGGGGCTGATTCTCTGCGGCGACTTTCAGGCTGACGACATCATGCCGCTGCTGGAGCGCACCTTCGGACGCATTCCGCAAGGCGTGAAGCCCACACGGCAGAAGTCGGCCATGCCCGACATCCTGCAGGAGCGCACCGTGGAAGTGAAACTCCCCGTCCCACTCGTGAGCATGGAGATGCTGGCCTTCAAGGGCGTGACCGACTTTGAGCCCGACGCCAACGCGCTCGCTTTGGCTGCCCAAATGCTCAGCAATGGCAATGCTGGAATGCTCGACTCGCTGATGAACGAAGGTGTGCTAATGGCAGGGGCCATCACTCCTGCCAGCCTCAACGATGCCGGCGCGTTGCTCTTGATAGTGGTACCTAATCTCTTGTCGAAGACACAAAAGGCGGAAGACGCCTGCATGGAACAGCTGAGACGCGTGGCGAACGGCGACTTCAGCGACAAGGCGTTCGAATCGCAAAAACAAAAGGCCTACCGCGAGGCGTTCCGCGACCTCGAAACCATCGGCAAGCGTGCCCAAACGATGGTGGAGGTGATGTCGTCGGGACACACGTGGCAACAGTATATCGACAAAATAAACGCCATCGAGAAGCTGACCAAGGCCGACGTCGTGGCTGCCGCCAAACGGTATGTCAACTCGCCCTTCATCCGATTCAAGAAGAAATACGGCAACACGGACAAAGACAAGATGAGACAGCCCGACTACACGCCCGTAAAGCCCAAGAACAAGAATGCCGAGTCTGAATATGCCAAGCGGCTGGCACAGTTGCCCGTGAGGGATGTCGAACCCCGGCTCATCGACTTCGACAACGATGCCACAACCATTCTGTTGGGCGGGCAGGCAACGCTCTATACGGTGAAGAATCCAGTGAATGACTTGTTCGAGCTGGAAGTGATCTACAATCGAGGCGAGAAGGCCGACCCGCGTCTGTCGGCAGCAGCAGCATTGCTCAACGCCATCGGCACCGACTCGCTGACACGCCAGCAGTTGGGAGCCGCCCTTGAGGTTTATGGAGCCGACATGACTTTCGAGAGCAGCAGCTCTTCTGTCACGATGAACGTGACGGGCGTGGACAAGAATTTCGACGCCGTCATGCAAATCGTTGGCAACTTTCTGCGCCACATGAAGTCGGACGCAAAGGCGCTGAAGAAAGTGAAAGATGCCCTGAAGGCTGAAGAGAAGACGCTGGCTGAAGAGAACAGCGACGTGTTGAAAGCCATGATGCAAAAGGTGATGTATGGCGACAAATCGACCATGCTGAACCGACTGACCTATAAAGAGGTGAAGCCGATGACGGGTGAGGAAATGCTGGAAGCCTTCAAAGCTGCGCAAGGAAGCACTTGCACCATCACCTACAGCGGAACGCTCGACAGCCGGAAGGTGGAGAATGTTGTGCGCGCCGCCATTCCCGTGGAACGCTCGACAGCCGCTTTCGTCGATTACTCTGACGATGTGGTGAACTACAGTTCTCCTATGGTGTTTGTTTACGATATGCCTAAAGCACGCCAGACGCTCTTCTCCACCTATGAGCAACTGCGACCTCTGCCCTCGAAACAAGCACGCATACCAGCCAACCTGCTCGAACAGTATTTCGGTGGCGGCATGTCATCGGTGTTGTTCCAAGAAGTGCGCGAATTCCGCTCTATGGCCTATAGCGTGGGAAGTTCGCTGCGTACACGTTCAAGCAAGAGAAGCCCCAACTCGCCAGTAGGATTCGTGTCAGTCGTCGGGACGCAGGGCGACAAGGCCATGAGCGCCATTGCATTGGTCGACTCGTTGCTGAAAGACATGCCTCTGATTGAGAAGAATTTCGAGAGTGTCCGGCAGGAACTGATTAATGACATCAGCAACGATTTCCCATCGTTCAGAACGATTGGCACCACGATTGCCTCCTCACGGCTTTACGGATGGACCGAGGACGTTAACACCGGGCGCGCCGCCATGTATCGGAATGCCACCATGGACGACATGAGGAAGTATTATGAGGAAAACATCAAGAACCACTCCAATAACAGAGTGATTGCCATTGTCGGCAGCAAGAAGAAACTGAACCTCAAGGAGCTTGAGAAATACGGAAAAGTGGTGCTCCTGAAAGAAAAAGATTTGTTCAAAAAGTAAACTAACGTATTCCAGAAAAAAAGCTTTCGCTTCTGGCTTCTTACCTATAAGGAATCGCCCCGCACCGACCTTCTTCGTCAATGCAGGGCGATTTGCATACATTCTATTTCTCGATTTTTCTTTACTGCCTAAGGCCTGAGAATCTTTTCGTATTCTTCTGGCGTATTAATCAACCGCTCAGCCTCGCGCAACTGCTTGTCCCAAAGGAACGAGTTTTCTATCGTTCCGCGCTGGTAATAATAATTGTGAACAATGTTATTGGCCAGCAGTTGCATCAATGTCTGCTTGTTATAATCAAGGTCTTTTGCCACATTGTGCTTCAGTTTGGCGCGCAAGTTCTCGAAATCGGTGCGGGCGTCGTCGTAATAGCCCTCAAAACGTGCCAGCTTCTCCAAGTTGTCGAGATAAGTCTCCGTAGAGCGATCATATTTGAAGTTGCTTTTCAACACGCGTTGCTTGAACTCTTCGTAGTCGGCATCTGTCAACTTGAACGATGCGGCTGGCGCAATTGTGGGATGCTTGGCCACATAGTCGAGCTCATAGTTCAGCATCACCTCTGCCGAGTCGAGATAAGCCAGATTGGCAACAAGGTTGGTCATGGAGTCGGCTTTCAGCTCCACGTCGGGCTTGATGCCACCGCCATCGCGAACCTCGCGGCCTCCCTGCGTATAGAAGACACGTGTCAGCGAGTCGGGCACATGCTCAACATACCCTCCCCGGGCGTGCTTATAGTTGATAGCCTGAATGCAACGCCCACTGGGGATATAATATTTGCTGGTGGTCAGCTTCAGCGAACCGTTATACGGTAGGTCCATAGTCACTTGAACCAAGCCTTTTCCATACGTGCGTGTACCTAAGATAACTGCTCGGTCCAAGTCTTGCAGTGCACCACTCGTGATTTCGCTGGCGCTCGCCGTATCATCGTCTACCAGGACAACTAACGGCATTACCGTGTCGATGGGCTCCACGGTTGTCTTGTAATCGCGATTCATCTGCTGCAGTTTGCTTCGGTTCGAGACAATCAATTGGCCTTTTGGCACGAACATGTTCACAATGTTGACCGCTTCCTGTTCTGAGCCACCGCCATTGCCACGAAGGTCCAGAACCAGGCCACGCATCCCTTGTCGGCGCAATTCGAGAACTGCGCGTCGCACATCGCGGGCTGAGCCTTCGGTGAATGAATTCAAATTGATATAGCCTATTCCTCCCGGTCGCATGCCGTAAAACGGCACCGACGGCATCTGAATAGCCCTGCGGGTCAGCTTCATCTTCATCGTCTTGCCTGTGGAAGGCCGCAGAATCTTAATCATGAAACTCGTTCCGGCATCGCCACGCAGGTGGTCGCTCACATAGCTCACATCCTTATCGCTCATGTCTTCATCGTCAATGGCCAATATCACATCGCCCCGTTTCAAACCCGCTTCTGCAGCAGGCATCCCTTCGTAAGGCTCGGAGATAATCACGCGGTTGTCTTTCAAGTTCTTTCGAATGACCGAGCCCACGCCAGCATACGTGCCCGTACGCAGTTCACGAAGGTCCTTCATGTCGTCCGAAGTGTAGTAGACCGTGTAAGGATCCAAACTCCTGAGCATCGCCCTAATGCCATTTCCCAGCACCTCGTTAGCGTCCAACGTATCGACATACATCATGTCCAAATGCTTGTAAATCACATTCAGCACGTCAAGATTCTTGGCGACATCGAAATTGTGGTCTTTCTGCTGGGCCATCACAGGAATAGATAACAGCACCAACAGATGAAGAAAAAGTCGTTTCATATTCTTAATTCATGATTAATCGACTGCAAAAATACGATAATAAAGCCATATAAAGTGCAACTCACACCTTTTTTTATCATTATTTTGCGATATATCGAAAAAAAACATCAAAAAATTTGGCGGAATAAAAAAAACATCGTAATTTTGCATCCGCAATCGAAAAAAAGACTGCTTCAGTAGCTCAGTTGGTTAGAGCACCTGACTGTTAATCAGGGGGTCGTTGGTTCAAGCCCATCCTGAAGCGCCTTAAAAATCAAGGAGTTAGATTTCTCTAACTCCTTTTTCTTTTTCCCTCTAGGGACACCACGGGAACTAGCAAGTTCTCATTGAGACTCAGCCGATAATTTGGATTCTCTTTATTTCGCATCCAAAAAGTCTGCATTTTGATTAATACGCCTGCTCATGCACGCCTTTGACTGCGCGCCCACTAGGATCATTCATGTTTCTGAACGCCTCATCCCATTCAAGGGCAATGGCTGTGGAGCAAGCCACGCTGGCCTCGCTGGGCACACTTCGGGCGGCACTTTCGCTGGGGAAATGCTCGGCAAAGATGCTGCGATAGTAATACTCTTCTTTGTTCTTCGGAGGGTTGATGGGGAAACGTTCGGCAGCATGGGCCATCATTTCGTCGCTGACGGCATTGGCGGTAACGTCCTTGAGGGTGTCTATCCACGAATAACCCACACCGTCGCTGAACTGCTCCTTCTGTCGCCAAACAACTTCTTCAGGCAACAAATCAGCAAAAGCCTCACGCACAATCTTCTTCTCGATAGTCGTTCCTGGGCACATCTTCGCTTCAGGGTTGGTACGCATGGCGACATCGAGGAATTCTTTGTCGAGGAACGGAACACGACCTTCGACACCCCAAGCACTTAGGCTCTTGTTGGCACGGAGACAGTCGTACAAATAGAGCTTGCCGAGTTTGCGCACAGTCTCATCATGAAAATCCTTGGCTGTCGGTGCTTTGTGGAAATAGAGATAACCACCGAAAATCTCATCAGCTCCTTCGCCAGAGAGCACCATCTTGATGCCCATCGACTTGATGACACGAGCCAACAAATACATCGGCGTAGAAGCGCGCACGGTGGTGACATCGTAGGTCTCGATGAAATAAATGACGTCGCGAATGGCATCGAGACCTTCCTGGATGGTGTAGTTGATTTCGTGGTGAACGGTGCCGATATGGTCGGCTACGAGTTTGGCCTTTGCCAAATCAGGGGCGCCTTTCAGTCCTACGGCAAACGAGTGTAGACGGGGCCAGTAGGCTTTTGTCTTCGAGTCATCCTCAATACGCATCTCTGAGTATTTCTCCGCAATGGCGGAAATCACGGAAGAATCGAGGCCGCCAGACAGCAATACCCCATAAGGTACGTCGCTCATCAACTGATGCTTTACTGCGTCTTCGAGTGCATCGTGGATAGCCTCTGCAGAAGCGGCGTTGTCTTTGACAGCATCATAGCTGAACCAGTCACGATTGTAATAACGTTTCATGCCAGGTTCTTTACTCCAATAATAGTGGCCTGGCAGGAAAGGCTCATAGCGCTCACACTGTCCTTCAAGGGCTTTCAGTTCTGAGGCAACATACACCGTTCCATCATTATCACAACCAATATAGAGAGGAATGACACCGATGGGGTCGCGGGCAATTAAGAACTCATTGCGTTCCTCATCATAGAGAGTAAAAGCAAAGATGCCACTTAGGTCTTCGAGGAAGTCGATGCCTTTTTCACGATAGAGAGCCAAGATGACCTCGCAGTCGGACCCCGTCTGGAACTCATATTGCCCAGCAAAGCGGCGTCGGATTTCTTGATGGTTATAGATTTCACCATTGACCGCTAGCACCTGTTTCCTGTCTGGGGAGTATAGAGGCTGCCCACCCGATTCTGGGTCGACTATGCTCAGTCGTTCGTGAGCAAGGATGGCAGAGCCACCGCAATAGATTCCACTCCAATCAGGTCCGCGATGGCGAATCTTCTGACTCATCTTCAATGCCTTTTCGCGCAGTTCGTGTGTTTGTTCACGAACGTTTAATATTGCTACAATTCCACACATATTCTTTTCTTTTAAAGGTACGACAAATAAAGGTAATTGGTCTGTGCAGGATATTCTGCAGCGAGGGTGTCAATCTGGTTGACGGTTGGAACGATGCCGAACTCCTTGCGCCAAGAACGAACCATGATTCCCGCATCATTCATACTCATGAGAGATTCGAGTCCCAAAGCACGACCTATCTGGAAATCAGAGAATCCATAGACTTTCGCTTCGTGAAGTAGCGACACAAACTCAGGAGCCTCCAGATATTCCAACAATTCCGTATTATCCATAAACTCGATGAACTCTGAGACTTGAGCAAACTGTTTCAGGCGCTGGTCGATATCGACAATGTGCTTCAATTTCTGCAAGAACCAGCAGTCTATCATCGTCAACTGATGAATCTGCTCAATGGTATAACCTATCTTCAAAGCCTTAGAAACCACGAAAATGCGCATGTCCGTTGGCTCGTGCAAGGATGTTGCGATATTGGGAATCTTGATTTCGTGGTTTTCCACAAAACCGTGCATACCCTGCCCTATCATGCGCAGACCTTTTTGCAATGCCTCCTCAAACGTGCGCCCTATAGCCATCACCTCACCCACACTCTTCATCGATGAGCCGAGTTGACGCTTCACACCATGAAACTTTGTGAGATCCCAACGGGGAATCTTTACCACTACATAGTCGAGGGCAGGTTCGAAAAAAGCACTTGTCGTTTTTGTCACAGAGTTATTCAGTTCGAAAAGTCCGTAGCCCAAACCGAGTTTGGCGGCGACAAAAGCCAAGGGATAGCCCGTTGCCTTTGATGCTAAGGCCGACGAACGACTCAGACGGGCATTGACTTCGATGACACGATAGTCTTCAGAGTTGGGGTCGAGGGCATACTGCACATTACATTCGCCTACAATGCCGATGTGGCGAATAATCTTAATAGCTAATGCACGCAATTTATGATATTCGTTGTTCGAGAGCGTCTGGCTGGGTGCCACAACAATCGACTCGCCAGTGTGGATGCCTAAAGGGTCGAGGTTCTCCATGTTGCAAACAGTGATGCAGTTGTCATAACAGTCGCGCACCACTTCGTATTCTATCTCTTTCCAACCTTTCAAAGACTTCTCCACCAACACCTGTGGCGAGAAAGAAAAGGCTTCCTCAGCCTGAGATAGGAGTTCGTCCTCGTTGTCGCAGAAGCCAGAACCCAGACCACCCAATGCATAGGCCGCCCTTAATATCACAGGGAATCCCAATTCTTGGGCAGCATGTCGCACTTCCTCTACGTTCTCGCAAGCATGGCTCTTAATGGTTTTCACGCCAATCTCATCGAGACGCTTCACAAACAAGTCGCGGTCTTCCGTGTCAATGATGGCTTGCACGGGAGTACCCAACACCTCGACACCATATTTCTTCAGCACCCCTTTCTCATATAATTCGACACCACAATTCAGCGCTGTTTGTCCACCGAACGAAAGTAGGATGCCATCAGGACGTTCTTTTTCGATAACACGTTCCACGAAAGCCGCCTGCACAGGTTGAAAATACACCGTGTCGGCCACGCCCTTAGAGGTCTGCACCGTAGCAATGTTAGGGTTGATGAGCACAGAGTGAATACCCTCTTCCTTCAATGCTTTCAAGGCTTGGGCACCGCTATAGTCGAACTCTCCTGCCTGTCCTATCTTCAAGGCGCCGCTACCCAGCAGCAGAACCTTTTTTAGTTTCTTCTCCATGATTCTAACAATTTAGCAAATTCATCAAACATCCATTCCGTATCAGTAGGACCAGAGCAAGCCTCAGGATGGAATTGTACCGAGAACCAGGGCTTCGTCTTGTGGCGGACGCCCTCGTTTGAGCCATCGTTCATGTTCACAAACAGCGGTTCCCAGTCTGCAGGCAATGTTTTGTCATCCACCGCAAAGCCATGATTTTGTGAGGTAATGAAACATTGGTTTGTACCCACCTTCCTTACAGGTTGGTTATGACTACGATGACCATATTTCAACTTATAGGTCTTGGCACCAGCAGCACGAGCCAACAGTTGGTTGCCTAAACAAATGCCCATACAAGGGCGCACCCTCTCGTTGTTCAGGAACTTGCGGATGTGCTCTATAGTCTTCTCGCAGCGCTCAGGGTCTCCAGGACCGTTAGCCAGAAAGAGACCGTCGAATTGGATTTCATTAAAATCATAATCCCACGGCACACGCACCACTTCGATGCCACGTCTGGTAAGGCAACGGACGATGTTAGCCTTCACCCCACAATCGACAAGCACCACTCGCTTGGGTGTTGGGAGTTGGATATTTGGTGTTGGTTGATAGACGAGCACGTCCTTACAGCTCACCTTCTCCACCCAGTTCACAGAGCTATAGTTAGGATGGCCTGGTTTTTCTAGCTCTTCTAGATTCTCTAAACCTCCGAGGACGATTCTTCCCATCATCACACCATGTTCCCTGATAACCATCGTGAGGCGTCGCGTATCGATGCCCGTGATGGCAGGGATTTTCTCCCTTTTCAGCCATGCTGCCAACGACTCTTTCGCATTCCAATGCGAAAAACGTTCGCTATAGTCAGCTACTACCAGCGCCTTCACATGAATGCGTTCACTCTCCATAAACATCGGCAGACCATTGTTGCCAATGCTTGTTTCAGGCACGCCATAGTTTCCCACCAGCGGATAGGTCATCACGAGTATCTGCCCCGCATAGCTGGGGTCTGTCAGGCTCTCCGGATAACCTGTCATAGCAGTGCTGAACACCACCTCGCCTATCGTGTCGGCATCATATCCAAACGACCTGCCGCAGAACTCAGTTCCATCTTCGAGTATTAGTCTTGCTATTTTCATTACAACTGCATTTTCAAAACTTTTTCTACATAATTCACAAAGGCCTCATTGCAAAGGCGGACGCCACCAGACGTGGGATAATGCCCTGTGAAATACCAATCACCTTGATGGTTGGGGCAGGCATGATGCAGACCTTCGATGCGCTGAAACACCAACTCTACAGGCGCCCGCATCCCTTCAGGTCGAAGCATCTCCACAATCTTTTGATTGATTTCCCCAACAGAAAAAGGCGCATAGATGGCACGCACATGATTGGCTGCCAAGGGTTCTTCTTTGCATCTTCGATAAACGCTGGCTATCACCTCTTCCATGCCCTGCTCCTTGATGAGGGCGATAGCTGCGCGGAAGGCACAGAGCTCTTCCAAGTGCGACATATCGATGCCATAGTAGTCGGGATAGCGGATTTGTGGCGAACTCGACACCATCACTATCTTCTTAGGGTGCAGACGGTCGAGTATTTTGAAGATGCTCTCCTTCAATGTCGTGCCACGCACGATGCTGTCATCGATAATCACGAGGTTATCCTCGTAGGGCCTCAACGAACCATAGGTGATGTCATAGACATGGGCGGCGAGGTCATTACGCTCTGACCCGTCACTAATAAAGGTGCGCAGTTTGATGTCTTTCCAAACCACCTTTTCCGTGCGCACCTCTCCGTGCAACTTGCGGATGCCGTCTGTCATGCCATAGAAAGCCACCTCAGCCGTGTTGGGAATATATGAGAAAACCGTGTTGGCGACATCGTTGTCAATGGCGCGCATGATGATAGGAGTGAGTTGTTCGCCCAACCGTTTGCGCTCCAAGTAGATGTCGCGGTCAGAACCTCGGCTGAAATAGATGCGTTCAAACGAGCAGGCACTCTGTTGCTTGGCAGGAAGTATCTGTTGCAAACTGATGTCACCGCTCTTTCTGACTATCAGCGACTGCCCTGGTTCCAGTTCCTGGATATCATCGGCCTGAAGGTCGAAGGTGGTCTGGATAACGGGACGTTCTGATGCCACCACCACCACCTCATCGTCCTGATACCAAAATGCAGGGCGGATGCCCCAAGGGTCGCGCACAGCGAACATCTCGCCACTGCCCGTCAATCCGCACATCACGTATCCGCCATCGAAGTGAGGCATCGTGGTTCTCAGCACATTGGCCATCTCCACACGACGGTCTATGTAGGAAGTGACTTCCCTGCCCTGCAGTCCTTTGTCTTTTGCCTCGACAAACAACCGCTCCACCTCGCGGTCCAAACGATGCCCCATCAATTCAAGAGTGATGTAAGAGTCGCCATAGACACGCGGCGACTGCCCTTGAGCCGTCAAGAACCTGAACACCTCGTCTATATTCGTCATGTTGAAGTTGCCACACAGGCAGAGGTTCTTGGCTCGCCAGTTGTTGCGGCGCAAGAAGGGGTGCACGTATTGCAATCCGCTCTTGCCCGTCGTAGAATAACGCAGATGGCCCATCAACAGTTGGGAATTGAAGAATTGAAAAGCCGAATTGAAGCTCTCTGCATCCTCCTCCATTTTTCCATTCTTCAATCCTTCAATCCTTCCGAACACCTCAGTTATCGCATCCTTACCCTCCGCGCGCTCACGAAACATATACTCCTCGCCAGCAGGAGCATCGAGGTTGACGCACGCCACGCCAGCACCCTCCTGACCACGGTTGTGCTGTTTCTCCATCATCAGGTATAGCTTTTTCAGCCCATACCGCCATGTACCGTATTTCTGTTCATAATACGACAGGGGCTTCAACAGGCGAATCATCGCCACACCACACTCATGCTTTAACTGCTCCATCGATACAAGTCTTAATAAAGTCCATAAACAAGGGGTGCGGATGCAGCACCGTTGACGAATACTCCGGGTGGAACTGTGTGCCGATATACCACTTCCTATCTGGTATCTCCACAATCTCCACCAGGTTGGCAGCTGGGTTGACGCCTACGCACTTCATACCCGCAGCCTCATATTCCTCCAAGTATTTGTTGTTGAACTCATAGCGGTGGCGGTGGCGCTCCTTTATTAATTGACAATTGACAATTGATAATTGACAATTATAGGCCTCATAGGCCTTGCTGCCTGCTACCAGTTCACACTCATAGGCGCCCAGTCGCATCGTGCCGCCCATCTGTGTCACCGTTTTCTGCTCCTCCATCAGGTCAATGACACTGTGAGACGTCTGCTCGTCCATCTCGGCACTATTCGCATCTTGATAACCCAGCACATTCCTTGCAAATTCAATCACCATCATCTGCATACCCAGACAAATGCCAAAAGTAGGAATGTCAATCGTTCGCGTATATTCTGCAGCAATAATCTTACCCTCTATGCCACGTTGCCCGAAACCCGGACAAATAATGACACCCGCCATACCGCCAAGTTTCTCAGCCACATTCTGAGGCGTAACATCCTCGCTGTTCACAAAATGAATACGTGTCTTCACGTCGTTGTAGACACCAGCCAGATTCAGACTCTCCCGAATGCTTTTGTAGGCATCTTGCAAGTCGTACTTGCCAACCAGCGCCACATGCACCTCGCGGGTGGCATTGCGTTGTTTGTCAAGGAAGTCGCGCCACGCTTTCATTTCAGGCATTTCTCCTACAGGGATTCCTATTTTGCGCAGAATAGCTGCATCGAGGCCCTGCCGTTGCATACTCACAGGCACCTCATAGATGCTGGGCATATCCTCACTCTGCACCACGCACTCAAGGTCAACATTACAGAACGACGCCACCTTCATGCGCAAGGCATTGTCGAGGTGGCGTTCTGTTCGCAATACTAAAATGTCGGGTTGGATGCCCATCCCTTGCAGTTCCTTCACGCTATGTTGCGTGGGCTTAGTCTTCAATTCGTCAGCAGCCTTCAGATAAGGCACATACGTCAGATGCACACACACGGCATCACGTCCCAATTGCCAGCGAAGCTGACGGATGGCCTCCATGAATGGCGCGCTCTCGATGTCGCCAATCGTGCCACCCACCTCGGTAATGACGAAGTCAAGATTCTCTTCACTTTCACGCAACATCCTACGTTTAATCTCGTCTGTGATATGCGGCACCACTTGAATCGTCTTACCCAGATAGTCTCCCCGACGCTCACGGTCGATGACGGTTTTGTAGATGCGCCCCGTAGTGACCGAGTTGTTGCGTGTGGTGTGAATGCCGGTAAACCGCTCATAATGCCCTAAGTCCAAGTCGGTTTCCATACCGTCTACCGTTACGTAGCATTCGCCGTGCTCATAAGGGTTCAGTGTCCCAGGGTCGATGTTGATATAGGGGTCGAACTTCTGGATGGTAACCTTGTAACCCCGCGCCTGAAGCAACTTGCCTATCGAGGCCGAGATAATGCCCTTACCCAGCGAGGAAACCACACCACCCGTAACGAAGATATACTTTGTGCCCATATTTTGTTGTTTTGAAGTTTGCTTGATTAATCTTTTCACTTTCTTTCCTTTTCCTTCAGGTGCTCCTCGTATTCCGCCAACTCCCGTTCTCCAATGTGCGCCAACCCGTAATGCTCGTCGTGTTGCGAGAAGTCTAGCCCCACCTTTTCGCTGAATGCCGACACTCGCATGGGAATCAAACTGTCAATAAGTTTATATCCCAACCAACTCATAGCGAAAGTGTAGACAAACACGATAACGATGGCCAACAGATGATAGAGGAATATCACAAAGCCTTCCCAAGTGCCTGCGATGAGCCCCTCCTGAATGAAGATGCCTGTGAGCACAGTGCCAAAAATACCACCCGTGCCGTGAGTGGGGAACACATCGAGCGCATCATCGATTTGGGAATGCGAACGCCAATAGACAGCGATGTTGCAAATGAGCGTGATGACGAAAGCGATGAAGATGCTCTGACCTACTGTGACATATCCAGCCGAAGGAGTGATGGCCACCAAACCTACAACACATCCAACGGCAGCACCCATTGCTGACGGCTTCCGGCCACGAAGGCAGTCGAAGAAAATCCACGTCATCATTGCCGTTGCCGAAGCCGTATTCGTGTTCAAAAATGCCTTGATGGCCTGTCCGTCAGCATGAAGCGACGAACCCGCGTTAAAGCCGAACCATCCGAGCCACAACATCGCAGCACCCAACAACACGAAGGGAATGTTGGCTGGTTCGCTATTGCGTGTCTTTGCTTTGCGGCGGCCTAAGAATATCGCACCAGCCAATGCTGCCACGCCGCTCGAAGCGTGTACCACGATACCGCCCGCGAAATCGATAACTCCCCAACGGCAGAAGAGTCCCTCTGGGTGCCAAGTCATGTGCGCCAACGGACAATAGATCACGAAGAAAAAGAACATCATGAAGAACATGTAGGCTGAGAACCTGACACGCTCAGCAAACGATCCCGTTATCAGAGAAGGCGTGATGATGGCGAACTTCATCTGGAACAAAGCGAAGAGTGCCAACGGAATCGTGGCCCCACCTAATATATTGCCAGCAGGAGTTGTATACACCGCGCCTCCAACGCCTTTGAACATCAAGAACGTCAGCGGATTGCCTATCACACCGCCAATATCATCGCCAAAACAAAGCGAAAAACCAATGACTACCCATAAAACTGAAATCAGTCCCATTGCAATAAACGACTGAAGCATGGTGGAGATGACATTCTTTGCTCCCACCATACCGCCATAGAAAAACGAAAGACCGGGCGTCATCATCAAAACGAAAATCGTGGCCGTAATCAACCAAGCCACATCGGCCGCAGAAATTACCGACCAGTCACACTCAAAAGACGGTTCGCCCACCGCCAAACCTGAGACGGCTATCAACGTCATCGCCGCCATCAGGATTATCCATCTCTTCTTAATCTTCATACCTTTACCTAACTTTATATATAAACCTTGTGTTGATTTCAAGGCGCAAAAGTAATGGATTATATATAAAAAAACGCCAGATTCTTTACTTTTTGATTGTTAAAAAACTTCCCAACTATCATTTTGTAAAGCAAACGATGATATTTCCTTTCACATTGTTTGCACTTTGATTAATATAGCTATCATTTTGTTACAAATCGTCAAAATGCAAAAAATTATGGCAACAATGTGGCTCCAAACTCTGAGTTTTGAATATTAGAACGTAAATTCTCCAAACGGAGGCAATATTTTGCCGATTATTCTCTTAGCTGGCCAACAACTTTGTAAAAGCTACAAAGACTGAACGACAAAATGTAAAATAAATTCTGAATTTCACCCCCATGAGAAGGCCCTCGGTTGAAAAAATTTTCTTTTCGTGGGCAAATATGCGAAAAATGAGCATTTTTGAAAGTCATTGAAAACCAATGACTTCCGTTTTCTTTACATCTTTTCAGTTTGTAAAAGCTATGCTTTGGGGTTGTCAAAGCTATGCTTTAAGCCTCTCACTTGTGGCTTTTAAGCGCCTCAAATGCCACAAATGAGCAGGTCAAAGGCCACATCTGACACCCTTAGAAGCCACAAATGACAAATTTGCCTGTAAAAAGTGAAGGCGTTAAAGCAAGATAGTAAATATTCTTTACATATTCCTTTTCTAGAATGAACGAAAAAGTTGACAAAAATTTGTCGTGTTTTTTCATAATTAATAAGGTTATGAAAGAACGACAAAAGACTGTATTTTATATTGTAGAAAGGTCTAAAAAGCAAGCCAAACAGCCATTTCATCGTACGCCCTAAATCGCCAAAAGCAAATAACGAGACCTTAAAAACAAGGCTTTTTGACAAAGTGTAAAGATTGCGTTATAGGTAACTGTCTAATAGATTTCAGAACGAAAGCAAATTCACACATTTTTAAGCAAAATGTCAGAAAAGTGATTTTTCAAGGTAAGAAATGTAAGAAAATCTTTTGAAAGATTATCAAAATGTAATATCTTTGCACCCGAAAACGAACAAATTGTTAGACAAAGAAAGGATAATATGACAAATTGCAAACTTCAAATAACGCAGAGAGCGCAAAGTGAACAAGGAATACAGAGTTTGCGGCAAGGTCTTTATCAGCCGGAATATGAGCACGATGCGTGCGGCGTGGGAATGGTTGTGAACATCCACGGAGGAAAGAGTCATGAGCTGGTGGACAATGCGCTGAAGGTGCTGGAGAATATGGAGCATCGCGGTGCTGAGACGCGCGACAAGACAGGCGACGGTGCTGGCATTCTGGTTCAGATTCCCCATGAATTCATTCTGTTACAAGGCATTCCCGTACCCGAAAAGGGTAAGTATGGCACAGGACTGGTGTTTCTGCCCAAAGCCGAGAAGGAGCAGCAGGAGATACTGAGCGTGATGATTGAAGAGATTGAGCGCGAGGGTCTTACGCTGATGCATCTGCGCGCTGTGCCTACGAATCCAGAAGTGCTGGGGGCGGCGGCTCGCGAGGTGGAACCCGACATCAAGCAGATTTTCGTAACGGGTATTACCGACGATCAAGTGCCTGTGTTTGAGCGTGTTCTATATAAGGTACGCAAGCGAATAGAAAATCGCGTGGATAACGAAGACTTTTATATTTGTTCGTTGTCAAACAAGAATATCATCTACAAAGGCATGCTCACCAGCGGTCAGCTACGCCGATACTTCCCCGACTTGTCGAACCCTTATTTCACAAGCGGACTGGCACTGGTGCACTCGCGTTTTTCTACCAACACATTCCCCAAGTGGAAACTGGCTCAGCCTTTCCGATTGTTGGCTCACAACGGCGAGATCAACACCATTCGCGGCAATCGTGGTTGGATGAAGGCTCGTGAGAGCGTGCTGGGTAGCGAGGCTTTGGGCGACATCAAGGATTTGCGGCCTATCGTTCAAGAGGGTATGAGCGATAGTGCAAGTCTTGACAATGTGTTCGAATTCCTGATGATGAGCGGGCTGTCGTTGCCTCAGGCGATGGCCATACTGGTGCCTGAGAGCTTCAACGACAAGAATCCTATCAGCGAAGACCTGAAGGCATTCTACGAGTATCATTCCATTCTGATGGAGCCGTGGGACGGTCCTGCCGCCCTACTCTTCTCTGACGGCCGCTATGCGGGTGGTATGCTCGACAGAAATGGTCTGCGCCCGAGCCGCTATACGATTACGAAGAGCGGTATGATGGTGGTGGCCAGCGAGGTGGGCGTGATGGACTTTGAGCCTGGCGATGTGGTGTCAAAAGGTCGTTTGCAGCCTGGTAAGATACTGCTCGTGGACACTCAAGAAGGCAAGATTCACTACGATGGAGAGATTAAAGAGCAGTTGGCTAAGGCTCATCCCTATCGCGAATGGTTGAGCGAGAACCGTGTGCAGTTGGAGAAACTGAAGAGTGGTCGCCACGTGGAGAACGGCGTGAGCGGCTTCGAGGGGAAGCTGCTGGCTTTCGGCTACGGTAGGGAAGACATCGACAAGACCATCATCCCGATGGCTACGGCAGGGCAGGAGCCCGTGGCTGCGATGGGGAACGACACGCCGCTGGCAGTGGTCAGCGACCGCCCTCAGTTGTTGTTCAACTATTTCCGTCAGCAGTTCGCGCAGGTGACGAATCCTGCCATCGACCCCATTCGTGAAGAGTTGGTGATGAGCCTGACGGAATACATCGGTGCAGTAGGCACTAACATACTGACGCCAGACGCCTCCAACTGTAAGATGGTGCGTCTGCCGCAACCCGTGCTGACGAACACCCAGCTGGACATATTGTGCAACATCAGATATAAAGGATTCAAGACGAAGAAACTTGCGATGCTCTTCGACATCGAAAAGGGCGAGGAAGGGTTGCGCAAATCGCTCGACGAGCTCTGCAAGGAAGCCGAGAACAGTGTGGACGAAGGCGTAAACTACATCGTCCTCTCCGACCGCGACATCGACGAGAGACGTGCGGCTATTCCGTCGCTTTTGGCTGTCTCTGCCGTTCACCACTATCTCATTAGTGTGGGCAAGCGTGTGCAGACGGCGCTGATTGTGGAGAGCGGAGAGATTCGCGAGGTGATGCATGCCGCTTTGCTGTTGGGCTATGGTGCGAGTGCCTTGTGTCCGTATATGACCTTCGCCATTCTCGACGACCTGGTGAAGCGTGGAAAGATTCAAGAGGAATATGCTACAGCAGAGAAAAACTACATCAAGGCGGTGGACAAAGGCCTGAAGAAAATCATGTCGAAGATGGGCATCTCGACCATCCGCAGCTATCGCGGGGCGAAGATTTTCGAGAGCATCGGGCTGGGCGAAGACCTGCTGCGCCACTATTTCGGCACAGAGGTGAGCACCATTGGCGGCATCGGACTGAAGGAGATTGCCCGCGACGCCATCCGTCTGCATGAAGCCGGCAAGGGAGAAACCCTGCTGCAGAACCAAGGCCAATTCTCTTGGCGCAAGGATGGCATCAGGCATGCTTGGAACCCAGAGACGATTGCCAAACTGCAGTTGGCCACACGCCAGGGCAATTATGAGAAATTCAAGCAATGGGCAGCACTGGTAGACGAGAAGGAATCGCCCATCTTCCTGCGCGACTTCTTCAGCTTCAGGCGTGCCGCCAAGCCCACGCCCATCGACGAGGTGGAGAGTGTGGAGAGCATCGTGAAGCACTTCGTGACAGGTGCGATGAGTTTTGGCGCGTTGAGCATCGAGGCTCACGAGGCTCTGGCTCTGGCGATGAACAAACTGGGCACGCGCTCGAACACGGGTGAGGGTGGCGAAGACAATGCGCGCTACCACTCGGAGGTGGATGGCGTGTCGCTGAGTTCGAAGACCAAACAGATTGCCAGCGGACGCTTCGGCGTGACGGCTGAATATCTGGTGAATGCCGAGGAGATTCAGATAAAGGTGGCACAAGGAGCCAAGCCTGGCGAGGGCGGACAGCTGCCCGGATTCAAGGTGAACGACATCATCGCGAAGACGCGCAACGCCATTCCCGGCATTTCGCTCATCTCTCCCCCACCTCATCACGACATCTATAGCATCGAGGACTTGGCGCAGCTCGTCTTCGACTTGAAGAACATCAACCCCACGGCTGCCGTCAGCGTGAAACTGGTGGCTGAGAGCGGTGTGGGAACCATTGCCGCTGGTGTGGCTAAGGCCAAGGCCGACCTCATCGTGATAAGTGGTGCTGAGGGTGGCACGGGAGCATCTCCTGCGTCGAGCATGCGCTTTGCCGGCATTTCACCCGAGATTGGACTTGCCGAGACGCAACAGACGCTGGTGATGAACGGCCTGCGCAACCAGGTTCGCCTGCAGACCGACGGACAGTTGAAGACGGCGAAAGACGTGATAATCATGGCGATGCTGGGTGCCGACGAGTTCTCGTTTGGTACGCTGCCGTTGATTGTGCTGGGTTGCGTGATGATGAGGAAATGCAACACGAATACCTGTCCGATGGGTGTGGCAACGCAGAGTCCTGAGTTGCGTAAGCACTTCGAGGGTAGGGCTGAATACGTGGTGAATTTCTTCACCTTCCTCGCACAACAGGTGCGCGAGTATCTGAGCGAGATAGGTGTTCATAGCCTGAAGGAAATCATCGGCCATACAGAACTCATCGAGATAAGAGAAGAGATGAGAGTGAAGAGTGAAGAATCGATGTACGATGTTCAAGAAAAATGGGCCACCATCGACTTTGCACGTCTGCTGCACAAGCCCCAAACAAACAAGGCTTTGTATTGGGACCGCGGAGCCTACTCAAAGGTGACTGGCGTGAAGGATGAGGACATCATCAAGGCTGCCCAGAACGCCATCGACAATCAAGAAGAGGTCACCCTCGACTATGCCATCAAGAATACCGACCGTGCTGTGGGCACGATGCTTAGTGGCGTCATCGCCAAGAAATATGGTGAAAAGGGACTACCCGACGGCACCATCAACATCAAGTTCAAGGGTTCGGCTGGTCAGTCGTTTGGTGCGTTTGCCGTTCGTGGCATCAACCTGAAGCTCGAAGGAGAGTGCAACGACTACTTCGGTAAGGGGCTCTCGGGTGGTCGCATCTCGATTCTCCCCCCTGCTCGCAGTAGCGAGAACTTCCATGCCGAGGAGAATATCATCGCTGGTAATACGGGACTATATGGTGCCACTTCTGGCGAACTGTATATCAATGGCAAGGTGGGCGAGCGCTTTGGCGTACGCAACTCTGGAGCCATCGCCGTCATCGAGGGTGCGGGCGACCATTGTTGCGAGTACATGACGGGCGGCCGAGTGGTGGTACTGGGAAAAACGGGGCGTAACTTCGCTGCTGGCATGTCGGGTGGCATCGCCTACGTCTACGACCCTGACCACACCTTCGACTATTTTTGCAATATGGATATGGTAGAACTCTCGCTGATTGAAGACAGCGTTTCGCGTAAAGAACTACTCGAGCTCATCCGTCAGCACTACTTGCACACGGGCTCTGCCCTCGCAGGTCGTATGCTCGACGACTGGCACCGCTACATCGATGACTTCATCCAGGTTGTCCCCATCGAGTACAAACGCGTACTCGAGGAGGAGAAGATGGCTCGGCTGCACGAAAAGATTGCCGATATCCAGAGAGACTACTGAGGAATTGGACCGCTCGGCCGAAGGACGCTTTTATAAAGGCGAAGCCGACTAAAAGAATTGGACAATTTCACCATTGGACAATTGCGGAAGAGAATAGTAAAATAGTGAAATAGTAAAAGAGTCAAATAACAAGATGGGAAATCCAAAAGCATTTTTAGAGATACATCGCCAAGAGGCGGGCTACCGCCCCATTCACGATAGAATCCACGACTTTGGCGAAGTGGAGCAGACACTCAACACGCGCGAACGTAAATTGCAAGCAAGTCGCTGCATGGACTGTGGCGTACCGTTCTGCCACTGGGCTTGTCCGCTGGGCAACAAGGCGCCAGAGTGGAATGACGCCCTATATAAGGGCGACTGGGAACTGGCTTTTCGCTTGCTGAACAGCACGAATCCCTTCCCCGAATTCACTGGTCGCATTTGCCCGGCTTTGTGTGAGAAAGCCTGTGTGCTCAACCGTTTCAACCACGAACCTACCACCAACCGCGAAGACGAATGCGCCATCATAGAAGCGGCATTTCGCGAGGGATACATCCAGCCACGTGTACCTGTACGCAACAATCGTCGCATCGCCATCATTGGCGCAGGTCCCGCTGGCCTTGCCGCTGCTGATGCACTCAACCAAATGGGCTATACCGTCACTGTTTTCGAAAAGAACGAGGCTGCTGGCGGGTTGCTACGCTATGGAATCCCCAACTTCAAACTTAACAAGGCTATTATTGACCGACGGATAAAGCTGATGGAGGCCGAAGGCATCGAGTTCCGCTACGGCAGCGCCGTATCAATGGATAATGGACAATGGACAATTGATAATTGTTCCACCTCCGATAATTCTCAATTCTCAATTCTCAATTCTCAATTTGATGCCATCGTTATGGCATCAGGCACCCCAACTGCCCGCGACCTTAAAGTCCCTGGCCGTGAATTGAAAGGCGTTCATTTTGCTCTCGAACTTTTAAGTCAGCAGAACCGCGTGCTCGCCGGTAAGGATTTTCCGAAAGACGAGCGTATCACCGCGAAGGGGAAGAATGTTCTTGTTATCGGTGGTGGTGACACAGGTTCCGACTGCATCGGAACTGCTCATCGTCAAGGTTGCAAAAGCGTTACCCAGATTGAGATTATGCCTATGCCCGTTGAAGGTCCTGAGGACCCTCAGAATCCTTGGCCAAACTGGCCTCGCACACTCAAAACCACTTCGAGTCACGAGGAGGGTTGTACACGTCGGTGGAACATCAACACTCTTGAGTTCCTTGGCGAAAACGGAAAACTCACGGGAGTCAAGGTACAAGAGATTGATTGGAAACCGAATCCAGAAGGTGGTCGTCCCATTATGGTAGAGAAAGGCGAGCCTGAAATCATCAAGGCAGAACTCGTTCTCCTCGCTATGGGTTTCTTGAAGCCCGAGCATCCAGAATATCCCGCTAATGTCTTTGTCTGTGGCGATGCAGCCAATGGGGCCTCACTCGTTGTCCGAGCCATGGCCAGTGGCATCGAGACGGCGCGAAAAGTCAACGAATATCTGTCAAAATGAGTAAGATAAGATTTACCAAGATGCACGGATGCGGAAACGACTACGTCTATGTAGACACCATGCGTCATCCTATTGCTGACCCAGCCAAGATGGCCATCGCATGGAGCGACCGCCACAAAGGGATAGGCTCTGACGGATTGGTGTTGATTGGAAAATCACCGATTCCAGAGGCTGACTATTCCATGCGAATCTTCAATGCGGATGGTAGCGAGGCCATGATGTGTGGTAATGCATCGAGGTGTATTGGCAAGTATCTCTACGAACGAAAACTGACTAGTAAGACAAAGATTCGCCTGCTGACACTATCAGGTATAAAGACACTCGAACTGCATGTTAGTGATGGCAACGTGGAGTGTGTCACGGTAGATATGTTGGCGCCTGTATTAGAGGATGAATCACAATTTGTCAGCGACCGAGGTTTGGATATTGGCACATTCGTCTCTATGGGTAACCCACACTACGTGATTTTCACAGATTACATTGACCAAGTGGGCGAAATGGGACGTGCGCTTGAACATCACCTAGCCTTCCCACAACGTTGTAATATTGAGTTCGCCCATGTTGAAAACGACGGAAGAATCAGAACAAGAGTCTGGGAACGCGGCAGTGGTATCACTCAAGCTTGTGGCACAGGAGCTTGCGCTACGGCTGTAGCCGCCTATTTGACAGGACACGCAAGCAGAACGAGCGACATCATCATGGATGGTGGGACGCTTAACATTGAGTGGCGAGAGTCAGACAATCACGTCTACATGACAGGCCCTGCAGAGTTCGTCTTTGACGGAGAAATCGAATTGCCCAATCCATCAATTGAAAAATAAGTAGTCCAATTGTAAATTGTCAAATTGTAAATAGACATGGCTTTAGTAAACATTCATTTCCTTAACTTACAGAACAACTACTTGTTCGCCGACATCGCCAAGAAGGTCAACGCTTTCAAGGTGACGCATCCCAAGACCGACGTCATCTCATTAGGCATTGGAGACGTGACACAACCTTTGGCACCTGCCGTCGTCACGGCCATGCACAATGCTGCCGACGAAATGGCATCTGCCGAGGGATTCCACGGATACGGCCCTGAACAAGGCTATAATTTCCTCCGTGAGGCAATCCTGAAGAATGATTTCCTGCCACGAGGCATTCATCTCGATATTGACGAGGTTTTTATTAACGACGGTGCAAAGTCGGACACGGGCAATTTTCAGGAACTGCTACATTGGGATAATTTCATCGGTGTCACCGACCCCATCTATCCCGTCTATATCGACTCAAACGTGATGATAGGCCGCTGTGGAACCTTCCGCGACGGACGTTGGACTAACGTTCGCTACATGCCAACGACAGCCGAGAACGGTTTTGTGCCTGAACTTCCAAAGGGCCGTCCCGTTGATGTCATTTATCTGTGTTATCCTAACAACCCAACAGGCACAGTTATCACCAAACAAGAGCTGCGCAAGTGGGTGAACTATGCGCTGAAGAACGATGCGCTCATCCTTTTCGATGCTGCCTATCAAGCCTACATTCGCGATCCAGAGATTCCACATTCCATCTATGAGATTCGTGGTGCCCGCAAGTGTGCTGTTGAGTTCCGTTCATTCTCCAAAACAGCAGGATTTACTGGAGTGCGCTGTGGCTATACCATCGTCCCAAAGGAGGTGAGTGTCTCCACCTTTGAGGGTGAGCGCATTCCCTTAAACCAGCTATGGCTGCGTCGCCAATGCACTAAGTTCAATGGCACGAGTTACATCTCACAGCGCGCTGCCGAAGCCATCTATACACCTGAAGGTAAGGCGCAAATAAAAGCCACTATCGATTACTATATGGACAACGCACGCTTGATGCTTGACACGTTCCGTTCGCTGGGATACGAGTGTTATGGTGGTGAGAATGCCCCCTACGTCTGGATGCGCACTCCCAACGGTAGTGGCAGTTGGCAATTTTTCGAAGAACTACTTTATGGCGCCAATGTCGTATGCACTCCAGGCGTAGGTTTTGGCCCCAGCGGTGAAGGTTACGTCCGCTTCACAGCTTTCAACAGTCACGAAAAAACAAAAGAAGCACTAGACCGCATTAAGGAATGGGAAAGCAACGGATAGGCGATGACATATCAGGATTTTCCCGAACTGACAATATGTAACAAAAAGAAAGTGATTTTTATTAAATTGAAAACAAATTGACATCAAAACTATTGTTATTGTTTACAAAATGTCAATTTGATAAAGATTTAACAATCAAAGTGAAAGGAAGTTAACGGACTTCCTTTCTTTTTGTTTTACCTTTGCAGTGTCAATTGACAGATAATGGTCCAATAAGAGGACTGAGTATATTATTAAAGACAAAAGAACAAAGTTATGAAAAAGATTGAAGCAATTATCAGGAAGACAAAGTTCGAGGAGATAAAAGCTGCTTTGCTATCATCCGATATCGACTGGTTTGAATACCACGATGTTCACGGCATCGGTCAGAGTCGTCAGGAGCGAATCTATCGCGGCGTACAGTATAGTACAGACGTTATTGAACGTGTCGCCATTACCATTGTGTGTCGTGACATATTCCTCGATCCAACGGTGAAGGTCATTCTGAAGGTAGCTCATACGGGCGAGATTGGCGATGGCCGCATCTTTGTTAGCGATGTAATCGACACGTGGTCCATTCGCACAGGAGAGCATGGTGACACCGTACTTAGAGATAAAAAGTAATTTAGGCAACAACATTTAAAAGGTAAAAAGATTATGAACGAAATAGGACTATCACTCGATACCGTATGGATGCTATTAGCAGCTATGTTGGTTTTCTGGATGCAGCCAGGCTTTGCATTGTGTGAAGCGGGTTTTACGCGTAGTAAGAATACGGCAAACATCTTGATGAAGAACTTTGTCGACTTCATGTTCGGTTCACTACTGTTCTTTCTCCTTGGCTTCGGTTTTATGTTTGGAAGCGAGGGTGCTGGATTTATTGGCTCGCCTAACTGGGGCAACCTCTCTTTCTATAAAGGAGATCTGCCTGTGGAAGGATTCTTGATTTTTGAAACTGTCTTCTGTGCCACCTCAGCCACCATCGTGAGTGGGGCCATGGCCGAACGTACAAAGTTCTCTATGTATCTGGTTTACAGCGCAGTTATTTCGCTGTTCATCTACCCCATCGAGGGGCATTGGACCTGGGGTGGCGGCTGGCTTTGCAACGATGCAGCTGACAGCTTTATGATGAGCACTTTTGGCGATGTGTTCCATGACTTTGCAGGTTCGGCAATCGTACATAGCGTAGGAGGTGTATTGGCTTTGGTTGGTGCCATTGCACTTGGCCCACGTGTGGGTAAATATGGCGAAGACGGCAAGAGCCGTGCTATTCCTGGTCATAACTTGGCAATGGCAGCTTTGGGTGTGTTCATCCTTTGGTTGGGATGGTTCGGATTCAACCCTGGTTCGCAGTTGGCTGCCAGTGGAGAGGTTAACCGCATTGCCATCAGTCACGTATTCCTGACTACGAATCTGGCTGCTGTAGCTGGTGGCACTGCCACCATGTTCCTTACCTACGCAAAGTATGGCAAGCCATCGCTCTCACTCACTCTGAATGGCGTCTTAGCAGGTCTCGTAGGCATCACCGCCGGCTGCGACCTTGTATCGCCCTTCGGCGCAGTCATCATTGGTCTGGTTTGTGGTATTGTGCTAGTTTATTCTATCGAATTTATCGACCATCGTCTGCATATCGATGACCCTGTTGGTGCTAGTTCTGTACATGGTGTTTGTGGTATCCTTGGTACTTTGATGACTGGTCTGCTTTCTACGAGCAATGGTTTGTTTTATGGCTACGGTTGGGGATTTTTCGGTGCCGAGTGTTTTGGAATCCTGATTATTGACCTCTGGGCTGCAGCCTGTGGTTTCGCCCTATTCTATGGCATCAAGAAACTACATGGTCTGCGTGTCGATAAGCGAATTGAAGAAGAAGGCCTTGACATATACGAACATGGAGAGGCATGTTATAACTAAAGGTAAAGGGTATAAAATATAAAAAAACAAAGATATGAAAAAGATTATTATAATAGCATTGGGATTGGTACTTAGTAGCACCACCATTGCTCAAGAGAATATTGAGACTACGATTAGCGGTGATGTGGTAAGTAATTACATTTGGCGTGGCCAAGACTTAGGCAATGTATCGCTGCAACCAATGCTAGGCATAGGATTTAAAGGTATGTCTCTGACCGCTTGGAGCAGTGTAGGACTATCCAACTCTACCGATACGAAGGAGTTTGACCTGACATTAGCCTACCAGACAAGTGGTCTGAACATTGGTGTTACCGACTACTGGTTCAGTGCTGGCCTCGACCCAGACGCTCGTTATTTCAAGTACGATGCCCACGGAACCAACCACGTCTTTGAGGCCAATATTGGCTACGATTTTGGAGTTGCTTCGCTACAATGGTTCACCAACTTTTCTGGAAATGATTACAAAACGGACGGCAAGCGAGCCTACAGCAGTTACATGGAAGTTGTTGTTCCATTTAAACTTTCCACCACAGAATGGACTGCCACGGTTGGTGCCGTCCCATTTACCTCCGTCCAATATGGCACAAACGGATTTGCTATTACCAACCTTGCTTTAAAAGCGACGAAGGACATCAAGGTGACAGACTCATTCTCTATACCCATCTTCGGACAGGTGATTGCCAACCCCTGTTCACAAAAAGCCTACCTGGTTCTGGGTTTTACGCTGCACCCATAATCTTTCCAGGCCTCCTCTCTTCCGCCTTTACAGACGGGAGGGAGGTTTATGGCAGCAATTACATTAGATGCAGAGACTTTTAACAACCAACAAATAAATAACACTAAACACAAACAATTATGGAAGCATTAAGATTTCAGGTTGTCGGCGAGGCTTTTAAGAAAAAGCCGCTCGACGTAAATACACCCAGTGAAAGACCTGCAAAGTATTTTGGAAAGAAGGTCTTCAACCGTGAAAAGATGTACAAGTACTTGCCAAAGGACGTGTACGAGAAGATGATAGATGTAATGGACAATGGTGCACGGCTTGACCGCGAAGTGGCCGATGAGGTAGCCAAGGGCATGAAGCAATGGGCAACGGAGGAAGGTGTGACACACTACACGCACTGGTTCCAACCGCTGACAGAAGGTACTGCCGAAAAGCACGACTCGTTTATTGAACACGATGGTAAAGGTGGCATGGTGGAAGAATTCACAGGCAAACTGCTCGTTCAGCAAGAGCCAGATGCAAGTTCGTTCCCCTCTGGTGGCATAAGAAGCACATTTGAGGCTCGCGGTTACTCTGCTTGGGACCCCACATCACCCGTATTCATCATAGAAGACACGCTCTGCATCCCTACCGTCTTCATCTCTTATAGTGGTGAGGCTCTCGACTACAAAGCCCCGTTGCTGAGAGCACTCCATGCTGTGAATGTCGCTGCAGTTGATGTCTGCCACTACTTCGACCCGAGCGTGAAAAAAGTGACTTCGAATCTTGGATGGGAACAAGAGTATTTCCTCGTAGACGAAGGACTATACGCTGCTCGTCCCGACTTGTTGCTGACGGGGCGCACACTGATGGGACATGACTCGGCAAAAAACCAGCAGATGGATGACCACTACTTCGGATCTATCCCTGAAAGAGTCGCAGCCTTCATGCGCGACCTAGAGATTCAAGCATTGGAATTAGGCATCCCTTGTAAAACACGCCACAACGAGGTGGCTCCCAACCAGTTTGAGTTAGCACCTATCTTCGAAGAGACGAACCTTGCTGTTGACCACAACATGCTGCTGATGTCGCTAATGAAAAAAGTTGCCCGCAAACACAGTTTCCGTGTATTGTTGCATGAAAAGCCATTTGCAGGCATCAACGGTAGTGGTAAGCACAACAACTGGAGCCTTTCGACAGACAATGGCGTTCTACTGCATGCCCCTGGAAAAACACCTGAACAGAACTTGCGTTTTGCCACGTTTATTGTGGAAACACTGATGGGCGTCTATCGCCATAATGGTCTATTGAAGGCCTCTATCATGAGTGCCACCAATGCCCATCGTTTGGGAGCAAATGAGGCACCACCCGCTATCATCTCATCGTTCCTCGGTAAGCAGGTGAGTGAACTGCTCGATCACATCGAAAAGGCTGATGTGTCCGACATTCTCGCAATGGCTGGTAAGCAGGGTATGAAAATGGACATCCCGGAAATTCCCGAACTGTTTATAGACAACACCGACCGCAACCGCACCTCACCCTTTGCTTTCACTGGTAACCGATTCGAATTCCGTGCCGTGGGCTCCGAAGCCAACTGCGCCAGCGCCATGATTGCACTAAACGCGGCTGTGGCAGAAGCACTTGTGTCGTTCAAAAAACGCGTGGATGCGCTCATCCCCGAGTATGCAAAGAAATACGAGGGAACTGGTCACAGTGGTAAATTCCATGCCATCATCGACGTGCTGCGCGAAGATATCAAGACCTGTAAGCCCATACGTTTCGACGGCAACGGATACAGTGACGAATGGGTGGAAGAAGCTGCCAAGCGCGGTCTCGATGTCGAAAAATCATGCCCGAAAATCTTTGAGCGTTATCTTGACGAAGAGAGCATCCAGATGTTCGAAAGTCTCGGTGTGATGACCAAGAAGGAACTTGAAGCCCGCAACGAGGTAAAGTGGGAAACCTATACCAAGAAGATTCAGATTGAGGCCCGTGTTCTCGGCGACCTCTCGATGAACCACATCATCCCCGTCGCCACCCACTACCAGACGCAGTTGCTACAGAACATCAGCAATTTGTCCGTTGTATTCCCCATTGACACCGCAGACAAACTCTCTGCGCGCAACAAGAAAATCATTGAGGAGATTGCTGAACGCACGAGCACCATCGAACGCATGGTCGAAGAACTTGTCAATTCACGCAAGCAGGCCAATAAGATTGAAGATGAGCATGAGAAAGCCATTGCCTATCACGACAACGTTGAGCCTAAACTTGATGACATCCGCTACCAAATTGACAAGCTGGAACTCATCGTCGACGACAGTCTGTGGCCTCTGCCAAAATATCGTGAACTGTTGTTCATCAGATAATCCATGCACTGAACTATAATCAGGCAGCCAGCCTTTATGGTTGTTTGAAGTTTGCGGGGGACTCGATGCTGTGATAGCACCGAGTCCCTATTTTTCCGCACTAAATAATTGGATAACCGACAACCAGCCATCCATGCATTGCTTTATTCGAAAAGGCTAAGTTCATAGATGCGTGTGGTGCTGCCGCCCAATTCTTGAGTAGGACCTGTGACAAGTAAACGGACATAGCGCACACGTGTTGGAGAAAAACTACGCTCCACTCGGTCGGCATGGTTGCCATCAAGCAAATCCAATGTCTGCCATTCTTCATTAGTTGACCGTCGGCCTTGGAGAATGGCGGCACGAGTGATGTAGTCGGCAGTTTCCTGTCCAGCATTGAGAATTGCCCATGCGCTGACTTCATGCTCCTCACCAAGGTCGAAATCAACGAAATTGGGAGCCCTACGAGTATCGCACCATTTGGTGTCTTCACGACCATCGGCAATGAATTCCGGACGCTCCGCCTCGTTAACGTGTCCCGATGCGACTATGAGCTTGGCGGAACTGAGTAGGTTGGGGCGAGACTGCTGCTGGCCATTCTTGACAGGGAGGTTGTTCGTGCGATTACTTGTGATAAAGAATGGGGCTGCGGGAATGGCGGCAGAAATGTCATCGGCAGCAGTGGCAGCAAAGAGAACAACATGAGAATCCTTGGGCAGCACAACGGCCTCTGCACCGCGAGGGATGTCCAAACGAATGCGAAACATGTATGTGAACTCATAGGGTTGGTCACCTTCTGACGAATGACGATGTGTACCCACGTAGGCGATGTCGGCAGGCTTCAGGTAACCAGCGGTCTGCCCCTGATGCCCCCATTGGCCTATAAAACCCGTATAATAGGGAACATAAACCGTTTGCGATGCAACCTTTGCATTAACCTTCTTACCAATAAAACGGAAGGTGGCATCTCGGTCATCTCGGTCAGAAGCAGTTAGCAAATAGAGGTGGGTATATGCGGCATCGGTGGGCAAAGCGATAGTGTCGCCCTTACAACCGAGAGCATTATGGGTATCATATTCACCCAATTTGAAGGAAATGCCATCACTCTCTATTTGACGATCAGCAGGAAGAAGCTCAGAGGCATAACTATAGCCTCCCTCGAAGTTGGCTGAATTGCGGAAAGCGTTGGTGCTCGTTGCCTTGCGGTCGAAGGGAAGAACAATGGATTTACATTCTACGGGTTTATTAGAAGAAGCAAAGGTTTCACAAGTTCCATTTGCATTTGGGTTGGAAGCTAGCACCACTTTGTAAGTGCCAAGTCCAAAGCGACGCACATCCACCTTCAGACAGTTTCCACTGAAAGATGCAGCATCAATTTCACGCTCGGTCCCATCTGCACGCACAGCACGAGCTATTGGAGCAGGAAAAGTGAGGTGGGCTTGCTGGTCGGCAGTGCCACCAATCTCATAAACCCTTACAACATATTCATTCGTTACCTCAGCTCGCTTTAGCGTTCGGATGAGCACGTTATCGTTGTCGCTTTGCACGAAAGAGAAAGTTCGTCCCAACGTTCCCGCATGTTTTGCTGCTCGGAATGTCTTCACTGGGCTATTGAGCATGGTGCTTTGGTGCACAGCCTCCACAGGGTTGAGTTTTCCGTTATGCCCCACAAGGCTAAAAGTGAACTCATGGAAACCGAAATCTTGGCGTGCCTGATAGTTAAAGGCGCTTTGTTCACACTTGGGCGAGTAAAGTAGAGAGAGACGCAGAGTGTTGTCAGTGGGCTTATCCCATCCGTAGCGCGAGTCGTTGAGGATAGTGACGCCATAGTCGCCGCTTCGGTCGGTGAGGTCAGTCCATTCATGGCTGTAGATCTCGAAACTATTGGCACGATTGTTGCCTCTACGCACACTCCCTAACCCAATATCATAAGTAGCCTCCTCATTGGCTACGCTGAAAGGCATCTCGGCCTTGAGTAAGGCATTAAGGGAGCGCCATTCCACCTCGTGGCGGAAATCAATACGGTCGGCCAATGCTCCCTCATAGAGGCTGACGAACTGTGTAATCTGACTTTCGCCATAACGTTTGGTGATGCAAAGGGTGTGTCGCAAGGCTCCGTCTTCAACAAGGTTAATGCTAACACCTTCATGGACAGCCACAGGGGCACGGTCGAGTGTCGCTTTCTGGATTTCCCATGCGGGCCAACCATTAGAGGTGCAGTCATCGAAAACCACAAGCCGTAGGGCACGTCCCTCTGCAATCATCTCACGGCCATTCTGCTTGTCATAAATAGAAGTAACATCACCAAAAGCATCCACAGTGAGGCGATAGCGACTGTTTTCGATAACTTTACCTCTCTCCTCTCTGTCATTAGCGAGAGCAGTTACCGGCTTCCGCGCTTTGGTGGTTTTCAGGCTATAAACAGCGTAGCCTGTAGCAGGGACGCGGGCTTCAAAGAGGAGGCGGGCTGAGCCATCGGAAGCGGTCACAATCTGCGAGCGCACACTCTTTCCAGCATCATCGCTCACGACGTAGGCTGTGTTGGCATCGGGCAAATCTATAGATGCAACTGTCTCCACAGGGAATGCTTCAGCATTGTAGAGAATAAGTGGGGTTCCGTTGACGCGAGTGTCGAGTTGACGGGAAATGCCGTCTACGCTGGTGGCAATAACACTTGAGAAACGTTTCAACCCTATCAACTCGTCGTTCCACGAAAATTCATAGGCACGTGGGATACTAGTGCCCGTTACATCATCATGGAACTGATGCCAAATCATCCGCCGCCAGTTGGCGGTCATCTCTTCGATGGGATAAACACGGGTACCCATCCAATCTGCCACTACCGCCGTCCGCTCAGCAGCATCGCCTAGGTATTCTAACTGTCGGTTGTAAAGTTTCATAGCAGCTTGCGAAGTGTAGCAAGCATTACCGTGAACATCCATTGGTAGTTCACCGTCAAAAATGGGCAGCTCGGGATGCTGCTCGTAGGGTTGAAAAAGGTGGTAGATAGTATCGCTCGGAGCGCTGACTATTCGCAACGGCCCGTCACCTTTCGTGCCACGCATGACAGCCCTGACACTCTCAATGTTGGGTGAGCCCCCCGTGTCGCCCGTTCCATAATAGCGAAAGGCAATGCCCAACGGACTTTCAGCCACCTCGCGCTGAAGGGTTTTGTTGTACGAGAGGTCCTGATCTTCATAACGCTGGGAATAGTTGAAACCGTGGGTCATCATGATACGACTGCCATCGATGCCCTGCCACAAGCCTACCGAGAAAGGATATTTTCTGCCACCATCGTAAAAGGGATTGGTGCGCCACATCAGCTTCTGCGACGAGAATCCGATAAGTCCACAATGCGCGGCAGCCGTAGGCAGATAGTAGGGAAAACCGAAACAGTCGGGCAAGAACACGTCAGAGCTCTCTCGCCCAAATTCCTGACGATAGAACGTCTGGCCAAGGAGGATGTTGCGAATCCACGACTCAGGTGAGCAAATGATCACCTCATTGGCGTCCCAACTGCTGCCAGCCAAATGCCAACGGTTCTCACGAATGCGTTGTGTCAGTTCTTGCCAATACTCTGGATAGTACTCTTTCATCCAGGCATATTTCACGGCACCTTCGAAGTTGAAGATGTAATCAGGATACTGACGCATTAACTCCAAGTTCTGGACTAGCGTGGCTCGAATGTGATGACCTATAGTGGCCTGAATGTCCCAATTCCATTGTGTATCAAGATGGGCGTCGGCCACCATATAGGCTGTGGGACGAGAGTCTTCCGCGGGTTGTGCAATGGCAATGTTTACTGATAGCCAGCCGATGATGGCAAGTGCAATGATATTTTTCATGAGGTAAGTAATGGGAATGATTCAACTTCTAATTATCAATTATCACTATCTTTTGTTTTCCTATTATCTTCTTTCAATTCGCCGGCCTTGCATTGATTTTCTTACCATCCTTGCTCCATGTGAATATCCAACTGCCTCTGCGACTGGTGATGGTACTGTTAGTGACACCAACTATCTCGCCCACGTCCGACACGTTCATCGTCTTTAGTGTTTTCCCCTTTGCATCGCAGATGTAATAGAAGGAATAGCGCATAGCCACGAAGAAATCACTCCCCCAACCTTTGAGTTCTCCAACGCTGCTGCGCGAGAGGCCACAAATCTTCTTGCCTTTTTCGTCATAGACATAGTACCAGTTCTTTGTCTCCTCGATGTATGATATCTGCTGACGTTGCGCCTGTGCGGTCAGCGTCAACAGAAGTAATAGAATAGTAAATAGCTGTTTCATCTTTTTGTACATTTTTATTGATTCTTTGATTCTAAAGGGCCTTTGTTTTACATGTTTTATATTCTCCCGACGGTGGCAAGTATCCGCCTTTTTCTTTGATGTATCCGATGAGGTTCTTGAACAAGGGATTTGAGCATAGGGTTGGTTCGTTTCCTGTCAGGATGAGGCGCTTACGTGCCCGTGTCAGAGCGACATTCAGTTTGCGGTCGATGATGCGGCCGCCTTCTTCAAAACAATTGGCGGTGAGGAAGTCGAGTTGGTAGCGGTGGCGGATGGTGAACGAATAGATGATGATGTCGCGCTGCGAACCTTGGTAGCGTTCCACGGTGTCGATGCTGACGGCTTGCAGCACGGGAATGTCCAGTTTCTCGATTTCCCGGCGAATCATGGCTATCTGGTTGCGATAGGGCACGATGACTCCGACGGTCTTGGCGGGGTCGAAGGTGGATTTACCAGGGGCAAGAGGCGAGGGGCAAGGGGCAAGAGAGTCTCTGTAGATGTTCATCAATTCCCTTGCCACTATGCGAGCTTCTTCGAGGTTTGTCTTGTCGGAAAGCGAGTTCTCGCCCTCGTTCAATGCCCATTGGTTCACCGTTTCACGAGAGTGGCTATTGGCGGCTGACGATGGATTCTGAATGCTTTGCGACGGGATGAAGATGACACGGGGAGCGGTTGTGGGTTCTTCCTGATGGGGAAGTGGCACAGGTTGCAGTTGTTCACGGGGATAGAACATACGATTAGGCCATTCGGCTATATCGGGATGCATACGTCCTTGGCGTCTCAGGATGCCCAGACAAAGAGACGAGGAACTGTTGTTTAGTCCTCGCAACAGTCGTTCGAAGAGCGAGTTGCGGCAGTCGGTGAGTCCGATGGAGAGCAAGAGAGGGTCGTCCACAGCTGACTCTTTTTCGTTTTGCACAACCACAGCAGGCAGTTGCTTGTGGTCGCCGATGAGGATGAAACGGCCTATTTGCGGGAGGCAGAGCAATCCGATGATGCTGGGTTCCAGTATCTGGCTCGCCTCGTCGACGATGGCGAGGGAGAAACTCTTGATGCTGAAGAGGTACCCGCGTGCCGATGATTATCTGCTTGATGGCTGAGAGTGTGGGCGTCTGTTCCACAGCGTTGGAGAGCAGATGTGACTGGATTCTGGGGTCGCATGAAAACTCGTTCCCTATGCGTAGGAAGTCGATACCAGCTGTACAAAGCATATCGCAGATTTCATCAACAGCTCGGTTGGTATAGGCCATCAGAAGGAGGGCGGCAGCAGGGTTTGTGAGTTCTTCTTCGACAAGGAACCGCAGCGCCATGCTGGTTTTTCCCGTTCCCGGCGGACCAATGAGCAGGAAGTAGTCAAGAGCCTGTTTGGCACGCAAGAGAATATCGTCGTAAGAAGGATGATAGCTGCGTGTCAGTTGGATAGTAGCATCGTGGCGTGGTGGACGTTGGCCAAGCAACAGGGCACGTCGGTCGGGAGCGGCGGTAATGAACCTGTGCAACCCCGACAAAGCAGTTGTAGTGTTGATGTCGCTTGGTGCATGCTCTACGGCATAGCGGAACTTTAGGGGCAAGGGATAAGGGGCAAGGGGCAAGGTCTCGCCTTCAGCTTGTGGCGTGTGAGAAGGGATGACGGGATGGACGAAGGTATCGATGGATTGCCGATTGCTTAGATGCAGCGTCAGTCGTTTCCCAGTAAGTTCGCTGATGGAGGCTCTGTGCAGGATGCTTTTCCTTACGTCAGGTTCTTCGCCAAGCGGGTAAGCATAGAGGCAGACCATATCGCCTCTCCGGAAATTGGGAAGGAAGTCGGCACCTTGTTCGGGGATATCAAAAACGAGAGTGGTAATAGGGATATTAGATGCGGTCGATGTGAATTGCGACGGGTCTAATGTCAGCCCTGTGTAGATGCTTCCATTTTCAATTTTCTCATACAAAGGCATGTTCCAAAGGTTGGAAGCCACTTCGCCACCAGCAGAGTTAGCACTTCCCACTTTGGAAAGCAATTGTTCTTTGAGGACGAAGGTCGCCATCCTGCAGAAGTATGCATGTTCGAGCGGACTGGCGTTCTGCAGGGGCGCACATACCTTCTCGAGCTCGGGCAACAAGCATTTTTCCCAGAAGAATCCGCTTTTCCGCTGAGTGTTCATCGTGTCGGGCGTCAAATCTTGGACGATGGCTTGGAATCCGTTTTGCGCGATGCTGAATTCGTCGGCAACGATAAGGTTACGCAGCTTGACGGCTTCTCTGAGGAGTTTCTGCAGCGGTGCCACCTCGATGAGTCCTCCGGGCAGTTGGTATTTGGAGTAGAGCAGCAGCATGCTGATTTGTCGCGGCGAGATGTTGAAGTTCTGCGCAAGCACGGCAAAGTAGAGCAGCATCTGCACATAGTGTTTTTCGATGTGCATCCCATAGCTGCCGCTGCTATTGCGCTCGATATTGATGTTTCTGCCCGACTTTTGCTCCACCAGCAGCTGCATGTCGGTTGTGATGAGGTCGGCCCGTCCTTGAATTCCGAGTTGTTCGCAAATGAACCCCGGTTCGAGCATGGCTTTGTCGCGCTGGTACTTGCCGAAGAGTTCGGCCACGCAGGCTTGTATGTTGCTGCGTTGGGAAGCGGCTTCCGTCTTGAATGCCACAGGTTGGAAGTCGGTGTCGGCACAGTAGTCGAGTGCATATTCCCTGAAGCACGAGCGCAGTGTCTCGGCGAGAGGTGCATCGGGTTGGTGTATGATGTCGTCGAGCATCCTACCAGCGAGATTACCCATCAAGATATGCTTGTTCGTGGTGCGCGGGGCCAGTCGCTTGAGTTGGTAGAGCAAGTGGTGATGGCCATACTCTTCGAAACATGCGGCAAGCGAACTGATGTCGAAAAGGAAGTCGGGCTCTACGACAACCAACCTGGGAACAAGCGAAGGAATCCCTTCCCGTTGGGGTGAAGAAGGTGTCGCCACCAGCTCGCTGTCAAGCAGATTCACTTGCATTCCTTCGTGGAGGATGTCGCAGAGATAGGAGAAGTCCACATATTCGGGAGTGTCTTTGATATTGATGTTCACCACCGTCGCGGAGGAGAAGGCGGGCACAGCATTCAGCACTGTAGCCCGTATGCCGTCATCGCCGATGCTTTGAATCATACATCTGACGTAGCGATATTTGCTATAAGGAGCGCTCACTCCAGTTTCCCCTTGGAAAGAAGAAACAAGCGTGGGCGTACTGCGGAGAATGGCGCCGGGGATGGAAGCTTCGTAGACGGCAGAGATGAAGACAGCAACGGCCCTGAGGTCATAGAGCAACTCTTGTCGGGATATAGACCTCTCCTCGCTGGTTTCCCCACTTTGCGACAACAATTGGCTATCCTCATCAGAGAAATGAAGAGGACTGATGCTGTGGTGGCGTGCGCGTTGAATGGCAATCGTGTGGGCCGCGCTGATATTACAGGTCTTGGCGAGCGTGTCAATCTGTGATGAGAGGTTGCCGAAGTTGTGTTTCGACAGCCGAAGCCCATATTGGCAGGCGAGCATCAAGGTTTGAGTGATAGTCCTGCAAACCTCGTTACATCGCTGCTGGTGGTATAGGCTGATGGCATCGATGACTTTCTGGAATAGTTCTTCGGCGTTGCTGTTGCTCATGGGGGGATGGAGGTTTTTGTTTTTATTTTGCAAAAATACATCAATTATTTTGTAATTCAATGTTTTTCGTTTAATTTTGCATTCCATGAGTAAAGAAAAATCATCGATTCGCGAGCGTGAACGACTGGATGTTCGTGAGCCTCGCCGCTATCAGGTTACTATTTATAACGACGATTTCACGACCATGGAATTCGTTGTGAAGCTCCTGATAACAGTTTTCCACAAATCGCAGGCAGAAGCCGAACAGCTGATGCTGATGGTCCATCGTTCGGAGAAAGCTGTCGTGGGAGTGTATAGTTACGACGTCGCCGTGTCGAAAGTGCAGAGGGGTTTGGCGATGGCTCGTCAGGAAGGATTCCCCCTGCGATTGACTTGTGAACCAGAGGTTTGAATATGGAATACACCGAGAGAATGAACGGCCTGCTCCATGAGGCCTATTTATATGCCACAAACGGACGTTTTGAACTGTTTGTGCCCGAGCATTTGTTGTTGGCTTTCATGGGCGACGCCACATTCCGGGCGGCATTGATGGCTTGCCGCGTGGACGCAAATGGGCTTGAGCGTGAATTGAAAGCATATTTGGAAGAATTGGATACTGTTGCTGAAGAAGAGGATTACGAGCCCGACTTGTCGTTCCAGTTCGAGTACATGCGCACCTTAGCCGCGAATCATGCTATGTATGCCTCGCGCGAAACGATTGATGTCACTCATTTCGTGTATGCGATGATGGAGTTGAAAGAGTCTACGGCTGCTTTTTTGCTCAACAAATATCTTGGCGAAAATAAGACGATGTTCCTCTCCACGCTCATCTCGATGATATCTGATAATGAAGTGTTGGAACAAATTGATGACAACACAACACATAGCGACTCTTCTGATGAGACAGAAGAGGAGGACACAACGTGGAGAACCCTTGTGACGTGCATGAATGATACCGTTGACCAGCACAACCCGCTCATCGGACGCGAGCATGAACTGGAACGCACGATACAGGTGCTTTGCCGGAAAGACAAGAACAATCCGTTGCATGTGGGCGAGCCTGGCGTGGGAAAAACGGCGCTTGTCTATGGATTGGCGGCACGCATCGAGCATGGAGAAGTGCCCGAACGACTCGAGGGGAGCCGCATCTATCAGATGGATATGGGCACTATGCTGGCAGGAACCCAGTTTCGTGGCGACTTCGAGAAACGCATCAAGCAGGTGATGGACGGTGTGGAGAAAGAAGGACACGCCATCGTCTATATCGACGAAATACACAACATGATTGGTGCAGGACGGACAGGCGACGGTGGTCCTGACGCCTCGAACATGCTAAAGCCCTATCTCGAGCGTGGAGACATCCGATTCATCGGCTCTACCACCTACGAAGAATTCAACCGCCACTTCGCCCGTCAGCGCGGCATAGTCCGCCGATTCCAACAAATCGATATTCCCGAACCCAGCGTGGAAGACACCATCGAGATTCTGAAGGGATTGCGGCCGCAATACGAGTCGTTCCACAACGTGACCTATAGCGAAGACATCATCGAATATACCGTTCGCCAAAGTGCCCGACTCATCACCGACCGCCAACTGCCTGACAAGGCTATCGACTTGATTGACGAGGCTGGTGCTTACCTTGAAATGACAAGGGAAAAAGAAAATAAGAGGGAAGGCAACGGGGGGGCGAGCTTTGCTCGGGATGGAGAGGAAAGAGAAGAGAGAATAGAGGAAAAAGAAAAGGAGGCGCAACCTGTTACTCGCTCACTCATCACCGACATCTTGGCGAAGGTTTGCAAGGTTGATGCTGCGGCTATGAAGGAAGAAGACAATTCGGCACTTGCCACCCTCCGCGATCGTATGCTGGCCAAAATCTACGGACAGACCGGAGCTGTGGACCAAGTGGTGGAAGCCATACAAATGGCCAAAGCAGGTCTGCTCGACGACGACAAGCCATTGGCTTCGCTGCTCTTCGTGGGTCCTACAGGCGTGGGAAAGACCGAAGTGGCGCGACAGTTGGCCAACGAACTGGGTGTGCAGCTGGTGAGATTCGACATGAGCGAATACACCGAACGACACGCCGTTGCCAAACTCATCGGTTCGCCTGCCGGATACGTGGGTTATGAAGACGGGGGACTCCTTACTGACGCCATTCGCAAGACGCCCAACTGCGTGTTGTTGCTCGACGAGATTGAAAAGGCTCACCAAGACATCTACAACATTCTGTTGCAAGTGATGGACTATGCGCGGCTTACCGACAATCGCGGTCAAAAGGCCGACTTCCGCAACGTGGTGCTCATTATGACGTCTAATGCTGGAGCTCAATACGCCTCGCAAGCCAACATCGGATTCCAGTCGAAAGTGTCGCGAGGTGAAGCCATGATGGCGCAAGTAAAGAGAACGTTCAAGCCCGAATTCCTGAACCGCCTCTCGGGAACGGTGGTGTTCCGCGATATGGACGAAGAGATGGCTTCGATGATTCTTGACAAGAAATTGCGCGAACTCGAGCAGAAACTCAAGGCGAAGAATGTGACCCTCACCCTCAACGACGAGGCTCGTGCCTACTTGCTCGAAAAAGGCTTTACACGCGAATATGGAGCCCGCGAGATGGACCGTGTTATCGGACACGACTTGAAGCCGCTGCTCATGCGCGAAATTCTTTTCGGCCAGTTGCAGAAAGGCGGAGAAGCCCAATTGTGTCTGACGGACGGAGAATTGGCTTTGACGAGCCAACCAGCATTGCCTGAAACGGACGTAAAGGAACTTCTTGAAACGATTTGACAACTGCTTTCAGCGGGCGTTCCATAGTATTTATTTTTATGAAAAATTGTGACAAATTCTTGTCAACTTTATCGGGCAATCTAGAAAGAAAATGTGTAAAGAAAAATTACTTTCCCACTCTTTCCGCTTCACTTTTGGTTGGCTAATTTGTCATTTGTGGCTTCTGAGGGTGTCAGATGTGGCATCTGACGCGCTCATTTGTGGCATTTAGCGCACTTAAAAGCCACAAGTGAGAGGCTTAAAGCATAGCTTTGACAACCCCAAAGCATAGCTTTTATAAGCTGAAAAGATGTAAAGAAAACGGAAGTGGTTGGTTTCCAATGACTTCCAAAAACGCCAATTTTTGATCATTTTCGCACCAAATTCTTTTTCAGTTCAAAAAGATGGCCGTTTTTAGGGGTCAAATTTTAGAATTAAATTGACATTTTTCAATCGGTTGTCATCATCGGAAAACGGAGGAAACAATTCCTTTAGCCGGTCTTCTTCCACAATCCGAACGATAGGGAAAGGTTGTAAAAATGCTTTCGCGTAGGAATAATTTTGCTATTTTTATTTGTTGGTAATAAAAAAAGATGTATATTTGCGGAGAAATACAAGAAATTGGGAAAAAGTAAATCTATTCACTATAAAAAATAACAAACCCACAAAGTAAATATCATGGAAATGAAAGAAGCTATGGCTGGGACGCTTGAGTCTGGCGACATTCTTGTTCAGATTTCACCATCTGAGGAACCTGGCTTGCAAATTGAGTTGGAGAGCAGTGTGGCCTATCAGTTCGGCTCGCAAATCAAGAAAGTGATTGCCGAGACGCTGGAAGGTCTTGACATTTCGTCGGCGAAAGTGCGCGCAACGGACAAAGGTGCGTTGGACTGCACGATTCGTGCCCGTGTGACGGCGGCTGCCGTGAGGTCTACGGGCAAGGACGTTTGGGGAAATTAAAGATGAAAGATTAAAGATGAGAAATTAAAAAATTAACCTTAGACAGATATGCAGAGACTAAGAAGAACGATGATGTTTGTTCCGGGCAACAATCCCGGAATGATGCAAGACGCCTTCATCTATGGGCCAGACTCTATCATGCTGGACTTGGAGGATTCGGTGACGATGGCAGAGAAAGATGCTGCGCGTCTGCTGGTTTACAATGCGCTCAGGACCATCGATTATGGTGATACGGAAATGGTGGTGCGCATCAATCCGCTGAACACACCCTATGGAAAGAAAGATATAGAGGCTGTTGTGAAGGCTGGTGTCGACGTGATTCGTATGCCGAAGACGGAGACGGCCGAGGAGGTGCGCGAGGTGGAACGCGAGATAGAAAAGGTGGAAACGGCTTTGGGCTGCGTGGGTCGCACGAAAATCATGGCGGCCATAGAGAGCGCGTTGGGCATTGTGAACGCCTACGACATTGCCGTAGCCTCGAAGCGCATGATGGGAATCGCACTTGGTGCTGAAGACTATTGTGCCAACCTGAAGACACAACGCACACCGGGCGGAGCCGAACTGCTGTTGGCTCGCGAGACCATCGTGGTGGCTGCCCGTGCTGCTGGCATTGACGCGTTGGACACGGTGTATTCGAACTTGAACGATATGGAGACCTTCCGCAAGGAGGTGGAACTGATTAAGACGCTGGGCTTCGATGGCAAGTCGATTATCAACCCGCGCCAGATACAGATTGTGAACGAGGTGTTCGCCCCGAAGGAAAAAGAAATCGAAAAGGCCCGCACCATTCTTGCCGCCATCAAGGAAGCTGAGCGGCGCGGAAGCGGCGTGATAGCCGTAAACGGAAAGATGGTGGACCGCCCTGTGGTGATTCGCGCCCAGCGCACCATCGACTTGGCTATCGCATCGGGGATACTCACAGAGAGCGATTTAAATTAAAGATTAAAGATTAAAGATTAAAAATTTAAAATTTAAGATTTAAGATTTAAGATGACCATTTACCGCTCGGCTTTGCCGCTTTTACCAAGGCGTCAGCCGACTAAAAGAACTGACAATTGAAGATTATGAACTACGAAGAAAGAAAGACATATATAGCTGAGGCCGCCAAGCGCATGAACAAACGCGTGTATCAGGAGGATGTGCGTTCGAAGAATGTGGCGCCCCGCACCAATGGGTTGACCAACTCGCACAAGGTGGTGACACTTGAGGAAGCCATCCGGCGTAGCGGACTTCAGAATGGTATGACCATCTCGTTCCACCACCATTTCCGCGCAGGAGACAAGGTGGTGAACATGGTGGTGGACAAGCTGGCCGAGATGGGGTTCAAGGACTTGCATCTGGCAGCTTCGAGCCTCATCGATGTGCATGAGCCGTTGATTGAGCATATCCGCAATGGTGTGATTACGCGAATCTCCACGAGCGGTCTGCGTGGCAAGTTGGCTCAGGAGATTTCACACGGATTGATGGAGGAGCCTGTGGTATTCCGTTCTCACGGCTCGCGTGGTAGCGCTATTGCGAGTGGCGAGTTGAAGATTGACGTGGCTTTCCTTGGTGCATCTTCGAGCGACCCGATGGGCAATGCGTGCGGCTATTCACGTTCGCCCAACGCCAAGAGCATCTGCGGTAGCATCGGTTATGCTCTGCCTGATGCCGAGTATGCTGACAAGGTGGTGATATTGACCGATGACTTGGTACCCTACCCCAACCGTCCGTCAGGCATCTCAGAGTTGGATGTGGACTATGTGGTGGTGGTCGACTCGGTGGGCGATTCATCTAAAATCTCCTCGGGTGCCATTCGCGACACGAAGAACCCACGCGACATTCTGCTGGCCCAGCAGGCTGCACGCGTGATTATCGGCAGCGGTTATTTCAAAAATGGCTTCTCGATTCAGACAGGTTCGGGCGGAGCTTCGTTGGCGGCTGTGAAATACATCCGTCAGAGCATGATTGACCAAGGCATAAAGGCTTCGTTCGCGCTGGGCGGCATTACGGCCCACATGGTGAAGATGCACGAGGAAGGGCTGATTGAGCGCCTGATGGACGTGCAGTCGTTTGACAAGGTGGCTGCAGAGTCGCTTCGCGACGACCGCATGCATAAGGAGATTTCATCCATAGAATATGCGAGCGCCGACGAACCAGGCTCGGCAACCCACTTCCTGGACATTGTTATTCTGTCGGCTTTGGAAGTTGACGTGAACTTCAACGTGAACGTGCTGGTGGGAAGCGATGGAATCATCCGCGGAGCCATAGGCGGCCATCCCGACACAGCTGCCGACTCGTCGCTGTCCATCATCGTTTGTCCGTTGCTGCGTGGCAGAATTCCTTGCGTGGTAGACGAGGTAACCACGCTCATCACGCCGGGTAGCTCTGTTGACGTTGTTGTGACGGAATATGGAATAGCCGTGAATCCCCGTCGTCCTGAAATCAGGGAGCGTCTGGAGCATGCAGGACTGCCCGTTGTGGACATCCATTGGCTCAAAGAGCGCGCAGAAGGAATCATCGGAAAGGCTGCCCCGCTGCCATTTGGCGACAAGGTGGTGGGTGTGGTGTTGAACCGCGACGGTAGTGTGCAGGATGTGATACGAAATATTAAGGATTAAAGCCCCCTCCAACCTCCCCCAAAAGGGGAAGGCTACCGAAACCACTCCGAATGTTGAGGTTTTTAAATCTCCCCTCCCTACTTGGGGAGGGGTTGGGGGTGAGGCTAAAAAATATAAATATGCAGATAACACTCGAAGAGTTGTTGAAGAGCCGTGATGAGCGGCACGCTCACCAGATGGAACTGCTGAAGGAGCACGAAGGCTTGACGCTGGTGTGCCTGACGGTGGTGATGCCTGGCAGCGTGAAGCGCAATGTGCAGTCGTTGGTGGCTGCGCACGCTGGTGTTGACGCGTTGCGTGAGCGTTTTGCCGGCGAGACGGTGGCTTTAGAGGAACGCGACTTAGACACTGGCTACGAGGCTTATCTGCTGACGCGCCTGTCGCCTTTGGAGGCAAAAGAGCGGGCGTGCGAGATTGAAGAGACGCACATGCTGGGAAGGCTGTTCGACATCGATGTGATAGATGCTTCGGGCTGTCCGCTTCCACGTTCGGTAGTGGGGCGAGGAGAGCGCCGCTGTCTGGTTTGTGATGGCGAGGCACGCTATTGCATGCGCAACCATTCGCATTCGTTGGACGAGCTGCAGGCTCGCATCAACTCGATGATTGACGCCTATGTACAACGAATATGAGATTCGCCCGCTCCCACTCTCGGTCCCCGCTTGGCGTTCCAGAGTGGAAGCCTTTTTACAGGCCAACGGCTTGCGGCTCGAGGAGGTGGACTACTATGCTGGCGTGTTCAAACATGGCAGCGACGAGGAAATCTTGGCGGGCGGCGGTCTGAAGGGCGATGTCATCAAGTGTGTGGCTGTGGGGAAGGACTTGCGCGAAGAAGGATTCAGCAGTAGGCTGGTGTCCCATTTGCTGAGCGAGGCTTCCACAGCAGGGTTCTCATCGGTGAAGGTTTTCACAAAGGCCGAGAATGAACACGTTTTCGCCGACATGGGTTTCAAGACAATTGCCTGTGGCGGCAAGGCGATTCTGATGGAACGTGGGGAGGGGCTGGAAAAGCTGAAAGCCAAATATGAAAGGCTGAAGGCTGAAGCCGGGAGCGGCGCCACGGGCTGCATCGTGATGAATGCGAACCCTTTCACGCGCGGACACCAATATCTCATCGAACAGGCGGCAAGACGCTGCACAAGGTTGTTCGTCATTGCTGTTGGCGAGGATTGCTCGCAGTTCAGTTACGCTGAGCGTGTGGAGATGATTCGCGCTGGCGCAGCCCATTTGGAAAACGTCTCGGTGATCGAGGGAAGCAGTTATGTGGTTTCGGCCACTACGTTCCCCACCTATTTCCTGAAGTCGCGCGATGAAGGAACTGACACGCAGATATGCTTGGACCTCGACTTGTTTGCACGTCACATCGCTCCATCGTTGGGCGTTGAAGTCCGCTTTGTGGGCAGTGAGCCGTTTGACGCGTTGACCCATCGTTATAACGAACTGATGGCGCAAGAGTTGCCAAAGCGTGGAATCCGCGTGGAGGAAGTGGAGCGGCTGGAAGACATCAGCGCTTCGCTGGTGCGCCGCAGACTGGCTGAAGGCGATTTCTCGGGTGCGGCAAGCCTGGTACCCCGTTCCACCTATCCTTATCTGCTTGGATGGCTGGCCACTTCAGCGTTGGAACGCGAACTCGACCTCACACCGAAGCCTGGGCTGGTGGACCGCTACGACAATGGCGCCCATCGCGACATGGATTACAACACGATGAAACGCAGCATCAGCGCCTTGCGACCCTTCTTCATGCAGATGGCTGTCCTGGCCGCTGATGGCTTGGAAATCTCGCGATTGCAGGAAATGGGACGCAACGCCGAAAAGGCGATGCTACAGGCCACGGGGAACGTCAACACCCACCGCGGCGCCTTGTTTGCCTTGGGCTTGTCGGTGGCTGTGGCTTCGTTCCTGCTCCATCGTGACAGACGGCTGAATGCTGAAGAGTTGCGGAAAGAGATATCTGCCACGGCAAAACGGTTTCCCATGGCTGAAGGAACTCACGGCAGCGTAGTGAGGACCCGCCACGGCGCGGGAGGCGCATTGGCTGCGGCACAAGAGGCTTGGCCACTGTTGTTTGCCGACTGGCTACCCTTCTATCGTGAACACAAAGACGATGCCTACGGCCTGCACAAAACGCTGCTGAGAATCATGGCCGCATTAGACGACACCAACATCCTCTATCGGGGTGGAGCCGAGGCGGCTGAGCGTGTGAAAGAGGAGGCGCAAAGGCTGTTGGCCGACTTCTCGGAATATGGGCTCAAGCGGCTGAACGCCTCGCTCGTGAGCACGAACATATCCCCCGGCGGCAGTGCCGACATGCTGGCTTTGGTGCTCTTCTTCGACGCTGTTTGCTGAGCATCACACATACTGAACATCATCATTAAACATCATAAAACAACAAAAACATGAAAGAAAAAATTCAAATGACCACGCCTCTCGTTGAGATGGATGGCGACGAGATGACCCGCATCTTGTGGAAGATGATTAAAGACGAACTGATTCTTCCGTTCGTTGACTTGAAGACCGAATACTACGACCTCGGGCTGGTGAAGCGCGATGAGACTCGCGACCAGATTACCATCGACTCGGCTGAGGCCACCAAGAAGTATGGCGTTGCCGTGAAGTGTGCAACCATCACACCTAACGCACAGCGCATGACGGAATACAACCTCCACGAGATGTGGAAGTCGCCCAACGGCACCATCCGCTCCATTCTCGACGGCACGGTCTTCCGCACACCCATCACCATCCCCAGCATCAAGCCCGCGGTGCGCAATTGGCAGCAGCCCATCACTATCGCACGTCACGCCTATGGCGATGTCTACAAGAGTGTCGAGCTGCGCGTTGATGAGCCCGGCGTTGCCAAGTTGGTGTTCGATGGCGAGAGTGGCGCACACCAAGAAGTGGTCATCCACAATTTCAAGGGCGCTGGCGTGATACAAGGCATGCACAATGTCGACAAGTCCATCCGCTCCTTCGCACACTCGTGCTTCAAGTTTGCTCTTGACATCAACCAGAGCGTGTGGTTCTCTACCAAGGACACCATCTCCAAGAAGTACGACGCTCAGTTCCGCGTCATCTTCGACGAGGTGTTCCAAGAGTACAAAGACGAGTTCGAGCGCCGTGGATTGGAGTATTTCTACACCCTCATCGACGATGCTGTGGCACGCGTTATACGTTCTAAGGGCGGCTTCATCTGGGCTTGCAAGAACTACGACGGCGACGTGATGAGCGACATGGTTTCCACTGCTTTCGGCTCGCTCGCCATGATGACTTCCGTGCTCGTCTCACCCGAGGGCAACTACGAGTACGAGGCTGCTCACGGCACCGTGACCCGCCACTACTACAAATACCTCGCTGGTGAAGAGACGTCAACCAACCCCATGGCCACCATCTTCGCATGGAGCGGAGCGCTGCGCAAACGTGGCGAGAAGGACGGCAACGAGGCCCTGCAGAACTTCGGCGACCAGCTCGAGGCTGCCTGCTTCGACACGCTCAACGAGGGCATCTGCACTAAAGACCTCGTCAACCTCATGGAGGGTATCACCCCCACGGCTGTCAACTCGGCAGGCTTCATCGCCGCCATTCGCGAGCGTCTGGAGAAGCGTCTGGCTTAACACTTGCCACTCACCAAACCCAAAACTACGGAAGTTGCTCATGCGGCAGCTTCCGTTTTTCATGCACCGCCCCCAACACCCAAAAAGATTGTTTCCATCCGTCTCATCAATAAAAATGTGAATATAGGGAACGGAATGTGTGGAAAAAACGTTAACTTTGCAGCGATTTTCAAATTCGAAGTGTAAAAAAGAAGAGATAAAGCGTCAAGAATGAAGAAAGGGATACTGCTGGTAAACGACATGGCGGGCCATTCGAAAGTGGGAATGGGAGCCATGATGCCGATATTGAGTTATCTGGGACACCCCACGTTCAACCTTCCTACGGCATTGGTGTCGAACACATTCGACTACGGACGATTCAACATCATGGATACAACCGACTACATACGTGGCACACTCCCCGTGTGGAAGGAGCTGGGATTCTCCTACGATGCCATTTGCACCGGCTGCATGTTCACCGAGGAACAGGCGCGGCTGATGGCCGACTACTGCCGTGAACAGAGCGAACAGCGCGGAACGCTGGTGTTTGTGGACCCCGTGATGGGCGATGGCGGACGTTTCTACAACGGAATGACAGAGCGCAACGTGGAGCTCATGCGCGAGATGGTGGCGGTGGCCGACCTCACATTCCCCAACTACACCGAGGCTGCCCTGCTGACGGGCATTCCCTTCCAACCCGAAGGAATCTCGTGGGAAGAGGCCAAGCGTATGCTCGACGGTGTTCATCGCATAGGTGCGAAGTCGGTGTTGATCACCAGTTGCCTCGTCGAAGGCAAGAATTGCGTGGTGGGCTTCAACCATTTCAGCGGCGAGTATTTCCGTTTGCAGTACGAAGTCATCCCCGGCCTTTTTCATGGCACTGGCGACCTCTTTTCAGCCATCCTGATTGCCCATCTGCTCGACGGGCTGTCACTCGTGGAGTGCACGCGGCGCGCCATGGACGGCGTGTATCAGCTGATTGACCTAAACCGCGACATGAGAGACAAGAACCGGGGAATCCTCGTGGAGCGCTTCCTGAGCATTCTCGACGACCCCTCCCAACCCCAATAGATTCCAATCGTAAGGTTAGATAACTGAAGTTTCGCAAGCTCCACTTCAAGGGTTTAAAGGGCTTAAAGTGGAGTGAAGGGGTATAAAAGGGACGTTTGCTTTACCTTAGCAGTAGGCTTCGACCCGTAGCCTTTGACTTTCCCTTCGGCCGTCGATTTTGCAATTCCCGTAGCCTTTCCCATTATACCCTTTAGACTTCAACTTGCGAAAGTTGATTTAGATAAGATTCCAATCGTAAGGTTAGATAAAAGGGCCACCGCACTCTCCCGAGTCAGTGACCCTCTTTGTTTAGTGTCCAATTCTTTTAGTCGGCTTCGCCTTTAGATTACGAGCTTGCTTGCCTGAGCACCTACGGAGCGCAAGAAAAGCGTCCTTCGGCCGAGCGGTCCATTCGTGAAATGGTCAAATCGTCAAATAATCGGCCTTTTTACTTTTTTACCTTTTTACTTATTTACCTTTAACAAAGGCAACTTGCGACCCCCAGGCTGGTGGCAATTGCGGTCAAAATCGCAACAATCATCTGAATGATGAACTTCCAAGTATCCTTTTTCATAGTCATTAGTTTTTAAGTTTTTAAGTTGATAAGTTTGTAAGTTTTGTGGTTTTCAGCGCGGATGACGCGGATTACACAATAATTTTAATCGGGAGTTAAACATTAGCTTTTCTCCGTCAGAGCGGCCTGAAGGGCCAACCCGCTCATAGCCCAGGGCAACGCCCTGGGTGAGGGCCGTGTGAGGGAGGACGCGCTGTAAGTGCAAAAGCCCTAATTCGCTTTAAAGCCACAGATCTCTCCGTTTATGCTTTTGCCCCTGTAGGGCGTTGGTTTGCTCCCATTTCCACCCCAAGGCGCTGCCTTGGGCTAGTTGCTGCTGCCCTTTCAGGGCGTTTCTGGTCAACTGCGATATCATTCCCTAAATTTTTCATTTTTCATTTTTAATTATTAATTTAGCGAAGCGCTCCTTCCTCCTTCCTCGAAATACTTCCCCAAAGGGAAGGAAGTCCTCCCTAAACAGGGAGGATTTAGGTGGGTCTGTTAGGGCTCCTGCCCCTCCTCTTCCTTCGGCAACAGATCCTTCACATTGCGAACGGTGACGTTGCTCAGGAACTGACGGTTGCGCTTCTGGGTGGCCACGTCCACGGTGTACTCCGGCTGGAACAGCACGCGGCTGCCCACGATGTTCTTG
>CACXPX010000012.1 GCA_902769705.1 uncultured Prevotellaceae bacterium
GCTCGTAAGCCATCTTGTCGCTCAGGAACAGGGCCTCCATGCGGGCCTCGGTATAGGTCATTGCGCTGGCCGTGATGGCTATCGTCATCAGCAGGGCCGTCATCATCATCTTCTTCATAGTCGTATCCTTTCTTTCCGTTAAGTGAATAAACTCTTTTTTTCTTTTCTCTGATGCAAAGATAGACCATTTCCACCACCTCTGCAAAGGAACGTTCCTAAACATAAAGGGGACTTTCCCTACTATTTCCAGGAAACTCCCCCGACGTGCATATGAATCATTAATAAGCTACTAAAATACTACGAATGCTCCTGGGACGAGGCAAACAAGCGGGTGGTCAGTATGGTGAAGGAGATACCTTCTTCCATTAGCGTTGACAACATCTGTTCGGCAAAATACGCCAACGGCGGCGACCTTTGGGGTGACTATTATTGGTTCATTGCCGACGGGACGGCCACCATCAACGGGTATTTGACTTGCCAGGGCAAAGATGTACACCTCATTCTCTGCGACGGCGCATCGCTCAATCTCAAAGGCCTTTTCATAAGCCAGAATACCACACTCCACATTTACTGCCAATCGTATGGAGGAAGGATGGGAAAACTCAGTTCCAACAGCTATGGTGGCAACACTGACGTAGATGAAGATAAACCAGGCATAGGCTATCTAAATCGCAATGAGTCTTCCCATGGTTCCTGCATCATACACGGCGGCTCTATTTATGCCAAAGGTAATTATAGATCAGCCGGAATAGGTGGTCCTTATAAAGGCAGCGGTATACCCCTCACCATCTACGGAGGTGTCATTGAGGCTTATGGAGGAACGGGCGATTCTTATGGCGATGAGTATGCTAACCGAGGTGGAGCCGCTATAGGTGGAGGTTTTCAAGGAAATGGTGGCACTCTTACGGTCTATAGTGGTGAAGTATATGCCCATGGCGGCAAAGAAGCCGCTGGTATTGGTGCTGGAGACTGCTTTTCAGTGAATGAACACAGCGTTGAAGATCTCCACGGTGGCATTGTCAACATCCATGGCGGCATCGTCAAAGCATGGGGAACGGAATCTTCTGCAGGCATCGGTGGTGGGAAGCACTCCAATGGTGCAGCCATTACCATCAGTGGAGGTGCCGTTTATGCAGAGGGGGGTGACTATGCTGCTGGTATCGGTGGCGGCGATAACAATGATAGAGGCACCACCACCATCAGCGGTGGCTACGTATATGCCAAGGGAGGTTCTAGAGCCGCTGGCATAGGTGGTGGCCGAAAAGGCGATGCTCGTATCATCCCATGTGGAGCCATTACCATCACAGGCGGAAAGGTGGAAGCCTTCGGTGGAGAATATGGTGCCGGCATCGGTGGTGGCCAAGACTACGGTGGTGGCCAAATCATCATCAGCGGAGGCGAGGTTTATGCTCACGGTGGCGAAGATGCCGCTGGCATCGGTAGTGGAGTGGAGAAAACGTTAACATCATCTAACATCAATGGTGGTACCATCACGATTAGCGGTGGATACGTCTATGCCGAAGGCCAGGGGGCGGGCGCTGGAATTGGGGCTGGCGAGGATGCCGACATGGGAATCATCACCATCACCGGTGGAATTGTCGAGGCATACGGTGGCGGTTGGGCTAATGCCATCAATACCGATGATGACGAGGAAAAAGCCAACTTGCTCAAAATTGGCCCAAACATGAAGGTGACAGCGGGGTCGAAGTCTTCACCCACTTTACAGCCAAGCACGATGATAGACTTCACTAATATAAGGACAAGGGACCTTGCTCCAAGTGTTAATCGCTTCGCCCGTATTGAGCCTTGCGACCATCCCGGTGAGGCCGCTTACACCATTACTGACGCCATCCATCACCAACTCAACAGTTGCCAGTACTGCCTGATGAGTGGGTCGTCGGAGGCACATGCCTTCACCGATGACTCCAAGTGTGCCTGCGGGCTTCTAGGCCTGAAGGATGATGCCGACAACACCTCGGCACTCGGCAGATGGAACAACACCACGCAGACCGTTGCCCTCAGCGGCCGCACGCTCTATAAGGACGGCTCATGGAACACGCTCTGCCTGCCCTTCTCACTCTCTGCTGAACAGGTGGCTGCCAGTCCGCTGGCAGAAGCTACGGTGAAGACACTTGCTTCGGCGTCGTATGACAAAAATACGAGAACGCTAACACTCACTTTCAGCGAACCTCAGAACGAGATTGTTGCAGGAAAGGCTTACATTGTGAAGTGGGGCAACGCTGATGCAAACGTGGCAAGCCCCTTGTTCCGAAATGTGAACATCAACAATGCCAACACGCCCATAGAAACCGAGGCAGCTACCTTCGTCGGCACATACAGTCCAGTCTCCATCGGAGAGGAAGGCGACAAGACTAAGTTCTACCTCACCAGCGACAAAACCCTCAGCCATCCCAACGCAGCCATGGACATCAACGCCTTCCACGCATGGATACAACTGCCTAGCGTCGCGGACTCCAGCCTAGGCAACGTGAATGGAGACCGTGAAATCAACGTGGCTGATGTCACTGAACTCGTCGGCTATATCTTGGGCCATGGCAGCAACAACTTCATCCTGTCTAATGCCGATGTGACAGGCGACGATGAAATCAACGTGACCGACGTCACCGCACTAGTCGACATCATCCTGCACGGAAACAACGACATCCAAAGCGTGGTGGTCAACATCGGTGATGATACAATTACCTACAACAGTGACGGCAGCAGCACGGAAAGCCGATAAACGCACTGGCGCTCACATTACTTGTACCAAAAACAATCGGCCTTTGACAACGGGTTTCTCTCCCGAAGTCGTAGGCCGTTTTCATTGCACAAAAAAGAGGCTGAGCCAGAAAGCAGACGTAGCATTTGACAATTGTACATGTAGCTTGTACGAAGTGTACATGCGGCATGTACAGAGTGTACATATGGCTTGTACAGTGTGTACAAGGGGCATGTACACTTTCGTAAAGCACCCGTTACTTACTTGACTCAGCCCCTTTTGCTGGACAAGGGATAATCACTTGTTGATCATCTTCCAAATCCAGAGCACAAGGCAGGCACCAACGATGGCTGTGCCGCACTGGCCGAGCAGACCACCCCACTCGATGCCAAGTTTCTCGAACAGCCATCCACCGACGAGTCCACCGATGAGACCCACGAAGAGGTCAACCAGCAGACCGCCCTTTTTACCATTTGTCAACTTGCCAGCCACTGCACCGGCAATGATACCAATCACTATTGAAATAAGAAGTCCCATAATGTTGTTGTTTTGATGAATTGTTTGATATTTGTTGTTTCAGTTTCTTCGTTGAATGTTCAGGTTGCAAATATAGCATTTTTATTTCATTCCGCCATTGGAATGGGGCGAAAAATGTGCTGCCGGCTATCGTATCTGCTCTGGGGGAATGAGCGCATAGTCGAACATCACTTCAGAATGGTTCTTCCAGTTCAGCTCACGCTTCACCACCTCATTGGTCGTGCGGTCGAGAGTCTCGATGTAGATGCGAGAGATGCGGTAGTATTTCCCATCGTCTTCCTGGTGGAAATGATGGTCTTCTTCTGCGATGCGATAGGTGTAGGGGAACTCCTCGGTGGTGCGCATCTCAGCATGCAAGTCATCGCCTTCGCACCACGTGCAGAGCTGGACGGGCTGGCTAGTATCGTTACGAAAGCGCAGGTCGATGAAGTTGTAGTTGACCGATGCTCCGGCACTATAGGGCACACGGCGGCCGCCTGGGTCGGGTGCGAGCGCATCGGAATGGTGATGCAACTCGGTGATGGTCATGGGGCTGTGGAGCATCAGCAGACAGAGCGTGTTAGCAAGGTTGCAGAGTCCGCCACCCACACCCGCAACAAGCCGACCGTTGACCAATACGCGTCCGTCAGCGAACCCATTTTTCCGCGATGTCTTACCAACAGTCTGCCAGAACGAGAAAGTCTCGCCGGGGCTGACGACGAGGCGGTTGATCTTGCTACATGCCAACCGAATGTTGTCGGCCTTGTTCTGCTGCAGTTGCGGGTCGATGCCAGGTCCGCGCTTAATCATGTTTCCCGACACGGCGTGGACTACAACTGGCAAAGGCGTTTCATCGTGACGGGTGGCATATTTCTCGCTGCCCATCAGGTTTTTGATGTGGCGTTTCAAGATTTCCTTTTTCAGCGAGATAGCGTAGGTGGTGGGGCTAATCTCGCAAAACAGTTTTTTCTTCTTTTTCATCGTTCTGTATCTCAGTTGTTTGTGGGTTCGACGGTGTTCTCGCTTCAGCGTTTCTGCAATTCAAAAATGATGTATGAACTATAGTTCTTCAGCCAACTGTTGGCCAATAAGTAGTCAGCTGACTGCAGCGGTTTGCGCAAGGCGCGCGGTAGTTTGTGCACAGGCAGCATCATCACCCCGTGGGCGGAGCGCAAGTTGAAACGCTCGTTAGCCATTCGCTCCACATCGGTGCGATCGAGTGCTGTAGCTCCGTGCCATGTAGCCTGTTTGTGGTGGAGCAGATTGCGCCGTTTTTTCGAGGGAATGTCGAAGATGAACCGGCCGCCTGGCTTCAGAATGCGCCATGCCTCGTCGAAAATCTGCTGTATGGTTTCCTCGTCCAAATGCATCAGCAAGTGAAAGGAATAGACCACGTCGAACATAGCGTCAGCAAAGCCTGTCTCGGTTGCCGATGCCTGCCGGAAATCGACATAAGGATGGCGCTGGCGTGCCAGACTCATCATCTCGGCGCTGGCATCGAGGCCATGGGTGGCATAGTTGGTCAGACGACCTGTGCCACAAGCCATCTCCAGGCGCTGTGTGCTCTTGTCGACGGGAATGAGACGGTCGAGCGTACGACGCTCCTGAAAGTCGATGAACTGTCCGTAGCTATTGTTGAAACGGCTGTCATCGTATTCCTTGGCGATGGAGTCATAGTACTCCACAACTTCGTTTTCCTTTGTCATAATTCCTATTGGCTGATTTTCTCTTGGCTAATATAGTCACAAACCTTGTCAATCTGTTCGCGTATGGTGCCTCCGAAACATCCGTTGAAGAATGCGCTGCCGATAGTAAATGCCCACGGATGAGCCCTTTTCACCTCGTCGAGCCGCTGAAAACTGTCGATGCTACCGGCCAGACACACCGCACCTGGCACAGCCTTGACGAGTTCGCGATTGAGACGCTCGGCATCGCCCACGTAGCGATAGCCCAGCAAGTCGATGCCAAAGGCGCCCTTGTTGATATACTCGCGAGCCTCGGCTATCATCTCTTCTATGCTCCCCTCAAGCACCGACGGACGTCCGCTCACCTTCCCCACGAAGGGCATGTAGCGGATGTCGTGGGCGCGACAGAACTGAAGGATGGAATCGTGGAACGTAGTTCCCATGAGAATGTCACAACCGCATTCGGCACACATTCGCGCCCCTGCCAATCCCTCCTCCTCGCTGTAGGCCACCACCTCCAGAAAAGTGGTCTTGCCCGCACGTTTCATCTCAGTGTATAGCCGCTTCATCTCTTCAAGTGGCAGCGGATGCTCCTTGAACCCCCAGTAGCGCGCATTGCTGTCACGACACGATTCAAAAACTTGCGCTGCGTCTGCCACCGTGAAGTCATTATATGTTAGCATTACTATCAGTTCCATAACATCATTTCCTCTTAGTTGTTAATCATCGTGTTAGCAGTATTACAGTCATAAAAAGGCAGGCAATCCCGACCCCACTCTATAGTTCTTTATAGAGCAGTTCCTTGATTTCGCGTTCGTGGTCGAAGATGAAACGGGCGACGATGCTGCTGACGATGCTGGTGGTGGTGAGGCGCGAGGGACCAGCAGTCTTCAGGCGGTCGAGCACGCGCTTGAGTTCTTCATCGATGTAGATGGTGGCGATGGGCGCTTGGCGTTGCTTGTACTCGTGCGCCATATCGAGGAACATCTGCCAACTCTCATCGGCGCTGTTCTTCGGCGTGAGGCTGTAGGAGCGCTCATTAATTGGTGTAGAGTTGGCTGGTTCGGCTGAAGGTTTATCGTTGCGTTGTTGTGTTGCAGCAGCGGGATGAACGGTCTTCGAGGACTTCTCCCCTACTCTATTGGCTTTGGTTGGCTCCGCAGTCTCCTCGGTGTTCTTATTCTTTGGTTGCGTTTCTCCTGTTTTCACTTTTTTGTCGCCAACGGCTTGACGGGATTTTGCTGTAGTCAGCGTCTCGGGCTTACTTTCATCGATGATGTTGTTCGGCTTGTCAGTTTCAGCGGTATCTCCGTCGTTAAGGGGCTCGGCGAGTGGCGGCTGCTGAATGCCTTGCTGTGCACTTTGCACTAATCCTGCGATTCCACCTGGCAGGATCACGCTTGTCTTTTTCTTTGCCATAGTCGTTATATTGTTTGGTTTCTTTTCTTATAAAATCTCTATTCGGTCAAGGTTGAGTGTAAATTGTTAATTGTGAATTGTGAATTGACAATTGCCCTTACATTACCTTAATCATAAATTCGAAGGCTCCTTTCACGGCTTCGCGCTGCATTGCGGTGAGTTCGTAGGTATTGATACGTTTCAGGGTAGCGCGGCTGGCAATACGCGGTGTCACTTTGCCAAAACGTTGGAATATTTCGTCGGTTTGTTTCCACATGCGCATTTCGTCCTGCGTTCCTATTCGAACATCTATGCGGTTGGGCACGAAAAAGAGTTTGGCATGCATGGCGGGATAACGTTGGCGCAACTGCTCGACTACCTGAATGAACACGCCGGTAGAGTCGAGTGTCTTCTCTTCATACTCGTAGGGGCAAACGATGTAGTCAGCTTCAACGAACATTGGCACGAGGCCGTCCTCTGAAATGTTACCCGGCGAGTCGAACAACACGTAACCCTCAACCTGTGAAGCACTCTCCATCAGTTGTGCAACACGCTCAGGGTCGTCGATGTCGAACTCCTGTACGTTGTATGGCACTTCCTGCCCCTCGAAGACGGTCTGATCTTTGCGGCGTTGCATCATAATGCTCTTTTGCAGGTCTGTGTCGATGATACATACGTCCTTTCGGCGCCATGCTAGGTAGTTGGCAAAGAGCATGCAAAGTGTGGACTTCCCTACACCACCCTTTTGGTTGGCGAATATGATTTTTCGGTTCTTCATTTCTTTGTTTGCTTGTTATTTTGTTCTTTTTGATTTCATTCTGTGGTGAGCGGAATGCTCCGCCCAGCGTTTCAATAGGCAAATATAGGCTATTTACGCAAAAAATCCAAACATAATGCCCATCTTTTAAATATATTTAAATATTTATTTCTTTATACATTTATATAAATATATATTTATTTATTCTCATATATTTTTATATATTTATATATTTATATATTTATCTATATATGTATTTATTTAGATATATAAATATATCTGAAGAGGAGATTAAAAAAGTGAAGGAAGTAAAACAATATAATGAAAAATTGAAAAACGAGGTTTAGACTCGAAAAAAACGCTTTTAAGAAACAAAAGACATACAAAAACTCATCTAAATCTAGATTAAGATAAAGCAAAAAAAACAACAAGGGGGGAGAGGGGGAGATAAAGCAGGAAGACTCAAGAAAAAGAAAAATCGTAATATTAAATAAATTGAAGTTATCAAAAGATTTTGAATTCATTATAACAATCAGTATAAGACATCATTATATAGGTGGGTATAACGTTCTGACTATCAGATAAATACTGAAATAAAGTGCGACAAATAGGGAGAAGTGGTGCGACAAATAGGGAAAAATGTAACGACAAATGGGGAGAATTGCTGCGACAAATAGGGAATCAATTTACGACTTCGGCGACATATTGGGAGCATTCCGTAAAGGGAAGAGTAGGGGAATGGACTTTTTCTCTCCCTATATGTCGCGCACCATCAGTCTATTCCGCAATTTCCGAGTGAGTCCGGCATCTTTTCCTCCATCTGTCGCGAGTGCCAAGCTGTTGTCGAGCGGTATTTCTTCGCATCTGCAAATCGTTGTCATTTAATGAATTACATATTAAGTGCGACAAATTAGGAACATATCGGAAAAGAGGAAAACAGTACAACTGCGACAAATTAGGAGACTTTTGGAAAAGAGAATTGAAAGTCATTAGGACACAAATTTGGAGCATTCGGAGTAAAAATGAAACCAATATGAGATCAATGAGGGTGATTTCGCTAAAGAACAAACTTGGTCTTCTGCGACAAATTAGGAAAATTTTTGCGCGAACAGGGCAACCTTTCGCGCAGAGACACAGTATAAATTTTAAGACGAAAGAAGATATTCTGCGACAAATAGGGAGCTTTGTTTTGACGAGTAGGGGGGTACTCAGCGACAAAATGGAGGATGCTGAGAGGGCGCAAGAGGACAATGGCGACAAATTGGGAACATTTTTCATAGTTCCGGTACCAGCACGACTCCATACGTTGTTGTCGAGTTCCATATTGCCCGTCCCGCCGTTTTCGTTCAACATTTGGCGATCGCAATTCTTCGACTTATTAATGCAGCATCATCAAAGAGATCTGAAGCATACAAAACTTGGTTGCAAAAGCCACATTTATCGATTCCATTCGTATCCTTTCGCCATGTAAAATAAATTAATTTGCAAAGTAAAATAAATTATTTTACCGACCAAAATAAATTATTTTACTTGAGCGAAGCAATGCTTTGGTTGCACCAAATGCCCTCTCTTGTTGCTGCAGAAGAATGCTCTTACTGTTTTTGTCGCCATACAGAGGGGGGAGGAAATCAACGTGTTTTTATTCTGATTTGTTATCTTCTATTTCTGATTTCAATATAGCATCAAGTAAAATGGAAAGTCTTTTCATATTGTTTGATTTTTTGTTTAATCTCTTGTTTGAAAATACTATATATCCTTTTGACGGTACAAGATTACTAACTTATTGGGAAAGTCGTATCATTGTGGGATAATTATTTCGTGACAAGCAAAAGTGGGACTCATCGGCCGGTGACCGAGGAATCCCACTCTGCTGTTAGTTTCAGTCGCTAGATTATCGTCCCAGGATGAGGTTCACAAGGATGGTGATGTCGTTCACATTGATGTTTCCGTCGTTGTTCAAGTCACCCATCTTTCCACCGCTATTTGACAAAGGAATGTCTTTCACGGCGACATCTGAATACAGATAGTTTTGTTTCACTGCTTGGGCTCTCACTCTAAAGATGGGGTTGAAGTCTACTTCGGCGCCGGTTCCGGATGTTTCCTCAACGAAATCAGTGGCTACGGTATAGTAAATGGTCGCACCTTCGGTCGGGCATGAGAAAGTCGCTTTACCGTTGGCAAAGTTGATGACTGGTGTGGCGCATTTCGGCATTTCCGCTAATGTTAATATCGTCCCGAATCCGCTCCACGGCACAGTGGTTTGGTATTGATCAAGGAAAGGAGGTTGGACATAGAGCGTTGCATTTCCTATGGAAGCCCCTTTAAAAGCAGTTTCACTTGTTTCGGGCCACTCAGACGCATAGTTATATAACTCTCGCAAGTTGGTGCAATTACTGAATGCACCGCTTTCGATGGAGGTCACTGAGTTGCCGATGGTGACGGTGGTCAGGGCGGTGCAATCCCCGAAAGCATCGAACCCGATGGTTTCCACAGAGTTGCCGATGTTGACGGTGGTTAGGTAGGAGCAGCCTTCGAAAGCCATGCTGTTGATGGTCGTCACGGAACTGGGGATGTTCAAACTTATTATTTCCGTATTTTCATCGCTATAGAGGTGATGGGCATAATACAAAGGATTATTGGTATAATAAGAAAGTTCGACTTTGCACCATGCTGCAAGGTCTTTGACAATGACTTTTTGAAGTGCGGTGCAATTCTCGAAAGCTTGGAATGCGATGTCTCTCACGGAATTGCCCATGGTGATGGTGGTCATGCTGGTGCAATTCTGGAAAGCCTGCATTCTGATGGTGGTCACGGAGTTGGGGATGACAACGGCGGTCAGGCTTCTGCAATCCCTGAAAGCATAGTTTTCGATGGTGGTCACTGAGTTGCCGATGGTAACGGAGACCAGGCTGGTGCAACCTTCGAAAGTGGCGTTTTTGATGTCGGTCACGGTGTTGCCAATAGTGGCGGAAACCAGACCACTGCAATACTGGAAAGCATATTGTCCGATGGTGGTCACTGAGTTGGGAATGTCGATGGATGTCAGGCCGGTGCAACCATAGAAGACGCGGGCAGCGATGTCGGTCACGGTGTTGGGGATTACGGTATTCTTGCATCCAGCAATCATTTCGTTGGTAGCCGTTTTGATGATGGCATTGCAATTGTCGCGTGAATCGTATGTCGTGTTTCCTGCGTCCACTTTGATGGAGGTCACGTTGGGGCAATAGGCGAAAGCCGCATTTCCGATGGTGGTCACGGAACTGGGGATGGTGATGGCGGTCAGGTTGGTGCAAGCATAGAAAGCACCGTCTCCGATGGTGGTCACAGAACTACCGATAGTGACGGAGGTCAGGCTGGTGCAGGCTTGGAAAGCAGTGTTCCCGATGCTCGTCACGGCGTCAGGGATGTTGACGGTGGTCAGGGCGGTATAGGAGAAAGCGCTATTTCCGATGCTCGTCACGGCATTGGGGATGACTGCAGAGGTCATGTTGGTGCAATCATAGAAAGCACCGTCTCCGATGGCTGTCACGGTGTTGGGGATGGAGACGGAGGTCAGATTTTTGCAGCCCATGAAGGCCTGGCTTCCGATGCCCGTCACGGTATGGCCGTCAATCTTAGAAGGAATGACAATGTCGCCCGTCACCCAAGTGTTTAAGCCAATAATGACCTCAGAAGGGTCGCCATCCGTTAGGGAATAAGTCCATGTGAAATTCGTTTCTGGGTCCGTCCATGTGTCCGCCGTTGCGCTAATGATGCCCAGGCAGATGGTCAACAGAAATATAGATAGTCTTTTCATATTCTTTGGTTTTTATTTGATGTTCATTGATTACGCTTTTATTCACAAGTTGGCGCCTTCCGACGTTCGTGGTCTGCGGGCAGCCGTTGCTTGATTATCTTCCCAGGATGAGGTTCACAAGGATGGTGATGTCGTTCACATTGATGTTTCCGTCGTTGTTTAGGTCGCCAATCGTAGTGCTTCCACCGTTATTGGGAAAAGAAATGTTCTTCGTGGTGGTTTCTGATTGCTCATAACCGCTTTTCTCAGCATATACACTCACTTGGTAGGTGGCGGCAAAGGTTGCTTCGGTGCCTTGTCCACTTGTTGTGCCTGTTATGCCGCTTATCTCAATCGGAGTTATGGTGTGGTGATAAGTCACGCCTTGGGTTTCGGACGAGAAGATCAGTTTCCCGTCGGCATAATCTATGGTCGGTGTGGCGCATTTCGGTTGTTGCGATATTGATTTTATCTCCTTGAAACTGCTCCATGGCGCAGTGTTGCTGTATGCCCCCATGGAACCCTCTGGAACATAGAGCGTTACATTCTCTATAGGAGTGTCTTTAAAAGCATCCTCTGCCTCGGGCGGGGTTATTGCCTTGCAGAACACATCAGTCAGATTGTTACATTCCCCGAAAACCGAGCCAACAATGGAGGTCACGGAGTTGGGGATGACGACGGAAGCCAGTCTTGTGCAATTATTGAAAGCATGGTATCCGATTTCGGTCACGGATTCTGGGATGGTGATGGAGGTCAGGCCTTCGCATTCTTCGAAAGCGCTGTTACTGATGGTGGTCACTGAGTTGGGGATGTCGATGGAGGTCAGGCCAGTGCAACCAAAGAAAGCACTGGGTCCGATTTTCCTCACACTTTGGGGGATCACAGTATTCTTACACCCTAGTACCAAGGTGTGGTCAGCCGTTCTTATGATGGCGTTGCAATAGTCACGTGAATCGAATGTCGTGTTTCCTTCGTCCACTTCGATGTAGGACAGGCAGGTGCAACCCTCGAAAGATGTGCCTGCGATGTAGGACACAGAATTGCCGATGGTGAGGGAGGTCAGACTGGTACAACTTCCGAAGGCATATGGTCCGATGGCGGTGCCGTTAGTGTTTTCGTCACTGCTGAAGGTGATGGCGGCTAGGCCGTTGCAAAACTGGAAAGCATGTTCACCGATGATCTCCATGGAAGCAGGGATGTCGATGAATGTCAGGCCTGTGCAACCATAGAAGGCATATTCTCCGATGGCCGTCACGTCGTCGGGTATCACCGTGTTTTTGCATCCAACAGTCAGCGTGTTGGTTGCCTTCTCGATGATGGCATTGCAATGGTTACGTGAATCGAATGTCGGGTTTCCCTCGTCCACTACGATGGAGACCAGGCTGGGGCAAGCCGAGAAAGCCATGCCTCCGATGTGTTCCAGGGAAGTGCCGATGGAGACGGAGGTCAGGCTGGAGCACCAATAGAAAGCATAGGGATCTATGACCGTCACGGAATTGGGGATTTCGATGGAGGTGATGTGGTCGCAAGCATAGAAAGCATACGCTCCGATGTAATCCACAGAATTGCCGATTTCGATGGAGGTCATTCCATCGCAACCATAGAAAGCATTCTCTCCGATGCTTGTCACAGAATTGGGGATGACGACAGAGGTAAGGGCTCTGCAACCATTGAAAGCACTCTTTTCGATGGTCTCCACAGAACTGCCGATGGTGACGGAGGCCAGGGCGCTGCAATTTGTGAAAGTTCTTTCTGGGATGGTCTTCACTTGGTTGCCGATGGTGACGGAAGCCAGACTTTTGCAATCCATGAAAATACCATTTCCGATGGTTTTCACGGAATTGGGGATGTCGATGGAGGTTAGTCCGCTATTCACGAAAGCATAGTTTCCGATGGTGCCTACGTATTGGGGGATGTTGACGGAGGTCAGGTTAGGGCAATTGGAGAAAGCAATATCTCCGATGGCCAACACGTGATCGGGGATGTCGATGGAGGTCAGGTTAGGGCAATTGGAGAAAGCACCCTCTCCGATGCCCAACACGTCATATCTATCGTTAATCTTTGAAGGAATGACAATGTCGCCCGTCGCCCATCCGTTGCGGCCAATAGTAGCCTTGCCGCCAGGAATAAGGGTATAGGTCCAAGTGTTCCCTGTCTCGGGATCCGTCCATGTGTCTGCCGCTGCATTCATGATGCACAGGCAGATGGTCAATAGTAAGATAGATAGTCTTTTCATATTCATAGGTTTTTATTTGATTTCCGTCGATTACGATTCAATACATAGGCACACCTCCCGACATTCGTCGATAGGAGGTTCTGCAATATCTATATGACACTGCAAATTTAAGAAAATTTTTGAACAATTGTATCGGATTTGACCGATAAATTTTACAATTTAATTCTGTTTGCGCGCACAAGGTGTCATTTTCTAACATTTCTAACAAAGAGGGGAAACAAATGGCGACAAATTGGGAGGGTTGATAGTGTTGCTAGGCTCACTAGGGTTACTAGTCACACTAATTTCACTAATTTCACTAGTTTCGCTAGTCTTGCTAGTCTCTCTTACCCCTTCTGCGACAAATAGGGAACATTTATCATACTAAGAAGGGGCATCTAGCGACAAATTTGGGAAATATTCGTAATATTTTTTGGCAGTGAAAGGATATTTTATTATCTTTGCCGAAAAGAATCAGAAGGAATTCGTTTAGTAATGACAATCAAACAAATAGGCGAGGAAATCCGACAGATCAGGCAGCGGCAGGAGGTCTCGTTCCAGTTTCTGGCTGAGCGCGGACTATTCTGCAACTCAGTATACCGTGTGGAGCGCGGCGAGAACTATGCCTTGGGTACACTTTTCCGTTATACCTATTACCTGAATGCGCGGCTCACGCTCGATGGTGTCGACATGTCCACTGCTGAGGAGCTTGGACAGGTGCTCCATCAACGGCGCACCGAACACGGTCAATCGCTGCGTGCTGTGGCGGAGGCCACGGGACTCTCTGAGCGACAAATCATCGACATCGAGAAAGCGCGCGGTGGAAAAGTGGAATCTTTGGAACGATACCTCGACGAACTGGGCGCACGGCTCAACGTGCGTGAACTGAACTACGGAGCCTGAACAACACTTACAACATGACAACAGAAAAGAACACCAACAAGAAAAACAGTAGCGCACCGCGACAGCGAAAGCGTCCTTTGAAGCGGCAGATCTCCACCGACCTCATTCCTATAGAAGAGGAGACTTGGCTCATACAGCCCATCGCCGTCACCATGATGCGCCACGACTATTCGCTCATCCAGATACGCATATTGGTCTCCATCGTGGAGAACTTGCAGCAGATTTTGCACGGCATACTGAACAACCAACGTGCTCGGCAGCTCGAACTCTTCACCACCGACGAACTCGACGAAGATGGACGCATGCCTATCCGTTTGCCGTTCAAGGCGCTGAAGGTTGACGCCAACCACTATCCCCAGCTGCGCACGTCGCTCAAGATGCTGGCTTCAATCCCCGTGGAGATTCCCTACAAGAGCCCCGAGGGGAAGAAATTCAAGAAAATCACTAACCTCTGCGACGTCTATATCCCCGAAGACAACTCTTATAACAAATATGCCGTACTGAAAATTGACAAGAGTGTGGCAGAGCGACTTGTTTCGCTTGAATTGGGCTATCATCGCTTGGGCAAGCAGATTGTCTTTAACTGCCGCAACCGCTACACCCAGCGCATCTACATGTTCATCGAGTCGTGGGTGGAGAAAGGGCGCGCAGTCATTAAGACCGATGAGTTCCGCAAGATGCTGCGCCTAGAAGACTCCTACCACAAGTTCAGCGATGTGGTGCGCCGAGTGCTTCAGCCCGCCGCCGATGAGTTGCGCGAGCTTGCCGAGCAAGGATTCTCAGACTGCTGGTTCGACTACGAGAAAAAGTACGACCACGGGCAGCGTGGCGGAGAGCCCGACGAGCTCGTCTTCCGCATCCATCGCACCGAAAACGGCATCGACAAGCAACTCGAACAGATCTCTCAGGCTCAGCGTGAGCGCATCGCACAGATGCTCGTGCGCCACTTCGACTTCACTCCTGCCAACGCCCGCAAACTCAGCGAGCGTGTCAACGGCGACAACTACAGCGACGTGTTCACCAAGCTCACCGACCTTTATTCTCGTCTGCGCACCGACTACTCCATTCGCGACAAAGCCGCCTACGTATTCGCTTCTCTCGACCGCCTGTTCAAAGAACACGAAGTGCAGGAACCCGAGGAAGTGAAGTGAATCGTGCCAGTAGCCTATAATCTCTAGAAAAACTAGAACCACTAGCTCATCTGGAAAATCAAGAAAACATAACCCCAACCCCCATGTATAATTACATCGCCATCGCCCGCAACGGAGCGGGAATCATCGCCAAAGGCGACCGCATCACCTTCCAAAGCGAACGCCAAGTAGAAGAATCAACCGGACTTTCGTTCCGAAAAGAAATAGCCGAAGCCTGTCGGCAACAATTGCATGCAGAAATCGACCCCTCGCAAGAGGCCACCAACGCCACCAACTTCGATGTCTATAGCGAAAGCCGATACGAAGAAGTACGTGAGAAACTTGAAGCTGCCGCCGCACGCGAGGCAGCAGCCGAAGAACGCCGTCGCAAAGCTGAGGAGCGCGAGCAAGCCAAAGCCGAGCGTGAGGCTTCTAAAGGAAATAAAACCGCCACCAACAACGGTAATGAGCGTATTGGGCAGCACGGTGATGCCATACGTCCCAAGAAGAAGACCACCACTAAGAAGAAACCCATCTCGCTGGGACCGCTTGGCAAAATCAAACTCAAGAGTCTGCTGAAATTCCTTGTTGCAGCTGTAGCCATCATTTGGTTCGTCTCCACCAACCTCAAGTCTTGTTCGTTGGAGAGCATCCTCAAGGAATTCGGCGTGAAGACCGAACAGACCACTACGAAAAAGAAGACGTCGGCCACGAAGAAGAAATCAACCTCATCCGCCACAACCAAGAAGTCGTCAACATCCAAGAAATCGTCGACAACGTCCACAGCCAAAAAGAAAACCTCTACGAGTAAATCGACTTCGACGGCAAAGAAGAAATCGACGTCTACCACCAAAAAGAAGTCGACTTCCACCAAGCGCAAGTCAACAAAATAATCTTATAGAAATAGAATCACAAGTCAGGCTGTGTGAAAAAACAGCTGGTGTTTCTTGAAAGTGTACATGCCGCATGTACGCTCAGTACAAGCCACATGTACACTCCGTACAAGATACATGTACACACTGTACATGCACCATGTACAGTTCTCATATGCCACATCTGATTTTCTCAGCTGCCCAATCAATCCTCACTCGTAAGCAGCTCCCACAACTTCTGTTCCTTCTCAGCTTGGTCGGAGGGAGTGGAAGAACTAGATAAACTAGATTCACTATATGTGCTGGATATACTAGAGGAATCGGGAGAATCTTGAGCTTGCGTTGCCTCGTTCGATGGGGTAGGGGCGTCTGTCTCGGCTTCGTCATCGTCCAAATAGTCTTGAAGGTTCACGCCGCCGAGGTCGCCAAAGGTTGCTTTGAAGCCGGGCATCTGTGCGATGTTCTCGAGCAGGGCGCGTTCCATGGAGAATGTGTAGGGGCCGAAAGGATTGATGACGATGCCGGTATCCTGCCCGAATTTGCGGACAATTTGCAGCAGTTCGCCTAAGCGTGCGAGTCGTGCTTCGGGCTGCTCACCGCTCTCCATGATGTGCGAGTCGCGCTCAAGGGCTGTCCAATCGGTAAAGACTGGCAGTTCAGGGTTCATGCCCGGCAACTGTGCCCAATAGAGTCCGAGCGTATCGTCGTTAATGTCGATAGGGCCGCTGGCGTGTTTGGGCCCGCTTGCAGCCACTACGGGCACGATGAAAACCGAGTTGCAGAGGGCAAATCCCAACAGGTTGGCCCAGTCTTGCTCGGTGCGGTTGCGCCCCAGTTCGGCCATCAGTCCGCTGAGGTAAGTGTTCTCAATCTTGCGGCAGTCGGTGTCGATGCAGGGCTTAGTTTCTGCGACGACGCATCCGAAACTGAATCCGGCTTGAGCTGCTGCGCCTTCGATGACTTTCTCATTCTTCAGGTAGACGTGTCCGCGCTCATCGGTGAGGCTGCTGCGGCTGATGCGATTAATGTCTTCTACAGCGCTCACGATGGCTTGTTGCGTGCATGCGGGGTTGATGATGTAGACGGTCTGACCCACGTTGATGGTTCCTTCTACGAATCCCAACGTGTCCACATCGCCGAGCGTGTTTTTCAGCGCGGCCTCTATCATCATCGTCATTCGTTTCTTGGGCTGTTCCATGTTCTGTCAAAGGTAATTTGTTATCTGCAAAAATAGTGATTTTCTTTCGAATAATGGCTCCTGATGGTATAGGCAAGGTTGTTTTATCAGATAATTTAACAGAAATGTGGATATGGAATGGCCGATTTGTTGTATATTTGCACATCACTAACGTTAATGGATTAACCGAGAGAGACGAATTGCCATGTCTGACCTTTATCCGCTGTTGCAGTCGCAAGAGGATGTTTTCCTTGCGTGGTCGGCCCACCCCGAGAGTGTGGCCTGGAACCTGCCGTCCATCATTGAGCTTGGGTCTGGTGTGTCGGCTGATCGGCTGGAGACGGCGTTGCGTGCGGTCATTGCCGTGCGAGGTGTGTTGCACACTCGGCTGTCTGCTTCAGACTCTTCCAATGGTTGTCGTCAACAGATTGATTGGTCGTTACCCGTGCCTGTAGTTCGTCGGCAGATGGAGTCTCTCGATGCTGTTCGCCGCTATGCTCACAATGGTTTCGTGCAGCCCTTCGCCATCGACGGCAGCGAGGCGTTGTGCCGATTTGAAATAGTGACTGTTCCCACTAGTTTAGAATCCCCCTTCGTAGTCCTCTTGTTAGACGTTCACCATGTGATAGCCGACGGCATGACGCTCTCGCGGCTCCTCATCTGGCGCGACCTGCCGCTGGCGTATGCTGGCAAGGTGTTGCCATCCGACGGCGAGTGGTGGATGGGCAATTGGGCGCAGCATGAGCGCGAGGGGTTCGCCTCTGAGGCTTATCTGTCGACACGCAAGGTTGTTTTTGAGCGGCTGAAAGGTGTGGAGTTCGTGTCGCTGAGCCGTGTGTCGGCCGATGTTGAGGGGGCGCTCGTGGCAGCATCGGGGCGCGTGGGACTGAGTGAAGTCTCCGAGTGGTGTCGTCGTTTTGGTGTGTCGCCCAATGTGTTGTTCTTGTCAGCGTTTGCGTTGGTACTTTCCCGCTTGTCGCGCAAGAACCGATTGGGTTTGTCGGTGATTCATCATGGACGCAGCGACCGTCGTATTCGAGAAACTTACGGCATGTTTGTCACGGCGATGCCTGTGGTGGCATCGATGGATGATGCTGAATCGCTCACGGTGCTTGGCTTGCTCCACCAACTTCGTGGCGAGTTATCGCTTAGTGTTCGCCAAGATGCTTATCCTTTTGCCCACTATTGCCGTGAGGCTGGTGTGTCGCCTGGTGCGACGTTCGGTTTCCAGAGCAGCGACATCCACGAGGGCGTTCGTCTGGGCGATGTCTATGCTGCGGCCCATCAGTTGCGCCCGCAGCGGGTAAGTGCTGACTTGTCGTGCATGGTCTATGTTGTGGCCGATGAATTTGAGTGGCGTCTAGAGGCGAGCGATGCGCGGCTGTCGACGGCCGACTTGGCGATGGTGAGCCGCGCAATGGGCGTTGTCGTGCGCCGCATGATGGCTGATGCCAATGCCTCTGTGGCGTCGATAGCGCTCACTTCCGATGATGAGCAACGCCAGCTGCTGGCATGGGGTCGCGGTGCTGATGTGGCGGTCGACGAGAGTTGGTCGCTGGTGGAGCGTGTGCTGCGCTGTGCAGAGCAAAATCCCTGGCGCATTGCCGTTCAGGATGTCGAAGGTGAGATGACATACGCTGAATTAGCGCAGCAGGTGGAAGAAGCCAGTCGGCGCCTTCACGAGCGTGGAGTGGGGGAGGGTGCTTTGGTAACTGTTATGCCGCGTCGCACTCGCCAACTGGTAGTCGATGTACTTGCAACGTTGAATGTTGGAGCTGCATTTACGATAGCATTGTCTGCGGATGAAGAATCAAATCATACAACTGACTCCTCTCGTCATCTTCCTTCTTTAGATACTCATACGACAGGGGCTGCCTATCTCATTTATACCAGCGGCTCCACCGGCTGTCGCAAGGCTGTGGTGGTGGGGCGTCGGGCGCTGCTCCATTTTGTCGACTTCATCGTTAACGAGTGGCATCTGTCACCCGACGACCGCATCATGCTGCATTCGTCTTTGTCATTCGATGCGGCTATCGAAGACCTGTTTCCCATTCTCACCGTGGGTGGTCGGTTGGTCTTGGTGCCCGCTGACGTTCGGATGAACTTGGGCGCATTGGCCCGTTTCATCGAAGAAAACCATATCACCGGAGGTTGCTTGACCACGCGGCTCGGACAATTACTTGTGGCGCGCTACGACCCGCCGATGCGCTATCTTTGTTTGGGTGGTGAACGACTGACGAGTATTGCACCATCGCATGCGACTATCATCAACACCTACGGCCCCACGGAATTCACCGTAGATGCCACGTGGCACGTCGTTCGTCCTGACCGTCATTATCCAGGTGGTGAGATTCCCATCGGCCGCCCACTCCATCGACAGCAAGCGTTGGTGATGGATCAATGTGGGAAACTGCTGCCGCGTGGTGCTACAGGAGAACTTTGGCTCGTTGGCTCACAACGGGCGCTAGTGGTCGAAGACATCAATGCCACTCCCCACGACACTTCTCCTTATCATACTGGTGACCTTGTGCGCTGGGGTTTGGATGACGATAATCTCTATTTCGTAGGTCGTGCTGACCGACAGTTGAAGTTGCGTGGATGGCGTGTTGAGCCTGCTGAAGTGGAGCGTGCATTGCTGGCATTGGATGGCGTGGAGCAGGCTGTGGTGGGCGTTCGCGAGATTCGCGGCAGGCAGCATCTGTGCGCTTGGTATACGTCGGATCGCGGACCCGACTTTGCGCCCGTGGTTTCGGCATTGTCGTTGCCCCATGTGCTGGTGCCGTCGGCATGGTGTAGGGTGGAACAGATACCCCTCACGGCGAACGGGAAAATCGATTTCGATGCTCTTCCCATGCCTCAATTGGCTGCACCGTCAGCTAGCTTGGTGCCACCCGTAACGCCTCGTGAGCGTCTGCTTTGCGAAGTTTTTGCAGCAACGCTTGACCTTGATGGGGTGGGCGCCACCGACGATTTCTTCGCTTTGGGTGGCACGTCGCTCGATGCCATGCAACTGTTGGCTGCGGCTGAACAGCGAGGTTTGCACCTGAACTATGGTGATGTTTTCCGATGGCGGTCGCCAAGAGGCATTGCCGAAGAATTAGACAAAGCGGAAAGCAAAGCATTAGCGTTAGAAATGCTGCAACAAATGGAACTGAAAACGTGTGTACCGAATAGCATGGAAATCTCAAATGGGCAGCCGTCTTCCAGCATGCAGTGGACACCAGATGCTCTCATGGCTGAAGAGAAGTCTCTGCCACATCGCATATTGCTCACGGGTGCTACTGGGTTCCTCGGCGTGCATGTCGTGGTGCAACTGCTGGGCAATGCTTGTTGGAGTAGGGGAGAAGGAACTGCGTTGTTCTGCCTCGTTCGTGCCCAGTCGAAAGAAGCCGCCCGGCAACGCTTGCGCACCGAATTGTCGCTTCACGGACTTCCGACGGTTCTCGTTTCACATCCAGCTCTGCGTTTCGTCCTCGGCGACGCCACCGACAAGCACACTTTCGATTCTCTCATGGGCGAAAGCATCGAAACCGTAGTGCATTGTGCTGCTAACGTGAGACATTTTGCGCCCACGCGGCAAATTGCTGCCGACAACGAAGGAATGGCACGTTGCATCATCGACTTCTGCGCAGCCACGGGAGCGCGCCTCTGCATGGTTTCCACACTGAGCGTCGCCAATGGTTTTATGGCAGAAAACAACGACTACGTGCGGTCGAAGGCGCATGCTGAGAAAATGATGGAGCAAGCTGTTGCTGAGGGTCGTGTGCAAGGTCAGGTGGTACGATTGGGCAGTCTGCTGCCGTCGTCGCCTCAGGGCTGGAGCCATCCGCGTTGGACATCCACGGGCCTTGCCGGTTCGCTACGTCTTCTTAGCCGTCTGGGCGTGGTGGGTGAGTCGATTGCCAGTGCATCGTTCCCCGCCTATCGTGTGGATGTTGTTGCTCAGTGGCTCGTCGGTTTGTTGGCTCGTGAGATGGAGTGGGGGATTGTCACGCCACCGTCCAGCCGTCTCACGTTGCTCGACATCATGAAAATGCAGCAAACAAATCTTTCCCAATCAATCCTTCCCCGTCTCGTTTCCGATGCCGAATTCCGTGAAACCCTCCGCAGAGCCTTTACCGATTCTGCACTCCGTCCCCTGCTCACTCCCCTGATGGCTTTGGCCGATATGGCTGGCATTTGATATTTGATATAAACAATAAACGAGTAGCCCAATCGCAATTGGGCTACCCGCTTTGTGAATAGGTGTTCGAGAGTTCAAAGTATAATTCTTCTCCTCCCTCTTTCTCTTCTATACCCTCGCTTGCTGCGCAATCTGCTGATTGATTTGTGAAGAGAACTTCACGGGGTTAAGGATGCGTTCAAAGCTGTTGGCCACCTCACCAGTCGACACCACCACGGTGCCATAGTCCAGTATGCGGCCGATGATGCTCTGTTTGATGCTCACGCCCTCGCAGCGTCGCAGGATGAGGTCGAGCGACTCGCGCTTCACGATACCCCTCTTTAGGATGAGCCGTTTGGTAGTGAGGATGTACTTGCGTCCACCGTAGATGTTGAGCGCCCAGATGCCGGCAATGGCGGCCAGTGCGAGGGCGATGCATGCCTGCAGCAGCAGGTCGAGCGGGAATGCGAACTGTGCGACAGCTACCACCAGGAGCAGTGCCGGCAGCCAGTAGATAATCCAGTGTTGGCGGGCCTCGTAGACAATCTGCTCGCCGTCCATCAGGTTTTTCTCGATGTAACTCATATTATCAATGATTTTTTGTTTAACTTCTGTTTTGAAAAACAAAGATAAACAATATCAGTTAAACGACGTGAATCCAAATGCAACTTTAACACTTGATTAACGAAATTGCCGTGCCATTTCACTTTTGTGACACAATTCTCTTCGTGTTGTATAGAATCATGGTCATCTGCCCGCAATGCTTTGCTCAGATGCCGCGTTTGGTGTTGTCATTTGTGGCCTTTGAAGGCGTCAAAGCATACAAGTGGTGCAGTAAAATAAATTAATTTACCGACTAAAATAAATTATTTTACCGTGCAAAATAAATTATTTTACTGAGCAAAATAAATTATTTTACTTGACCAAAGCTATCGTTTCGTGAAACCAGATGCCACAAATGGCGATACTTGAACATACTTTTTACTTGACAGCACGTGTGCGCTTACCTTGATAGATTGATGCTAAACGAGTGTTAAAGTATCGCTTTTGTTGAAAAAAAACGATAAAAAGCAAACAACTTATCACTTTTTTTCCTATATTTGCAGTAGAATGACACAAAAATGTGTCGTGGACATCTTCAATCTCTAATAATACAAACGTATAAATCAACTAATAGTCCGGAAAAAACACAGGAGGAACTACTATGATGAAAGCTAAGAAAATCAGTCGTGAGGACGAGAACCTCGAATACGACAACATTTACAATGCAGAGCGCGACGAGCTCTATTCAGAGAATCTCCCATCCATCTGGTATAACTGACCCATCGGGTGAGAGCCTACAGGCTTGAAGGGGAGTGAAGAGCAAAAAAGCGGACAACGTCTGACGTTTAAAGGATACAAAGCGAATAGCAAGAAGACAAGACGGCGGATGTCCACTTTGCGCTTTCACTCCCTTTTAAGTTGAAATATTTAACCACCTTATCACATTTATGTCACGCCATAAAATCAGAAAAGACACCCTGCGCAGCCTTTCGAAAAAGCTTATAGGCTTGCGCCAATCGTGGAAAATCATTCAAGAGACGCGCCGCCGCACCCGTAAACAGTGGCCGCGTATAGGACTGCGCAAGCGGTTGCCGCTGTTCGTAATTCTGCTTGTGGTCAGCATACATGCCGACGCACAGGTGTCGTTCGGCCGCGCCACCGACTTCAACGCCGATTGGCGGTTTGCCCTCGTGGGCACCGACTGGCGTGCTCCACAGGCTGGCAATCCCGCTGTGGATGCTGTTGCCAAAGGACTGCCCGTGAGTTCGGCCGACAAGCAGCGCACCACATCCGTTTTCGATTGGTCGGCATTTGACGACACTGCGGCCCGACAGTCTGGTTTTGATGACTCGCGTTGGCGCCGACTCACGCTGCCCCACGATTGGTCGGTGGAGCATCCTATGTCGCCCGACCTCTTTTCTTGTACGGGTTATTTGCCCGGTGGCGTGGGCTGGTATCGCAAGCATTTTACTCTCGACGGTAGTCATTCAGCCTCCAACCACTTCTATATTTATTTCGAGGGAGTTTACAACCGTGCCGAGGTCTATCTCAATGGTCATCTGCTCGGCATGCGTCCTAACGGCTATGCGTCGGTGCTCTACGATATGACACCCTATCTCAATCGCGTGGGCGAGAACGTGATTGCCGTGCGTGTGGACCATTCTCGGCAGGCTGACTCGCGCTGGTATACAGGTAGTGGCATCTATCGCCCCGTGTGGCTCATCGAGGCAGCACCCGTGCATCTCGCACAGTGGGGTAGCGCTTGGCGGCTAAAGCAGATGAATGCTGGTTCCGCCACCGTGGAGGTTGACGTGGAAACTGTTGCCGAGAGCGATGCTGACAAGACTTCGAAGCTGAAGGCTGACGTCGCGATTCGCGACGCCATGGGTCGTCAAGTGGCAAAAGGACAGACGGTTGTCGTCCCAGGTGAGCGCCGCACGTTGACGCTGAAGATACAGAAGCCCGTGAAGTGGGATATCGGCAGCGGCTACCTCTATTCCGTCGAGACTCTGCTGCGTGATGCACGGTCGGGTCAGACTGTAGACAGCAGCTTGATGCGAATGGGACTGCGTACGCTCGACTTTTCGCCCGACAAAGGTTTTTCCATTAACGGACGCAATGTGAAGGTGAAGGGTGTATGCTTGCACCACGATGCCGGAGTGCTCGGTTCGGTGGTACCGCGCGACGTGTGGGAGCGGCGGCTCAAGAATCTGCAGGACATCGGCGTGAACGCCATTCGCATGAGCCATAACCCGCAGGCGCCCGTGGTCTACGATCTCTGCGATTCGTTGGGCTTGCTCGTCATGGACGAGGCGAGCGACGAATGGGAGTTCCCTAAGCGCAAGTGGCTGAAAGGTTGGAATCAGGGTGACCCCGGCTATGAGGGCACATACGACTTCTTCGAAGAATGGATAGAGCGCGACGTGGCCGACATGGTGCGCCGCGACCGCAACCACCCCAGCGTCTTCCTTTGGTCAATCGGAAACGAGGTGGACTATCCCAACGACCCCTATACCCATCCCGTGCTCGACGGCTCGAGCATCACCCAACCCATGTATGGCGGCTATAAGCCCGGACAACCCGAGGCAGACCGCATCGGGCGCATCGCTCAACGACTGACGAAGGTGGTTCGACAGATCGACCAAAGCCGTCCTACAACGGGAGCGCTCGCCGGTGTTGTGATGTCGAACCAGACAGCCTATCCCGATGCTGTGGACGTGGTGGGTTACAACTACACCGAGAGCCGTTACGACGAAGACCACAAGACATATCCCAAGCGTGTGATCTATGGATCTGAGAACCGTCATGACCTTGAAGCCTGGAAAGCTGTCACCGACCGGCCATTCATCTTTGGACAGTTCCTTTGGACCGGTATCGACTACTTGGGCGAAAGTGGTGCGTGGCCTGCACGAGGCTCTTCGGCCGGATTGCTCGACCTCAAGGGAGATCGCAAGGCGCAAGGATGGTGGCGTGCCTCTTTGTGGAGCGACAAACCCATGTGCTACATTGGCACCATGCCTGTGCAGTCGCGTGGTGGGGCAAACGGTACCCGCCGCCGCGCTATGGATCAGCGTGTGTCCATCTACGGTCCAGCCGTGTGGAACTATACCGATGGCCAGCGCATTCGTGTGGTGTGCGCCACCAATCAGCAGTACGCCCGACTGATGCTCAACGGCGAGGAGGTGGGCGAAACGACAGAGAAAGACCCCACCACGGGACTCATCTGGTGGGACGTGCCCTATAAAGACGGTGTGTTGCGCGCCGAAGCACTCGACGGGCAAGGTCGCGTCAACGCTTCCTACGAGATACAGACCACTGGCAAGCCCGCAGCCCTGAGGCTCACTACCGACAAGACGACGCTCGGCGGTCGCGGTAGAGTGGCGCACGTCATCATCGAAGTGGTCGACGACGAAGGCCGTGTGGTTTCATTGGCAGATAACGAAGTCACCGTGCGTATCAATGGCGAAGGTCGTCTGCTGGGGCTCGAAGGTGGCGACATGAGCGACACGAGCAACTTGCGCGACAACCGCCAGCGTGTGGTGCGCGGCCGACTGCTCGCCTATGTGGAGTCGACCGAGTCTGTCGGCGAGATAGTCGTCAGCGCCACGTCACCCCTCCTCGGGCAGGCGCTGTTGGAGATGAAAGTAGAATAAAAATCAGAAATACAACTATTTAACTGATGAAAAAAACAGTATTATTGATGGCTTTGGCCGCCTTTCTCGTCGTGCTGGTAGCATGTGGAGACAAACAAGCCAACCAGCAGTCCGCCATTGCTGGAGAGAAAACCGAAGCAAACGCAACTGATACGGCAACCAACTCCGAAACCGATCCATTAGACGCTGAATACGCTGAGGGCGCAAACGACGGCGAGGTTGTGTTGGACATCGCCAGCAAGTGGGATTCGAAGCCGTTGAAGAACATTGTCACCGAAGACATCTTCGACGTCGAGCGTTTTGCCTATGTTTTTGCTGATGAATATTCTGATTTCAAGCCCAATAAAGTTATTTGCGAATATCTTGACTCGCCCGAGGAGTTCAAAAAGAAGGAGTCTCTCTTCGGCGTGCGTAGCCTGAAAAAGAACGGATATCTCGAATGTTCAGCCCAAACGGAGGTTTCTTGGGGCACCACGTGCTGCTATTGGAAACGCAAGAATGGTCACGCCCTTGTGGCTTTCTGGCTGGAGCGAGGGCATGAGGGCGAAGACGAACTCAGCGAGACGGCTTTGGCTTTCTACGATTTCAATCCGGAAACCGACACCATGACGCCCGAGCCAGCCTTGTGCAAGATAGTGGAAGATATCGCGCGCAACTATGACGCCTATCTCATCAAACTGCCGGAAGAGGGTAAAGACATTAACCTCTATTGCTTGACGTATAACAAAGCGAAGGAGTATTACGAAAGCACTCCCTACCTCTTGCGTTGGAATGGAAACGACTTCAAGGCCGAAAAGGTCAAGGAGGAGGACATCTAATATAGCGTGAGATGTTTTAGGACAGGTTGACCTATTGGTGTAGTTTTTCCCTAATAGTTTTTATTTCCCAACTTTATCATCCCTGCCGATAGTTCTATCTGTAACACAAAAAAGAGGCTGTGTTGGAAAAAGTTATCCAGCACAGCCTCCTTTTGTATAGGGAGGAGTCGTCTCTTGTTTACAGTTTCCCGAGGATGGCGTTGCAGATGAGCGTGAGGTCAGTGACATCGTATCTGCTGTCTTCGTTCATGTCGGCGTTCTCGAGGATGATGCCGTCTGAGGTCTTCCCCAGAATGTAGTTTACGAGGAGGGTAATGTCCTTAATGTCGATAAGTCCGTCGCCGTTTACATCGCCTTTTATTCCGCCCGTGCTGATGGGAATGCGGTCGGGCTGAGTGGCAGCGCCAACGTTGAAGTAGGCATAGCCAGCCTTCACGGTGGCGTCAGCGGTGGGCACGAAGGCGCTTCCATCGTTGTCCATTACGTATGCGTTGGCGAGGGTCTTGTCGAGCGATGTGCCGATAAACTGGTAGTCAGTTGTGACGGTGGTGCTCGTGGTAGTGGGCATCACCTTGGTTGCTGTTGCGCTGAAAGTCAGGTTCTTGTCTTTCAGGTCGCTGGGCACGCCAATGACGTAAGGTTGGTTGGCCACCCATTTTTCCACGTCGCTGAAAGCCACTTCGCCACCGCACACTCCCTTGAACTCGCGCAGCCAAAAGTCGTTGTCGCTAGTGTCAGAGGCGTGGCGCCAGTCTATGGGTTGGTTGTCGGCATTGGTCACTTGCTGTACGGCGAAGGGTAATGCTATGGTGCTCCATCCCTTCGTTCCGTCGCAGGCGAGGGCTAGTGTGCGGGTGTATGTCGTGGTGCCTTCCACCATCACGGTGCGTGGGAAGAAGAAGTTGTAACCGTCTTGCAACACGATGTTGGCGGCCTTGTAGCCTTTCACCACGTTCTTTCCGCTGAGAGCGACGGGGGTGGTGGCGTTGGCACCGATAATGTAAAGGGTGTTGGGGTTGCTGTTAGGCGTGACGGTGACATCGGTAAGCGGGATTTCATCCAGTTCGATAGCAACGACGTTGTCCCCTACGGTGATGTCGCTTGTGGGAGTTCTAACGGTGCGTTGCCCGTCGGCGGTCCATGTGACAATACCAGCCTTGACGGTGTAAGCACCCTGATTATAATACCTTGTGTTATCATCGGTACTTTCAGAAACTCTCACAATAATTTCATCGCCAATAGCTGCTTGGCAACTGATAGGTAACGTGAAGGTCGCACCGGCTGGAATAGAGACGCTTTTCAGTTCATCGTATATGGCGTAATAGCCAGGTTTCAAATCGCCTTTAGATTTTAGCAACTGGATTTTAAGATAGTTGTTGTAGTCGGTGGTGGTGGCGTTCTTCAGCGTCACCGAGCCTTCGAACAGCGTGCCGTAGATGTTGCCATCCACAAGATTCTTCACTTCCTCAGACACTTTTGTCAGTTCAGGTATCTCGGGCAGGCCCTCCAGTGTCAAGTTGCCCGAGTAGAGCGGATTGCTGCCGCTGCCAGCAATCTCGATTTGGTGGTTGCCAACGGTTGCGCTGAAGGCAAACGTCACGTAGTCTTCATCGCCCGGAGCGAGGTAGATTCCCTCGTAGGCCACCGGATTACCGTCGCAGTACAAGTAGAGTATACCGTCGTAGTTCACCTCACCGGTGTTCTTCACATACGCATTCAGTTTCATTTGGTTGGCGCTGCAACGGTCTTGTTCCACTTTGACCAGCTCAATCTGCTTCACTTTCTCCTCTTCTGGTATGACAACCTTTTTGGCTGTTAAGATTCCGTTGCTGATATCAACTGTGATGTAATGATGGTCAGACCCTATGCTGGGGTTCCATTCATCGGTGCCAGTAGGGCGGTCGATACCTTTCATGACGTAGGTGCCGTCGGCGAGGTTCGTTCCGAAGCCATTGAGACTTGCTGTAAGAGAATAAGTAGAGCCTGGATCATTAAGATTAGTGAAGATAGTAAAAACATCCACCAACTCTTCATTTTGGAACAGTCCTAAGCCCACGTCGTAAGCGTTTTCATCATTGATTTGTCTGAAGGAGTACGCTATGGACACATTATGGAAACCCCATTGGAAACTGTAGTTGTCCGTCATCTCACCGCTCTCGAGTTCGTTTAAATTACTGTCTACCAAACTGAAGTTTGAGTTCTCTATTCCCGAAATTGGAACTTCTTCCTCGTCGCCGCTCTCGAAGGCGTCATCGACCACAGTAGGGCTGATGCCCACAATTGCCGACTGGTAGAGCGAATAGCCACCGTTGCCGCTGCTTCCGCCGGTGCCTTGAGAATTGGGATTGAGCGCTTGCAGACGGAAGTAGCCGTCGGAGAGTCCGCCCCATCCCCAGTTGATGTGGTACAGGCCGTTGCCGTCATATCCATCGCAGATAAAGGCGTGTCCGCTTCCCGACGAGGTGCTGGCGCTATAGATGACAGGTCGTTGATGGAGTAACTCATGGTATATGCGTTCGTCCCACTCGGCTGGTGTGCAGTCCGAGCGGTAAATCTCAGTGGCATCGTTAGCATAACCGAAATAGTTTTTCAGTGCATTGGGAATCCGTGATGAGCTGGCACTTGAAGTTCCTGTGCCATAGCCCATTTGCACGGCATGTCCGCAATAGACGTTTAGTGTGGCCACAGCATTTTTTTGTGCATCGCTTTCGGCACCATATTCGGTGTAAGTCGGTTGCATGTTGCCCCAATCGAAGGTGGTGGCGGGCAGTGCGTTGTATGTTTTGTAAGCGGGAATGGCTGTTGTTGCGCTTTGCGGCCATTTGTGATAATACATCACCTGTGCCAAGGCTGTTGCCACACATCCCGTTACGGCTTGCTGGCCGTCGGTGGTAAAGCATTGTAGGTTGTAGGGTGTGCGCTGATTCCAGACGGAGGAGATAAGAGGCGCGATGACCTGACGGGCAGGCTCATCCAACTCGCCGGAGGCAGCTGAACGCGACTTGTTCAGTCCTTTCTCGCGAGCATAGCTGATTTCCTGCTTATAGCCGTCGAGCAGTTCTTGCATGCTTGCGGGGATGTTTTCCGAGTCGAAGGTGCCGCTGTCAGAATAGCCGAGAATCTGCTCAGTGGCATCATCGCCCGACACAATAACGAAGCCTCCTTGCTCGGAGTTGTTGAATACGTAGTAGAATGCGTTGGCCGACGGTGCCGTCTTTCTTCTCGAGGAGGTGGGGCGTGCCTGATAGGTGAGTGAAAGACCGTTAGAGTTCTTCATTCCACGTTTGGCCATGAACGACTCGGCCGCCTGCTGAGCCGCCGATTTCGTAACGGGATCAGCCGTCGCACCTGCTGCAAAGCACAGCAGAAGCGCAATGATAAAAGATGTTTTTTTCATATAACAATCAGCATTACTGATAGATAGTAGATTCTTTTCCGGCGCCAAAATTACTATTATTTTTCGTCTCAGAGCGTAAATCATCGAATAAATTGTGCTTTCTTAACGGAAAAAACACCCAAATGTGGACTGCTCTTCGATTGTTTGTCATATACTGTACCATTATTGTATTATTTGAGGGTTGGTTTTGTCAATTGAATCACTTTAAACGCAAAGAAGTTGCATTCTGTAATTGTGTGCGCACACAATTTCGTTGATTTAGGTCAAGAAACGTGGCTTTTTTTGTAAAAAATGACCGTTTGGTATTGACAGAAGCTGAAAAAGGCATTACCTTTGCATCGTCGTTCAGAGATAGATGCGAATCTTGACCACCGACGACACACCGTGTTGAATGATAAAAGGTTTGAGAGATTGACAACAACGTCACAGGCAAAAACATGGTATAAAAAATAGAGAACATAGAAGTAAAGGTTTTTTTATAAATAAGTTTAGGTTTTTAGTTATTGTTTTAAGTTTCATTTAATAGGTTTTTCTTCAAGCAGGTATCGGCCAAGCGAGGTAAAGAGAACTACTTGTTTCAGGACAAAAGGTAAATAAGAAAGTTTCAGGACAACAGGCGACGTGCAACGCGTACGGCGCTGATGAGACAAGGAGACCGCCGTGAGGCGCGATCCTTTGGCGGAGGGGGATGAAGAACCCTATACAAAAGGTTATCGCAAAAGATCCCATACCCACCGCAGGTGCCGAGAATGGTGCCAACAATATACAAAGAGGGAAGTCATCCAACGAATCGGGTGCTTCCCTCTTTGCGTTTGTGATGCGTTAGTTGGATGGTGGCGGGCAGACAAAATGAAACCTCTTCCCACCCTCTCGGGCGAGAAGAGGCCAACCTTAAAAAACTTGTGACGCTGACCTTGCGGCCTTTGTCACTACCTATTAATACACACGATTTTAAAACTCTATGATATAAAGGAATTACAGTATGAATGTGTATAAAATTTTAAGTTCTCTGTGAGCGCTTCTCTTCAGAGTTTTTTCTTATGATATATCCATTATGTGTATTGCCTGAATGAGAGTAGACGTGTCCGTATACGCTGCATGAGCCCTTGCTATTATGCCGGGCAGTGCGTTCTGCGAATGCGGAAACAGTCGTTGATGTCAAGAGCCTATAGGGTCATGGTATTTACCTTTTCGTTATAGTTGTTTGTTTTCTCAAGGTAGATGGTGCAAAGATAGTTTTTTTTCTTGAAACTTCCAAATATTTTGCAACAATTCTTATTCCAACTCGTTGTTGTGCTATATTTTAGCGACAAAGCGGGCGAGGGCATCTTGTTCGCGTTTCACGATGTGATAGAGTTGCATCTGGTTGCGGGCTCGGTCGAGGTTGTGCGACGGTCGGTCGCAGCGCCAGTAGTGGTCGCCAGAGAGGTAGTCCCAAAGGAATCGCACGGCCTGCATGAAGGGGAAGAGTGCAACGGCGTAGGGTAGGTTGTCGCGCTCTACGGGCGTGAGGAACGAGCGTGTGGCGCGGACATATCCTTCGGTGAAAGCTTCGAAGATGTCGCTTCTGAACTGTACGTGGCTGAGGTCAGGGTCGTCTTCGGCTGTGGCGTTGGCAGCAGAGCGCAGGAAGTCGCCGTAGTCGCTGAAGATGAAACTGGGCATTACGGTGTCGAGGTCGATGACGCAGAGCACTCGTCCTTGCTCGTCGAAGAGGATGTTGTTCACTTTGGTGTCGCAGTGGCAAGCGCGCTTGGGCAGTTGCCCATCTCGGTAGAGTTGTTCGGCGAGCGTCATATGAGGAGCGTCGGCGCGTATGTCGTCAAGCATACGCTGCACGGCGTCTTCGCTGACTCGTCCAGCAGGGTCTTTAGCCACCACCTCGTTGAGTTGCCGCAAGCGGAACTCCAGGTTGTGGAAGTCGGGGATAGTTTCCACGAGTGGGGTAGGGAGGTCGGCAAGCAACGACTGGAACTCTCCGAATGCCTCTCCGGCGTGTCGGCTGTTGGGTGCGTCAACGGTTTCCTTGCTGACCGACCGCGGGATAAAGACGCAAAGTCGCCAAAAGGTGGATGTGTCGCCCGACACCTGAGGCCATTCGAGAAGTAGGGGAGAGGTCTTTGAGCGACGGAAACCCTCAGCGTCGATTTTGCCTCCTTGAGACGCTTTCACGAATTGCAGCACACGGCGGTCGATGTCATCAGCACCTTGCTCTTCGAGTTTGCGACGTATGTGTGTGGTAACAGCATCGATGTTGTCCATCAAGGCGTTGGGGTCGTTGAAGACGTTGGTGTTGATGCGTTGCAGCACGTAGTCGGGTGCGTCAGCTTCGGTGGTTTTCACGAGGAAGGTGTCGTTGATGAGTCCGTTGCCCAGCGGACGGATGGAGTCGATGGTGCCTTGCGTGTCGAAACGTCCGACGATAGCTCTCAGTTGTTCGGAATTCTTCATGGTCAGTTGCTTGTTTTTCCCTTTGTAAATGTTAGTAGTTGATTGATTTGCTGCAAAGATAATGATTTTATTTGTGGAAACGGGCGTTGAAAAGTAAAAAAAGTTTAATAACTTGTTGCTTTTCCATCAAATGAGAGCATATTGTTGAAAAATTTGTTATCTTTGTTGCGTTCTTTTATAGCGAATACTATCGTTAGCCTGAAGAACCTGATTATTAACCAATAAAAAAATCGAAAAAATGGAAAATGTAATTCAAACGCCCTCCCTGTCGTTTGGGGAAGCCTTGAAGACTTGCTTCAAGAAGTATGCCACGTTCAGCGGCCGTGCTCGCCGTTCTGAGTTCTGGTGGTTTTCTGTGTTGAACATTCTGCTGTCGGCAGCTATGTATGCCGTGTTCTGGTGGAAGCTTGCCAAAGTTGCCGAAATGCAAAACCAAGTGGCCGAAGTGATGTTCGATGAAGAGAAGATGGAGGCCCTGAAGGCTCAGGCTTCGGGTTTCGACAACACGTTTGCTATTGTGATGGTTATCTTGGGAATCATAGCCCTATTGCTGCTGTTGCCAAGCTTGGCAGTTGCTGTGCGCCGTCTGCACGACACAGGCAAGACAGGATTCTGGCTCGTTGGCGCCATCATTCCTATCGTGAACATCGTGGTGGGCATCATCCTGCTGATTTATTACTTGAAAGACAGCGACCGCGATGCTAACAAGTTCGGCCCGTCGCCTAAATACATTGTTCAGAAGACGCCCGAGCCAGAGGTGCAGCAGAGCTATGAGCCGCGCTACGATTCATCTACAGAAGTTTAAGACCTGAATTAATTTCAATTCATATTAATCATTCAAAAAAACAACAATTAAAAAAAGAAATGAAAAAAACAGTATTCAGTTTTGCCATCGCAGTGGTAGCTGCTGCTTTGGTATCGTGTGGAAACAAGACTGCACAAGGTGATGCAACCGATTCAACCGCTGTAGAGCAGACCGAACAGGCCGAAGAGAAAGAAGTGCCCATCGACTCGCTGAAAGAGCTCTCTTGCGACGCTTACACCGCAAAGGTGCCCGAAGGCTTCAAGGCTCGCAGCCGCGTGGTGAACAGCTCGTGCAACATGGGCTTCAAAGAAGCTCCCTTCACTACCGCCGCCTTCAACTACGATGCTTACACAAACATCGAGAAATGGAAGGAAGATATGGTGAAGCAAGGTGCTCAGCCCGTAGAAGACATCACAGCTAACGGCAACACGTTCAGCGTCTTCTTCAAGGTAGATAAAAATGACCAGACGCAGAACTTCTATGCAGCCACTCCAAGAGGCGAGGGTGTGATGACCATCAAAGCCTATGAGGGTGCCCACCAGATGGACAAAGCTGAAGCTAAAGAAGTGATTAAGGCTCAAATGCAGATTTTGGCCGATAATGTCACGCTGAAATAAGTTGACAATTGACAGCTCGGCTTGGCCGTTAAAATAAAGGCGACAGCCAGCTAAAAGAATTGACTATCAACCGCCCGACCTTTGCAAAAGCGACAAAAGGCCGGGCGGTATTTTATGTTTTACCCTGTAGCATAATAGGGACGGTTGGTTGTCAATTGTCAAGAAAATTCTGAATTTTGGGCCCTAAAAACGGGCATCTTTTTGAACTGAAAAGGATTTTGGTGCGAAAACGGCCATTTTTTGACATTTTCGGAAGTCGTTGGTTATCAAAGAGTTCCGTTTTCTTTACATCTTTTCAGCACCTGAAAGCTATGCTTTTGGGTTGTCAGAGCTATGCTTTGAGCCTCTCACTTGTGGCAAATGAGCGTGTCAAAAGCCACAAATGAGGAGGTCAAAGGCCACAAATGACACCCTCAAAGGCCACAAATGACAAATTCGCCAGCTAAAAGTGAAGGTGGAAATGGGCGAAAGTAAAGATTCTTTACATATTTCTTTTCTAGATTGGTCGGAAAAGTCGACAGAAATTTGTCGCGTTTTTTCAGAATAATTTCAGTTGAAGAAGCCTTTTCTGCCGATGCTTATTCCTTCCAAAAAGGCATAAAAAAAAGCGGAGAACGAATGTCTCTACACCCGCTCTCCCATTATTCCTAAACACGTTCTTTGTTACCAAGCAAATACCTGCTCGAATGTAACAATATAAGATTAACAATAATCCTGCTTTCACAAGCAGCTGACAATATAGATTTAAATACATGTTATTTCAGTTGCAAATTTAGCAAATCAGGGATATAAAAAAGATATAAAATTATATATAAAAGATATAAAATGATAAACAAAATGTAAATTTAATAGAAAAAATGCCCGTCTGTTAATTAATTTTACTATTTTTGTAAAACTTAAATCAATAATCTACCATTAAGAGTATCAAACACGATGACTAATTTTGACCATTTCAATATCCCGCAGCTGATAGCCCGAAACAATGCTGCTATAGTGTACGGAGAGGCGTTGGCCTATGTCAAGGCCGAACGCAACAACACACATATGCCGATGAACATACCGCTAGGCGTCAACTACGTTCACCTCTGCCTCTTTACTGAAGGCGGTGGAACGCTTAGTGTCAACGGGCACGACGTGGAACTGCAGAAGAATGACTTCTTCGTTTGTCCACAAAACAGCATCTTCGAGGTGAAAAGCTTCACCAACGAGTTCTCCAAGCACACGCTCGCCATAGGCCCCCGATTTGCTCGCGGCAACTGCTATTTTGGTGCGAAACTCGATAACATGCTCTCCGTCATGCGTATTCAGAACGTCTATAAACTCACGCTTACCGATAAGGAATGTTCCGTTGTGACGTCCCACCTGAACTACCTGAAGCAGTTGATGCTGCAAGACCATCCCTATCAGGAGCAACGCCTGCAGAACGAGTGCTACAACATCATGCTCGAGATTGCGCCTGCTTTCGACCGCGATGGAAAACTCGCAGGCGGCCTAACCCGACAAGGTATCATCATGCGCGATTTCTACGACTTGGCTATGCGACACTTCCGCCAAGAGCACTTCTTGGGATTCTATGCTTCGAAACTCTGTATCAGCGAGCAATATCTCTCGCTCATCGTGCGCGAGATGTCGGGTCGCTCGGTGGCTGACATTCTCTCCACGCTGCTCATCATCGAAGCCGAGCGCATGCTCATGGACTCGCGTTGCCCCATCAAGTTCATCGCCGATGCACTCGCCTTCCGCGACACCACCAACTTCTGTTCCTATTTCAAGAACAAGACAGGTCTGTCGCCAACGCAATACAGAAAGAAACACCAATAACCGGCACATGATAAAGAGATCTCTCGATTGAGGTCTCTTTTTTCGTGATAATATGTTGAACTTCTGTTTTCCGAAGAGAATGCAACTTTTCTTTCTTCATTCTTGCATTTGTTGCGGATTTTTTGTATATTTGCAACGTGTAACTTACATGAATACAAATAACCCCTAAAAACCCACTAAGAGATGAAAAAGAGAACCTTCTTATTGCTTTTCCTCGCGGCTCTCATGCAAGTGGCATGGGCGCAGCAGAACACCGTTGAAAGCATTGGCAAGCGCTATAAAGCCATCAAAGACTATATCGCCACTCACACGGGCGACGACCAATACGATGGTGCTGACTGGGGGCAATACCACCACCTGACAACGCGCCAGTGGTTGCCTGGAACGGGCGGACATGTGGAAGACATCTACCTCTATTGGGACGAAGTGGAGACTAATGAAGACTTGATTTATCCGCCACATTGGCTCACCTTCGCCACCACCCGCTTTAATTACGCTGCCCGCCGATTCTATCAGGAGTATCTCTACGATGCTGACGGTAGCGTGGCCTTCATCTACGCCTACGACCCTTCTACCGCCTTCGGCGAAGACGATGTATACAAGGAATACGAACTGCGCTTCTATCTGAACAAGGGGCGCGTGGTGAAAGCCATCATCAAGTGCAAAGAGGAGCCCGACCAGCCCTATAAGGATGAGTGGCAAGGCTCGGCTCTGCCAGCGAAATACCGCTCTATTCTCAACCAATATCTCGAGAAGGCTGGCAGTTTGCGCGAATTGTTTAACAGTACCGAAAAAGCAACATACGAAAGAGAAGATGGCGACTAATATGAAACATCTTTTTGCCACGATGCTTTGCTTTGTGGCCTGCCTGCAGGCTGGCAGGGCGCAGAACGCGGTGGAGAACATCCGCCAGCGATACAATGCCATGAAGGAACTCATCGCCAGCCATTCGGGCGAAGCCGATACCAACGGTGCCGACTACGGCGCGTTCTACCACCTGACTGGAACCTTCAACCTCCCTGCCACAGGCGGTCACACCGAAGACACCTATCTCTATTTTGAAGACGAAGAAGACCCGACAGATGAGAAAATCTATCTGCCACACCGCCTGACTTTCGCCACCACACGCTACAATTTCGCTGCCCGCGTCTACTACGAGGAATATCTCTTCGATGCTGACGGCAAAGTAGCCTTCATCTACGCCTACGACCCGATGACGGCACTCGAGGGCGACGAACAAGACATGGAATACGAGTTCCGCTTTTACATGGAAAAGGGTCGTGTCGTGAAGGGTATCATCCGCAGGAAAAACTACGATGAAGAGGCGTTCCACGATGTTTGGCAAGGCATGCGGCTGCCAGAGAAATACACCCAATTGCACAAATCGTTCATGGGAAATGCTGCACAATTGGCCGAACTCTTCAGCGATATCGAGAAGCGCACCTACAATTATGCTGAATAGACACCCCATCTGTTCGTTCCGACCGCACACATATTTATATTATATAACTGTCAGAATCGAATGGAACGCTTGTTGAATAATATCGATTATGATAAATAACGAGTTTGTATATAATTAATAGTACAACGGGAAAGTTATCTTCATTCATTTATTTAAATAGCGGGAATGCTTATTGGGCATTCTCGCTTATTTCATTCTCCTCCTCGCCTTTCTTTTCATCATAGGCTGAGAGCATGGATGTTCGGAGTGCTTTCTTCAGGCGTTTGGCTTGAATACGATAGGTGGCAAAGGTGAGTCCGCCGGAGACGATACCGCCAATGACCGGCACCACTTTCGCTACACCGCGACTGAAGGAGGTCTTGGTGACCTGAATGCCCAGCATACGGGCTGTTTGTGTTACTAGTGGATAGATGACCGATTGTGTGAGTGCATATCGCGAGAGTTGCCGCAGCAAGTGTTTCTGAATCTGCTCGGCCACTTCCTGCAGCACCTTTTGGGCGGCGGCCACACCACTCATGACGCCCACAAAGACCGTGAGCATGTGGGTGGCGTCTTCGGTGAAGTTGCCGTCTTTGTCGCAAAGGTCGGGATATCCATAGACGTAAGACAATTTCTGGGCTATCACGAAGACGTGGAAATAGAATTGAGCGACATCGGCAGGAATAGTGCCAATCATCGCGAGACCGCCAGGCAGTCCTGCGACAAACGAAGTTCCGCTGGCAATGTTCGTGTGATAGGAGATGCAGTCAGACGCAATCTTGTCCAATATCGACATCGGGATGATGCCGATAGGCCCGTTCTCAATGATGGGTGCAATTTGCTCAGGGGTGTAATAGGTCTTGAACTGATCTTCCAAGAACGTGGCTCTGTTCACTTTCACACCGGGAAGGCTCATCGCGCTTGTAAGAATCTTGTTCCATGCTGATATCTCGTTTGCCATAATGTCATTGTCTTTTTTGTGTTGCTGGCGGAATTGCTTGCCTTAAACGCCCGCAAAATTATACAATATTTCATAAATAACTGGCGTTTCCTTGCATTTTTTTACAAAAAAGCGGGGTAAAATGCCTTCATGGTCTTGAATTGCCGTTGTTGCAAAGCATGATGCAAACTTATATGCGTTTGCCGTAAAAAAAAGAAAGAATCCTTTCTTCGTCTCTCGTTTTTTTCGTACCTTTGCACCGCAAAAGCTACACAAACAGGATTAAAGGAATATTATGGGAGGCTTTTTCGGAACGATCGCAACCAAAGATTGCGTCAACGACTTGTTCTACGGAACCGACTACAACTCACATCTCGGCACACGTCGCGCCGGTCTCGTCACCTTCGACCCCGAGCGCGGATTCAATCGCAGCATTCATAGCCTCGAGCGTAACTATTTCCGCTCGCGCTTCGAGGACGAACTCGCTAACTTCGTGGGCAATCAGGGCATCGGCGTCATTAGTGATACCGACCCTCAGCCTATCATCGTCAACTCTCATCTGGGGCGGTATGCTGTGGTGACTGTGGCGAAGATTAACAACTTACGCGAGATAGCCGACGAACTGCTTGCACAACGCATGCACTTCAGCGAAATGTCGGCAAACAATATCAATCAGACGGAGCTTGTGGCGCTGCTCATCAACATGGGAACCAGTTTCGTAGACGGCATCAACCGCGTCTACCGCCGCATAAAGGGCTCGTGCTCCATACTCATACTCACTGAGGACGGTCTCATCGCTGCACGCGACGCACTGGGTCGCACGCCTATTGTCATTGGACGTAAAGACGGTGCCATGGCTGCCACCAGCGAGACGAGCGCATTCCCCAACCTCGATTACGAGACGGTGCGCGACTTGGGACCGGGAGAAATAGTCCGACTGCGCCCCGATGGTATGGAGCAATTGCAAAAGCCTTTCACGCGTTGCCAGATATGCGCCTTCCTCTGGGTCTACTACGGATTCCCATCAAGCGACTACGAGGGTATCAACACTGAATACGTGCGTGAGCAGAACGGACGACGGTTGGGACAAGACGATGACGTTGAAGCCGACATCGTGTGTGGAATACCTGATTCGGGTGTGGGAATGGCTCTCGGCTACAGCGACGGTCACCATATCCCCTACCAGCGTGCCGTGGTGAAATACACGCCTACATGGCCACGCTCGTTCACCCCAGGCTCGCAGACACGGCGCGACCTCGTGGCCAAGATGAAACTCATCCCCAACCCTGCCATCCTGCGCGATAAACGCATCGTCTTCTGCGACGACAGTATCGTGAGAGGCACTCAGTTGCGTGACAATGTGCGCACATTCTTCGATAACGGAGCACGCGAGGTGCACGTGCGCATCTCATGTCCACCCCTCGTTTACGGATGTCCTTTCATCGGTTTTACTTCGTCAAAGAGCGACTTGGAACTTATCTCGCGCCGTGTTATACGTGACTTCGAGGGTGACGACACTACCAACTTGCCACTCTATGCGCAAACCGACTCACCCCAATACCACCGCATGGTCGACGAAATAGCCCGACGCCTGGGGCTCACGTCGCTGAAGTTTGCCAAACTTGAAGACCTCGTCGAGAGCATCGGTCTGCCCAAGGAGCGCATCTGCACCCATTGCTTCGACAATTCCAGCTTCAATCCCAACGAAGTGGAGAACAATTGACAGTTGGCAATTCTATCGTCCGCTTGGCGTTGGTCGCTTGTCTTTGAAAGAACGGAGAGATGGCGTGAGCCGACTAAAGAATTAGCAACAAACGGCCGCGGATGTAGCAGCAATCGCAACTTGATAGTACAAATCAATAACCTATAGCCCCATGAAACTGAAAACCTTTATCAATGCTGCTTTTATCATGGCAACACTACTAACCACAAACAATGCAGAAGCCCAGCAAATGACGGGTTTCGAAGAGATGAAGAAATACATCATGGCCGAAGGCGGAAGGATTGACCGAGACGATCTCAAGAATCGTGCCAGCGAGATGAAGCGCCAAATGGAAAACCGGAAGGTGCAGCTCAAGGCCGTGAGCATGGACACCATACTCGTCATGGAATCCTATTGGACCGACGGGCGCGTCATCATCCGTTCGTTCACTGACGACGATCCTTCCCCCACTTTTTGCATCGCCCCCTACCGCTCCGACATTGGGACACGCTATGAATTCCCGTTGTCTAAAGGCTACGAAAAAACTCACCCCATGCAACTTGTCAACAAACAACGCAAGACGCTGCAGTTGATGACGGCCGGTGACGAGAAATTCCTCGTTGTCCGGGATGCGCAAGGGCGCGCCGAACAAGTGTTTACCGCCATTGACCACCAACAGGCTCACTATACCGTCACAAACTTCCAGCTGCGAGATCTTCACGACGCCTATGATGGACATTATCGCAACAGCAAGGGAGATGATGTCTTCTTCGGCCCCAAACAGTTCTACAATGTCAAGAGCTATAATGAAGATCCGGGCCTCTTCGGTGGTATTCCCGACGGAACTGATGGCTATACCGACCTCATTTACTATGGTGCTGGACGCGTGAGTAATGGTGATCCCTCGTCGCCGAATCACGGCAAGATGCCTGGTGGAGGTGGTGCCGGAGCCATCATGGGGCCTATGTCTTGGGCGCTAAGGCCGGCGTTGAACGGCATCGATGTGAAAATCGTGCACGACCAGAAGTTCGTTGACCATAGCCCTCGTATCAAGAATCAAGAGATTCTGCAGTTCGTAGAGTCGCCCTATAGTGATGAGGTGCCTGGCCAATGGGCCTTTGTCTCCGTCCGACCCATCGGGCGTGGTATGCTCTTCCGCTATCCAAAGGCTATGCTTCGTCTTATCCGCAACGAGATATACGCCCGCCATGGTCACCGCTTCACCTCATCGCCCGATGTGCAGCGGTTCTTCGACGCCAAATCGTGGTACAAACCATCCAATAATCCTACTCCGCTTACTGCCATCGAACAGCTGAACGTACAGATTATTAAGGCCGAAGAAGCTGTGCGCAGCGGTGAACCCAATGACCTGCAGTCGCTGTCGCCTACAGGTCGGTTGCTCAGCGTGGAGTTCAACTTTCAGGGAATGAGGCAGTCGTTCTATAGAGAATTCAACCTCTCGCGCAACGAGAAGGGCCGTCCGTGTCTGTCGTGTAAGCGGATGAACGAGGACGTGACGTGGGTTGTCGACGAGTCAGTGATGCAAGTTGCCGACAGCATCATCCAAGCCAACGACTTGTTCAATCTAGAAAGCAGTTATGCCCTCGTGCTGCCCGAAGGCGAGCGTTTGCTCGACGGCATGTTTTGGTCGTTTGCCGCTCGCTCAGAGAAGCTGAATGTCTCGTCGCACGGACGCAACGCATGGCCTGATGATAAAGGTAGCGAAGGCTTGCACGCCATCGAGAAGTTGCTTATGGAGACTGCCCAGCAGTATGACAAGCAACCATAACCACCCACTTAGCGGAGCTTTCGCAAAAGGTAATTGCTTCCCAACATTATTTATTGATTAATCAACACAACATTTATTTTATGAACCGCCTATTCAAAACTCTTCGTTTATTCATTTCCATCTCCTCGTCCACCCTGAGCAGAGGTGTGTGGGGATTGTTGTTCTTCATGTTCGCCCTCAACGCCGGCGCCAAAATCAACCGACCGAAACTCGTTGTCGGTGTCGTAGTCGACCAGATGCGTTGGGACTACTTCTATTATTATTATGACAAGGCGACCGCTAACGGCGGACTGCGTCGGCTCGTCGACCAAGGCTTCAGCTGTGAGAACTGCATGATCAACTATGTGCCTAGCGTCACCGCAGCCGGACACGCCAGTGTATATACAGGCTCCGTGCCTGCCTTGCATGGTATTGTGGGTAACAACTTCATCGTTGATGGACAATGGACATCTTCGGTAAAGGACACTCAGGTGAAATCCGTGGGCAGTTCGACCACCACCGGACAAGCCTCGCCCCATCTGTTACAAGCCACCACCTTGGGCGACCAAATACGCTTAGCCACCGATTTCCGTGGTCGTGTTTATGGTGTGGCATTGAAAGACCGTGCCGCTATCCTGCCCGCTGGACATGCTGCCAATGCCGCCTACTGGTTCGACTCGAAAGTCGGGCACTTCATCACCAGCGACTATTACATGAAGGAGTTGCCCCGATGGGTGAAGGGGTTCAACGAACGCAATGCTTGGAAGCCTGGCGAAGACCCCAAGATGTCACCCGACGGTGTGACGCTCACCTTCCGAATGGCGCAGGCTATCGTCGACAATGAACGCATTGGCACTGACGATGATACCGATTTGCTTGCTATCAGCATATCAAGTACCGACGCCATTGGCCACGAATACGGCACGCGCGGTGAAGAGAACTGGGCCGTCTACCAGCGATTAGACAAAGAACTCGGGCAGTTCATCGACTATCTAGACCGACAAATCGGCCGTGACAACTACTTGCTTTTCCTCACCGCCGACCACGGAGCCGCCCACAACCCCAACTACATGAAGCAGAATCACATTCCTTCAGCAGGATGGGATGGCAAAGCTCTCTTCAAGGCCATTGATAAGGCTCTCGTTGAGAAGTTTGGTGTGGCCAACCTTATTGCAGGAGAGAACGTCAACTTTGCTTTTCTCGACTACGAAAAGCTCGACTCGGCAAAACTTGATGCCAAGGCCGTGAAGGACGAAGTTGTGCGCGTAGCCCGTCAGTGTCCCGACTTGATGTTTGTCTGCGCCCGCGAAGATGTGGCTTCTGCCAACATCCCACAGGATGTGCGCGAGCGCATCATCAATGGAAGCCATCCTAAACGTCAGGGTGATATTGTCTACATTCCGCGCCCACAGATGTTCAGCTGGACAATCGCCGACGACTATCGTGGCACCACCCACGGACAGTGGAATCCTTATGACACCCATCTGCCTCTCTTTTTCTTCGGATGGCATCAGCAGCAGGGACAGACTAATACGCCCGTTATCATCGGTGACATTGTCGCCACCGTCTGTGCTATGCTCCACATTCAAGCGCCCAGCGCATGCATTGGCCAGCCCATCATGCCTGTTCTTGAGGCACATGGCAAATGAGCATCCTTAATTATGGACTAGAATAAAAAATAAGAAAGGCTGTGCAGATTAATCAGCCATCTTTGAATCAATAATTAACAAATAACCGTTCGACCTTGCAAAATGCACTCAAGGTCGAACGGTTTATTTGTTTTCTTTACCGCTGTGCTGGCAATACTCGTGATTTGTCAATTGTTGACAGCCCTGCCTACTCGAACGGGAACAATTTAATGCTGTAGAAGTCGCCTTCTTGTTTGGGCGGTTTGATGAAACAAATTGGGTGGTAGCCATCGAGGTTCTCCACATGAGTGGGTTTACCGGCAGGCAACGTTTCTTCGATGATGATAAAGTCGCCGTCGAACTCCAGCACGCCATGCTGCATAAGACGGTTGTAGAAATCTTTGGCATCGGACTCGTCGGAGAAATTCATGCTGTAGTAGGTTGATGTGTCGAGGTCTTCCTGAAAGAAGCAAGCATGTTCGTTGGTGGCGTTCAGTTTGTAACCGAATTCTTGCTTGGCACCTTTCTCAATGTTGTGGCCGTAGATGGCGCGATAGTAGGTTAGGCCTGGCTCCTCCTCGTCTTGCACTTCCACCTCGTAGACCTTCTCCAGTCCAATCTTCTCAGCGTTCGCCACATCAATGGATTTCATGAATGCGATGAAATTCTCAATGGGGATTTCTTTGCAAAACTGTGCCGACTCTGTTTCCTGTTGACCGGCTTCTTCATTGAGTGTCTCTTCTCCATTCTTCAGAACTGGATCTTGTCGTGTAGCAATTGAATCGGCAGGAGCCTTCTCGGCTTGTTGTCCAGTTTTGTCCGTCTGATTACAGCCAACGGTCGTCAATAGGCACAAGCCGAATATAAACAATGCTTTTTTCATATTGGTATTGGTTTTAGTTAGCGATAAAATACTAGCCAGTTGGTAGAGAAGTCGTGTCGGTGGGGATGTAGGATTCGGGCACCTCCACCCATGTCGCGATACCACGAGTGGTTCCAGCCTGCTCCCATCACCAAATAGAGCGCCTCACTCACGCCGTAAGCTTGTAGTGCGTGGACGAAATACTCGAAGTCTTGCAAGCGCCGCGACTCAATGATGCACAACCGGCCCTCATGTTCGCAGAGTGCGCGAAAAACATAGCGCCCACCCACATGAGCTGCCATGCGACGTCCACCGTGAATAATCAGCATCTGTCCGAAGCCCATGCCTCGCTTGTCGGCAGCCCGTCCCAATTCGCCGCCGAAGTCGCCAGCGAAGAACTGCCAGCGGTTGTCATAGAATACAAATCCTCCCGTGTTCTTCGCACAGGCGTAACCTTTGTGGAATTCGCCGCCGCCTACGTGATTGCCTGCAATGTTCATGTGGTCGAATTGCTTTAGTTCTTTCTCTGTGAATGCCGCTGAACAGCAGAACAGCACACTCTCGTCATTTGTCGATGGCATCGAACCGAACACCAGGTCCACGCGCTTGAACTTCGGGTAGAACGCCAGCAGGTCGGCCGTTGTGTCCACCGTCACCGTCTGCTCCACGCCCTCATCCTCTTGCGTGGGCGCAGCCGACTCACCTCCGCAGCCCGATAACAGGCCGAGGAGACAAACCAAGAAAAGGCTCGAGAACGGTCTTCTGCTCATCAAAAAGTGCGTCATCAATCAATAAATAAGCGGTTTTCGATGCAAAATTAACAAAAAAAACGGAAAAACGCGCACATGTCGGTTTTTATTCGTATCTTTGAGGGCTGTTTCCTTTATCTACCCTAACCGGAATGAAGAACAACCCATCGACAAACGGCCTCGCAGCAACCCTCATTGTGATGGCATTGCTCGTGGCCGCCTGCCAAGGACAAAACGCAGAGCCAGGCACTACTAACGACTTGCCCGACGACTCCCTCATCATCGAGCATGCGGTGGTACAATCGCACTCCGACACTATCGGACCCGTGCCCGAGCCGTTGTTGGCGTTCTTGAAGCCGTCCAAGCCGCTCGCATCACAGGGCGACACGTTGGAATACGCTGTGGTTCATGCTGCCGACAGTTTGCTACGTATACCGGCTGACCATCCGCATGCCATTGCCTCTTGGAACCGAATGGCGCAACAAGTGGATTCCATAGCGAAAGCTCCTTACTCTGCCGCCGACTTCGTGCCGATGCAATTGGCTAGGCTATACGAACGGGCGCCGCAGCAGGTCTTGCAATGGATATACGATAACCGGCGCAGCAACGGCAACAAACTTGCTGTGCTGTTGCCCAATATAGAGACGCTTACCATCGACAAGATGAAAAGCGACGTTGACCAACTCGACGACTCGCTCGCGCGGGTGGCTCTCTACACCATTCTGCCCATCAACATCCATCTAAACATCAACGCCACCGAGAATGATATAGACTTCTATCGGCGCGAGATGCGGCGCATACAACAGACCGAAGGCGTGGAAGCACTCAATCAGTTCAACACCCTCGTCGTGAAATGGAACATGGACGAGTCTATCAATCTGCTCACCTGCACTCTTTACGACGACTTCTGCGCTTTGGCCCGACGTCTCTATCTGCGCTCTCCGCAAGATTATCTGCGTTGGATTTACAACCATCGCAACACTCTAGAATTCGCCCAGCGCGACCACCTCAGCGAGATGTTGCTGGCTGCCGCACAAAGCACCCGCCGCCTGTCTTTGCGCCACATCCACCAGGCCATCGACAATCTCGAAGTTCCACCCGATGCGCGCGAATATCTCCATCTCCGCTTCTGATTAAAGAACTCTCTAGACCATCTAGAACCTCTAGAAAATCTGGAAAAACCTAAAAATGACAATAACCCCTTATGACCTACGATTTCATCCTTCGCATCCTCATCGCCGCCCTCCTTGGCGGACTCATTGGGCTCGAGCGCGAATACCGCGCCAAAGAAGCCGGATTTCGCACCCATTTCCTCGTGGCGCTTGGCTCAGCGCTGTTCATGATTGTCTCAGCCCATGGCTTTGCCGACGCATTGCTCTCGGCCGAGCACCGTCTCGATGTCTCACGCATCGCTGCGCAAGTAGTGTCGGGTATAGGTTTCATCGGTGCCGGAACCATCATTTTCCAGCGCCACGCCGTGCGCGGACTCACCACTGCTGCCGGACTTTGGGTCACTGCCGCCATCGGTCTTGCCTCTGGAGCGGGCATGTACGTCATTGCCGCCTTCGCTACCGTCCTCGTACTACTGTGTCTTGAAGCTCTCAATTACATGTTCCGCCGCACAGGCCACCACTATGTCACCGCCACATTCCTGGCACCTGATATTGCAACACTGCAGCGCATAGTTAACCGGCTTACTACTGAGGGAATCACTGTCGACACCTATCAGATGAAGAAAAATAAAGACTCTCACAACTCCCAATCCGAAGAAGACGCGCTAACCGGCGACCTTTCACCAGCAGGGAGCGACCGTTATGCTGATGAAAATCCCTTGCGCGTCACTTTGGAAATAAAAGTCAGCCGTGCCCGCGACTCCATCTCTCAACTGCTCCCGCTCTTCGAAGGCGCAACACTTGAGAGCATCGAATAGGCACCCCTCCTCTTTTCCTGTCAAGAAAACAATACCAACATCAATATGAAAACAAGAAACAGTCTTATCGCATTGGCCTTTGTACTGGCCTTCACACCCGTGGCCACAACGGCCCAAACCAAGAAAGCTGCACCGCAGACCAAGAAAACAGCAACTCAACCCCCAAAGGCTACGCCCGCCATTCCACGCGACAAAGCCTTGGAAGCCCGCGTAGAGCAAACTCTTGCCCACATGACGCTCGACGAGAAAATCGGCCAGATGCTCGAACTGAACCTCGACATCATGGGCCGTCTCGACCAGAACCGCCAATGGCAACTCAACGAGACGATGCTCGACACTACTATCGCACGATACAAAATCGGTTCGATTCTCAACGCACCCGGCACACGAGCCGCCACCGTTGACCAATGGCAGCGTTGGATTAGACTGATACAGCAGAAGTCGATGCAGCACATTGGCATCCCTGATGTATATGGACTCGACCACAACCACGGTGTAACCTACACACAGGGCGGCACGCTCTTCCCGCAACCTATCAACCTCGCCGCATCGTTCAACACTGACCTGGCACGCGAGGGGGCTCGTATCACCGCCTACGAGAGCCGAGCTGGCAACTGCCCGTGGGTATACAACCCCGTGCTCGACCTAGGCCGTGACCCGCGATGGAGCCGCATCTGGGAGAGTTTCGGCGAAGATCCGTTGGTGAACGCACGGATGGCTGAAGCCGAGATTCGCGGCTATCAGGGCGACAATCCCAACCACCTGGGCCCGTACAATGTGGCAACATCAGTGAAACACTATTTCGCCTACGGCGCACCGTGGACAGGCAAAGACCGCACCCCCGCCTACCTCTCGCCGCAGATGTTGCGCGAGAAATATTTCGAGCCTTTCCGTGCCGCCATCCGCGCTGGAGCCCTCACCATCATGGTTAACTCGGGCAGCATCAACGGCACACCTGTGCACGCTAGCTACGAATACCTCACGAAATGGTTGAAGGAAGACCTGCAGTGGGATGGCATGATCATCACCGACTGGGCCGACATCAACAACCTCTACCAGCGTGAGCGTGTTGCCAAGGATAAGAAAGACGCCATCCGTATCGCCATCAATGCCGGCATCGATATGTCGATGGATCCCTATAGCGTGGACTTCTGCACCCTTCTGCGACAACTCGTTGACGAGGGGAAAGTCTCCCGCGAACGCATCGATGATGCTGCACGTCGCATCATCCGCTTGAAATACCGATTGGGACTCTTCGACCAACCCAACACCGGCCCAGAGGGCTACGAGAAGTTTGGTTCTGCAGAGCATGCCGCAGCTGCCCTGCGCGCTGCAGAGGAAAGCATTGTACTGCTCAGAAACGACACCATCATTGTCCCCAACCGGCCCGTTAGGAAGCCTATGGAGGTGGAGCCCGTCAAGCGGCGTAAGATTGGAAGAAACCAGGCAGAGCCCGTCATCGACGAGGTTCCGCTCGTGTTAGAGGAAATGCACCCCATGCTGCCGCTGAAGAAAGACACACGCATACTGCTCACTGGCCCCAACGCCAACCAGATGCGTTGCCTGAACGGCGGATGGAGCTACACGTGGCAAGGCTCGGGAGCCGAAGATTTGGCTGAAAAATACAACACCATCTACGAGGCTCTGTGCTTGAAGTTCGGCAAAGATAACGTCAACCTGCAGCAGGCTGTCACCTACAACGAACGCGGCCAATATTGGGATGAGAAAGTTGACAACGAGCAACTGCTTGTTGACAACGGACGATTCACCGTGAAGCAGGGATCGACACTTGCAGACGGCATTGAAGCATGTGACGTCATTGTGGCTTGCATCGGCGAGAACAGCTATTGTGAGACACCCGGCAACTTGACTGACCTGACGCTTTCCGAAAACCAGCGCGCACTCGTCAAGGCACTCGCTAAGTCGAAAAAGCCCATCGTGCTGGTGCTCAACGAGGGCCGCCCGCGCATCATCGCCGACATCGAGCGTATGGCCAACGCTGTGGTCCACGTGTTGTTGCCCGGCAACTACGGTGGTGATGCACTCGCCAACCTTCTCTGTGGCGACGCCAATTTCTCTGGCAAACTGCCCTACACCTATCCGCGAGAAATCAATTCGCTCAACAACTACGACTATAAAGTTTCTGAAGAGGTGGGCACGATGGCTGGTGCTTACAACTACGATGCCCGCGTGTCGTTGCAGTGGCCTTTCGGCTATGGGCTCAGCTACACCCGATTCGAATACAGCAACCTGCGTGTCGACCGCACCGACTTCCGCGCCGATGACGTGCTGACCGTCTCTGTCGACGTGAAAAATGTAGGCAGCCGGGCTGGAAAAGAGTCTGTGCTGCTCTATTCCAGCGACCTCATAGCATCAATTGTTCCCGACAACCGCCGTCTGCGTGACTTCACGAAGATCTCGCTGGAGCCTGGTGAGCAGCAGACTGTCACCTTCCGTTTGCCAGCTAACCGACTCGCTTTCGTGGGCGAAGACTGCCGTTGGCGACTTGAAGAGGGCGAATTCCGCTTGAAAGTAGGCAATCAGACCACTCTCATCCGCTGTCAGGAAACCCGCGTGTGGGACGAGCCGAACATCTTTTGAACTATTGAGAATTGACAATCAACGGTCAAAACATATTTCTAAGGGCAATACGGAATGAGCATGTTCCGTCTCGGGATGATGCCTATCCGTTTAATCTCCCGATTGTACGCCATTTGAAGACCTTGGAGTTTTCAAAGAGTGTCACATATATCGTTGGAGAAAACGGTTCGGGGAAATCCACCTTGCTTGAAGCCATTGCCACTCTTTTGGGGCTGAATGCTGAAGGTGGAAGCAAGAATTTCAATTTCAGGACCAAGGAGACCCATTCTTCCCTTTTTGAAGAACTGACCGCCGTAAGAGCCGATTTGAGCTACCGAAACGCGTTCTTCTTTCGCGCGGAGAGTTTCTATAACGTTGCCTCCGAAGTGGACAGGATTGCTGATAGCGACCTGAGGATGTTGGACAGCTATGGTGGAGTCAGTCTTCACGAGCAATCGCATGGTGAGAGCTTCATGGCGTTGTTCACCAACCGAATGAGGAGCAAGGGACTTTATATCGTTGACGAGCCTGAAGCGGCATTGTCCTATATCAACCAACTCCGTTTCCTGTTGTGGATGAAAGAAGCCGTCAGCGCGGGGTCACAGCTCATCATCTCCACTCATTCTCCCGTCATCCTTGCCTATCCCGATGCAGAAATCTTCGTTGCTGAGGAGGGCAAGTTGAAGGCCACATCATACGAAGATTGCTATATCTATCGCGACATGCGGGCATTCATCACGAACAAAGACTTGGTAATAAAAGAATTGTTTGCCGAATAGACAAGATACAATTTGGTAAAAATGAGATTGTGTTTATAAATCTTAAAAATTTGCAAGAAAAGATAATTTAGTAAATTATAATTATACTTAATTATTTTTTATTTATCTTTGTAATCTATTATATAATAATAAATCTGAAGAAATGAAAAATAATCAATATTTTCAATTTTGTCTTTTGTTGTTTTTATTCTTAAATCAAGAAAAAGCAATTGCATTAAATGCCCAGTCCTCCATCCCATTACGGCATCATGTTATCATAGCGGTTGACAAGGCAGGGTGTGACGACTGGATAGGCAGCGATGAAGCGGCGATGAAGATTCGTCAGTTGTTGTTATACAAAAAAATTGATAATGGCCATGGCCGTCGCCATCTATTTGAAAATGGAGATTATGTCTCTATTGTGGGTTTTAGAATCAATGCCAGCCAAACAGACATGCGTGTGTTTGCCATGCCCATGGGCGAAGAAGCTGCCCGATATTCTTATCAGCAATATTCAACGGAGCAGTTGGATCACCTTCTGAGCAATGTATGGAGCGACATAGCCCTTCAACATTATAATCCAGGAGTCAAAGGCTTTTCGCTTGTGTCTGTGGCGAAGGCATACGCTTTGGCATCGTTGAAATCCGACCAGCCGATCATAGGCCGCACATTTTTGGTGATGCTTACCGACCGGCATTATAATGGAAACAATTTTTATGATGAAACGCAAACGCTCCCCCAAACACAAAGGGAATTGAATTTATCCAATCCCCTGACATCAGAAAAAATCTTTTCGAAATGCTACGACGTGGAGCATTTCTACTTCATCAAATATCTATCCACGGATTCGATTTGGCAAGACAGGCTGAACTCTCCAAAGGGATATGTGGAGTTTTATGAATATGTGCCATTGATGCAGTATTTCTCGTTGGCAGAGGCCGTGGACCATCCCTCACATATCTCGGCCATACGTCAGTGGAACGGGAAATATCGTCTTGAGGTTCCGTTGTCATGGCGAGGCAACGAAAGATATGCATTCCGCCGCATGGAAGTGTTCCCCAATTCGTCAGACAGTGTGGTCTTCAATACCCCCCAAGAGGCTGTGGCCTTCAACCATCTTTCAGACACCACGCTTTCCTTTGTCGTTCCGTCAGACAAGTCGGTCCGCAATTTGCAGTTGCGCGCATGGTTGGGGCTGAAGGATGGTTTTTACAATGCCACCCTGATGTCGGCCAATGCCGAAAGCCCTCGTGAGTTGGGCCGTGACGGACTGAACATCCAGGTGCCTATAGAATATGAGAAAGACGCCACCATCTATGGCAGCACATGGCTGGCCAAGATTGGTTGGATACCTTTGTTTTGGATAGACGACCAATACATGGCGGCAAAAGTCTGGGAATTTTTAATCCCCTTGTTAGTCATCATATTGCTGGTGCTACAGGTCTATCGAGTAGCAAAGCCAGAATATTATGAGCCAACGCCCAGCGATTTTGAGATTAATAAGAAACAAACAACCTAAACCGAAAATACTTCACTAATGTATAAAAGCGAATTAAGCCTGAATAGCAGGAGCCACGAGGTGAACATGTCAAACCTTGTTGAGAACGCAGCAAATATCAGTTTGTCTGAGCCTAACGCCTGTCTGACTCTTCCGATGAAGAAAAAAAGGGTGTGTTGGATATTCACTAAGAATGTCCAGCCTAAGGGGGAATTTTCTTATGAAATCGTGCTAACGGGTGATCAATATCTGAACGACGAGAACCGGGACAAGATTTTGACTCGTGAGCATTTTTCTGAGGTTCCCATCAGTTGCAAGATTAATGGATGTTCACGTGGAAGCAGTGGCCATTTCAAGGTGGAAGCGTGTAAAAGTGAAGTATTGCTCTTTTTCGATTCTTCAAAACTTATCGACTGCCCATGCACCATAGACCGTGACAGGACATTCACGCTACCATTCAAGATTGTGGTGAAAGGGGCTTCGAGTGACCAGTCGGGCAAAGATTTCGTAGCCGAGGACTATCTTGAGGTCACTGTCAAGAAATTCACGCCTCGCTTGACATTCAAATTTCAAGGACCGTCATCCACCGAAAAAATTGTCTACACAGCAACAGGGATGAAAGAAGTGGGGCGTTTGACCGTCAGCCATATCGCATCTTTCAGTTGTGCCCCAGACGTTAGCGATGCCACCTTTAGTATGAATAGTGTATTGAAAACAGAGGGTAACGAGGTCAAAAAAGACGACCGGCTGTTTTTAAAGATAGGCGACAATTATTGCACTACAGTCGATGGCATACATCTGAAGGCGGATGAGAGCAAGGAATTCTCCGTTGTGCTGGATATGTCGAATGTAAACAATCCACATTCCACAGACCCCCCCGACAGGTATGACATTGAGTTGTCATACAATCAGACAACCCCCAGGCTGGAGGGCTTCTATTTGTATCGTAACCCCATCCTTGTCAGGGGAAAGGTCGAATTCGGCATGCCTTCAAATAGCGCAAACCTTGTTTATCACGACATTTCGCTTGCTAATGGTGAGGATTTGGGGTCTTTGCGCCTGCAACAAAACGCCGAGGCCAAGTCTCAAATGGTGTTGCGATTCCTAAACACAGCCGATGCAGTCGACCAGCGGTTTCCAAAAGCATCGGTGCTGGTCTGGGATGTGAGCATCGAAAGCGTGATATGCGACGACAGCGCACGCATCAAAACCAAACAAGGGGTTTCGTTGAAAGATATTTTCAAGTTGGAAAAGCCTGACGAACGAGACAGTTGGGTGTTATGCAATAGATACGGAAGTTGTTGCGAGTTCACGATTACAATAAGCGCTGGAGACATCGAGTCGATCATGCCTGCAGCAGGAGCAGATAGCACATTTGTCGAATTGAATCTGGAACTAAAATACCATTTGATGGAAGATGAAAGAGGCGAGTATTTCGACCAAGTGATTAATGGACATACCGACGAACTTGCCAACAAGGGGCAACATACCTGCGTGTTGCATCTGCGCTTGGAAAAAGACCCGATTCCCGAATGGCTTTGTGTAGACTTCGGCACGTCGGCTGTGGTTGCCGCCTATGCTCAGATGGCGATGGGCGATGACCATGGGGGGCTGAAGGGGCAGGTCGACTTGAAACAGATGAAAGGCCACTTGCTGGAGAATGTATACGGTCAAGGGGATCCACGCAACTATATTGATGACGAAGAGGGAAACATGATCTCATCAACCGTTTGTTTCAACCAAGAAAACGAAGGAGATTTCCGTGCTACAAGCATGGAACTCGCCGATTATGCGAACTATGCCGTTTGGTTTTCGCCATCGGCCGCTAACATCAGGCATGACTATCTGCTGCCATGTCTGAAGACCATCATTGGTTATAATTATCTGCCAAACATCTTTTTGCAAGAAAAGATGGTAGGATTCGAATATAACGAGGATGGTGAAGCGAGAAGACTGGTTGATGAGAACAACAATCCCACATCACTCATGAAAGTTGACGAGGTGGCGCAAATCGTCTATCGCCAATTGTTTGAGTACTATCTCAGCCATGAGTTTAACAACCGTGAGTTGAAGCCCCGCTCAGTCAACAAACTTGTGCTTTCAGTGCCTAATACATATACTCCACTCAACATAAAGGCAGTGAAGACCCTGGCACAAAGCTCGATACCAGCCATTTATCCTGAACATTTGTTCACTATCAGTGAAAGTGATGCCGTGGCTTGCTATTATGTGTATCGAGAAAATGAATTCTTGGACAGTGTAGAAAATGAAGACAGGAAGAATCAGTTGAAAAATAGAGAGAGCGTGCTGGTCTACGACATGGGAGCCGGAACGCTTGACCTGACCTGGTTTGTCAAGGAAAGAACCGGGGACAACAGAATCGTCACCATTAAAGGAAAACTGGGTGTCAATAAGGCAGGAAACTATCTGGACTACGAACTTGCCTCCATTTTGAATGATCTCTATCAGAAAAAAATTGGGAAAAATAGCCAATCAGACCTATTGTCCAAAGCTTTGTTACTTGATCGACAGGCTGCCATTGATAACATGGTAGGCACCTCGGAGCGACTGGAATTGAAGAACTATATCAAGGAAGTGAAGAAACAACTGGGGCATCCCGAAAAATGGTTGCCCAAGTTGAAATTGGCGAGCCAAGAAATTATCAAAAAGCATCAAAATGGTCGCCAGAATAATGGCGCGGGCGTTTCGTTGCAGATGAAAGACATCTTGGAACATGAGCATTTTGGTGAGATCATCAATGAGATAACAGAGAAAGTGTTGGTCAACTTCGGCCAACGATATGGCGATGGTGAAGGCAAATTGGACATCGACGTGCTCATATTCTCGGGACGAAGCACCTGTTTGCAGGCCATTCGAGAGGGTGTCAGGGAGCATATCGGCAGAATATGCCGCAATCCAGAACAATTGCTTTATGCCGACATAAGTGCAAGCAAGTTGAGCAATGACATCGCCTACGAACAGGAAAACAACAATGGAAACCTGAAGAGCGTGGTCACCCAAGGTGCCTTGGCCTTTGCAAGCATGTTCTCCAGCAACGGACGGTATCAGTTGAAGAGCAATCCGTTTTATGCCAGCTATGGGTTGGTGCTGTATAACAATGACCGTTCTTACACCTATGTGCCGCTAATCGGAGACAATGCCCCGATCAAGGAAGAAGATGGGAAGATCAAAGGAGAATGTGAAGTAGACCCCCAGGATTTGTTGAAGATTGACCTGATACAAAGTTATAGCAGCGATGTGGTGGCTGATTATGAGAACAGAAACTTCGACACCATTTCCAAACTCTGCGACATACCATGCCAAGGACGCCCACCTTTCACCGCCACATTGGAAATCAACATATTGAAGAAAAATGCCATGGGGACTGGCATGGAGTTCAAAGTGGCCCAAGCAACAATACCCCTTAATCCGCACGACGACTTCAACAATTTGTCGTTGCGAAAGAGTCTGTGGCCCGTCATTTTTGATAATAGAGAAAACCGTTAATATTCAACATTAAATATAATATGGAAAGGAAAAAGATATTCGCCTTATTAGTGCTCAGTGCAGTTTTGTTGTCGTTGCCTACAGTCAGTGCCGAGAACCGTGACACTTGCACAATAAAAGTGGTGAGAACAGCCCAGGGATTCGATGTCAGCACAGAGTCGCCTCGCAAAGCGTATGTGCGTAGGCCTGGCAATGGAGACAATCAGTATTATATCTTCGTGGCCGACTCACTGATGGAGTTTCTCTGCAAAGACACTGTGGAGGTGATGCTGGCCCAAGGGCACCAGGAAGGAAAGTCGACCTGCTGGTCGCAAAAAAGCGGGCAGGCTCCAAAGCAAGACACGCAGAACACTCACAATATCTCGACAGGCAACAGGCGCAACTGGCTGCAATTAAGCAGTATGAACATTGCGTCGGAGGTGAAAGTGAGACTGACGTATGGTGCAAACCTGACTTCCAACATCAGCATCCGTCATTGTGGTGGATGGAACACGAAGGGAGTCAAAGTCAGTTATAAGAAAACAAGTGAAAAGGGCGCTGTTTCTACGGCATTCAAGCAGTCGGGCGACAGCCTGGTGACAGAGTGTCTGGAACTGGAGGATGCTCATGAGTTGACCGAACTCAGTTTTGCCCGTGATGGCAACAAAAGCATGGTGGTAGACAAAGTCATGCTCGACGGCAAAGAGATTCGATTTATGGTCTCTTCCAAAACGCAACCCGAAATGGAGGGTGACGACATCATGTTTGATACGGAAATTTCTCCCGATTTGGGCGGAACGGAATTGGCAAGTGGCCCGCATGTGGTGACATTTGAGTGTATCGCTCTGACAGGAAACGGACCAACGACAAAAAGATTCTGTTTCCCATTACACGTAAAAGAGCCTAGCGTGTTTTCGCTTTGGAGCGTCATTGGGGTTCTTGTAGCCTTGTGCCTGTTGTCTTTGATAGGTTGGCTCTTTTTGTTGAGAAGGGAAAAAGACTCGGCTAAAAATCAATATGGCATCAAACCGCTGGTTTCGCGCATCAAGCAGTTTTTCTCACGGAAAAAGGAAAAGAAGGGCGACGCCAAGACAGGTGTGGCAGGAAACTCTGGCCATGACATGCCTGACCCCGTTGCACCCACTCAGCCTGAAGGATTAAAGCCGGATAGTACGACAACCCTGCCATTTGAACAAAAAACGGAATCCAAAGAAATGGATGAATTGTCTGATGCAGAGGTTGCCACAGCAGTGCGGGAAATACTCGGGGAGAAGTCGAAAATCAAAAACAGCGATGATTTGAAAAAACGGCTGAAAAAGATAGGACTGAATGATGTCATCAATCGTTGGAATGCAAATCAAGAAAAAGACAAAGACAAGGTGGAAGATAGCCAGAAGACGCTTGACACCCTGATGAATACAATTAAAAAGGGTTATATTGGTTCTGACGCCAAAAACTCTGTTTTGGACTTTTTTAATACATATAATATATCCACCGCCATTTCCTCAAAAGCGTTCGAGGTCATCAGAGGAATTATCTTTGAGCAAGGAAATAAAGAAGGAAAAGAGTCAGCAAAGAATGCAAATGATAGTAAACTCAAGGAAGAAAACGATAATTTAAAGAAGCAAATACAATCATTAAAAGACAACTCCCCAAAGAACCCACCTGTTGACCCAAATCCCGAGTTGACGAGCAAAATAACCCTGTTGGAGGGCCAATTGAAGGGGAAGGATGAGGAAATTAGAAAATTACAAGAAGAAGTAAAAAGCAAGAAAGAGGAGCCGCAACCAGAAGCTGTTGATAAACAAACGCCCGACGTAAAACCTGAGGCTCCAAAGGAAACCGTCAATGTGGCTGAGTTGAAGCAGCGGTATGAGGACGACATCAAGGCCAAGGAAACAGAGATATCCCAATTGAAGGAAAAGCAGGAAAAAGACAAGAGAACCATCGAGACAAAGGATGGTGAGATCAAGAAATTGAAGGGAGAGCAGGAAAAAGACAAGAGAACCATCGAGACAAAGGATGGTGAGATCAAGAAATTGAAGGGAGAGCAGGAAAAAGACAAGGGAACCATCGAGACAAAGGATGGTGAGATCAAGAAATTGAAGGAAGAGCAGGAAAAAGACAAGGGAACCATCGAGGCAAAGGATGGTGAGATCAAGAAATTGAAGGAAGAGCAGGAAAAAGACAAGGGAACCATCGAGGCAAAAGATGGTGAGATCAAGAAATTGAAGGAAGAGCAGGAAAAAGACAAGGGAATCATCGAGGCAAAGGATAATAGAATCAAGGAAATACAAAAAGGCATTATTAATTCTCGCAATGCATTTGTTGAACAGACTGATGATTGTTTGAAATCCATTGCTGCAGACCTGAGGGAAATGAAGGAAAGCGTGGAAGGTGTCACTGGCCAGGCCCCGATATTCGTCTCTGAAATGAACCAAATGGTTTCAAGCATTGAACAGACACAAGTTGAATTCAAGAAAATGCGCAGCGGCGATTGGAAGAAAGACAAGACCGACCTGCAGCAGATTAAAAAATACATACAAGACCTCTATATAAAGGCTTTGTATAAAGATGGATGGATCAACAACATAGCCTTGTTGCTGAGTTATAGTCGCATTCCAACTGTCAGCGACGACTTGAACCTGAACGAAGAGATGGAGGCTCATGGCATTTCTAACACACTACTTGAACGCCTTGGAGCCAAGGCGGAAACTCTCTTGGGGGCTGTAGACATGGGACTCATTATACCAGCCGTTTTGGCCACAAAATTCTCGAGCGAGGCCTATGAATATAAAAATGATGACGTGTGGATTGACAAGTTCTTCACAAAACTCAATTCCCGCAATTTCAAAGGAAAGATTTTCGACATCATCCAAGTGGGGTATACCATCAATGGGATGGTGGAGCAGAAACCCGTTGTCAAAATATTCTAATCTTAACATAAAGCAAGCAATATGAAACTTATAACATTATATGTCGGTAAAAGACTTGACCATGTGATTAATTTTGATGATGAAGGTCAAGGAGCAGAGACCTATATCATTGAGAAAGGTGCTGGAAATGCGATAGAACTGTTTTCTTTCTATCACCTCACCAATGGTACCCGCTCAAGATCGAGGAGAAATAATCAGAGCCAAGAGGACAATGCTGTCATCTTTCAGTGCGATGAGGGCCAGAAAGAGGTTTATATCCAGAAGTTTGAAGTCAAAATAGCAGAGACTTCAAATGAGCAAGACTTCCCCCAACATGGCATTGACTTGACAGTCTACTTATCGCAAAACAGAGAAAACGAAAACATAGATTGGGATAATCCTGATAACCTGGGACTTGCTTTCACACATGACACCACTAACCCCTTGTGGGCATTAACCTATAGTGGTGGCAATGAGGATGTTTTGATGATCAAAGTCAAATTTGTCCTTTTGAATGAACTGAATCATATATTGGATAAATATAATGAGATGTATTTGTGTGTGGCAAAATCAGAATCGATTTGTGACACATTGTTGGATTTCGGCTCTGAAGCCTCGCAAATGGCGCTGTTCAGGCGTAATGATCAACAAAGAGTGGATGGCATCCGCAATTTGTTTGACGATATGAAGCAATTGCTTGAACCAAAGCAAGGCTATTCGTCGGGAAATCATGCAGAAATACAAGATGCACAATCTACAACCGACTCTGAAGGAATAGCTAAAAAATATGTGCAAGAAGACCCGTCCAACAATTATTTGTTCAAATCGGTGTTCTATACAAAAAGATCATTTACTGACGAAGAGGCCGGAGACACAATACCAAGATATAGCAAAGAAGGTTCTTTGCAGAAAGGAATTGTAGAAATGCTGACCACCTACGAGAAGGCTCAAGATTTGTTGAAAACTGAAAATTTTTTTCAGATCCCTAATGTGAAGTTAAGTGGTTTTGGCGGTGTGGATTTACCAAAAGTAGGAGATCATGACGAGCAAATTCTTAACTATAAAAGGGGATATTTCTATCGCATCAATATCAACCATTTCATTTTGAATCTTCTTAAGAAATCACCTTGTCCATGCGTTTGCCTTTATGTGCTCATGCCAAACATATATTCACAACTTGAAATCAACCGGCATTTAGATTGGATACGCCAAGATATAAAGGCAATCATTAATAAAAATGGCACTTTGAAAGAACACATTAAGGCTGTTGAGTTATCGGCTATTTCAGAGAGCGACGCCTCCTTGTTAGGTGTAGTTAATGTTATTAAAAGCAGGAATGACGCTGTTATAAACAATGGGAAATATATCATTATTGATGCAGGAAAAGGCACACTGGACTTTTCAGCCATAGAATATGTTAAATCTCCAAGAGATAAGTTCCGCAGTTTTTATCGATCTGGCATCATTGGAGCCGGAAATGCCCTGACTTATGCCTACTTCTATGCCTTGCTTTATGATTATCTGAGTCTGGTGCTGAATGATTTTGAGGCGGATAAAGTACGAAGTTTCATTCATAAGATGCTTACGGATGGTGACATTGCAGAAATTGCTCATCTGATGCAAGTAGTAGAGCAGTATAAAGTTCATGTGAACGGTTATACGCCTAATAGTAATATTAATGGATTAGAAAATCCAGCAAAATCGGATTCAGTTGACGAAATTGCAACTACCGCTGTTACGCAATTTATCAAAAATTTGGTTAATAACCAAAGTCATACCTACAAACCACTTAGTGAGGAGGCGCAAAAATACGTCAGTAATACAATTGATCAAATTGTAGAAGAGGTTTGTGAGAACTTGAGCATTTTGAAGTCAATGAAGAACTTTGGGAAAGCAGATCGTGTGATCTTTGCCGGAAGAGGATTCCGATTGAAAGAATTCAAGGATAAAATGATGAAGGGGCTTCAAAATGGAGAATTAGTAGACGAAGAATTAAATTATCAAAGACGCAATATAGCTCTAGACGAAAAAAACGTCTGTTTGTATATTCGTAGTTCTTTTGAAGATGGGGCTTACAACAACCACATGTATAGTGTCCCTATTGTTTTTAGTAAAGAGAATCATTCGGATGGCTCAACAGAGGAAAAGGACACAGTCACTACGATCCAAGAACGGCTGGGCTTCGTTAAAGGAGGCTGGTTTGATAATCTTATTAAACAATTTCATATTGGAAAGCTCAGTGTCTTCTCAGGGAAAAAGAAAAAAGGGAATGGCTCTACACCGATTATTGTTAATAGTCGTGAAAGCAACTATAACCGCTATCATACACCAGGCAAAAGCGAAGACAATGGATTGGTTTATGGATATACATGTTCGGTGAATATTAACGAACGATTGATGATAGGTGGCGTCAAATATGATAAGATTCCACATGATACTGAAATCAGCATATTCTTTACCAATAAGGATATTCTTTGCCGATTTACTAATGAAGAAGGAATTTCCGAAGTAACCAAGTTAAAGGAAAATGGAGTCAATTTGCAAACATCCCCCTTCTTGTTTGGAACATTGTTTCCTAATATTTCTATTGATAATGTCAATGACGTGAAGTTGCCTTATACAAAAGAGGGAGAAGCACCAGCGCAAACACCTGAACCAGGAAATGGTGATAATGGGGAAAAGAATCAGTCAAACGAAAACAAGACGAACGACAAGGGGGGCTCAGAAGGAAATGCCACCCAAGAGGCCCAGCGATTGGCAGCAGAATTGTAATTTCAAATTATTAAAAACGAATTGTTTATGGAAAGCAAGTATATTTCTTTATTACCCTACATGGTGATTATTCTCGTTTTATGTGTTGGGCTGATCCTCGTGCTATGGAAATATATGCAATTGAAAAAAGAGATGGCGACCTTGTCGGCAGACATGGATGAGATACAGAAGATCAAAGCACATGCAAAAGAAAATGATGAACTTTTCAAGAAGATGAACACGGCGGTCAGCCAGTTCATTGAATTGAGAAAGGGAATGGACGATGTCGCAAATGAATCAACTGCATTGAAGAAATTGGAAGGACTGCATACAAAAATGGAAGAGTTGCATGTCTGGCAAAAAACGCATAGCGACGCCGATGGAGTCAGATTATTGGCAAAGGTGTTCAACGATGCCGAAGTGATGGTAGGTATCGCCGAACAGTCATTGCCTGTCATCAAACAACTTCAGAACAAGATCACCAACTTTTACGAAGAATTGCGCATTAATTTTCCTGACGATGATTATGAACGCACTGTGCGCACACATTTCCTTGAATTGTCGGTGATGATGATGGATGTCGTACAAAGCATCAATAACGTCAATTATTCTTCTGCCTACCAAGGCATCAACGTGAAATTGCTGATGGAGGAAATCACTCCAGAAGAAGCAGTGAACAGCGCAAAGCCTGTTACCAATCTTGATATGGAAACATCTAAATGGGCACAAGTCTTCCAGAAATGTATTAGCAAATGGTCTGGCAACGACGATAACCCTCTTATCGACGACAAGCCATTCTTGCTAAATGGTTATCGCTTTAAATTAGGCCAAGGATAAAAAACTCATTTCATTTAACCACATTTTATTATGAAAAAAGGACGAGCCGGTGTGTTTATTGCCATAGCCCTTGTGGTAGTAGCCTTCATCGTTTTTATCAGATCCCAATTCACAACGAATTTTGGTTTCCTGGGACTCTTGTTTTTAGTAGGGATCATTGCGTTGCCATTGCTTTATCACACTGGCTGTCTGGACAGTGTGGAGCGACGATCCACTGATGGGACCAACTTGCGCATCGGCATTCTCGACAATCTGTATGCCTTTTTTGCAGCCGTCTTGTTGCTTGTGCTTGGGTGGTTTTGCGTGAAGACCCTGAACAATTATTTTTATGCCGACAAGCACGTCTATCGGAATATTGATCATCATGCCGTGAAGTTCAGTGGCATAAAAATATCAGAACCACGCCAGTTTGTGTTGGCAGGAAATAGCCGCAACGCCTTTTTTGATGATGAGCGCATGAATGGCCAGGCCACAATCCTGGATGTAGAGGACAGCGCTGTCGTCGTGAGGTTGACAGGATTCACTCGACCCATTTACTTTAATAAAATAAATGACAAGAAGCGCTGTACAGAGCAGAATCTCGTCAACGTGGGTTCGATGTTGAGTTTCAGGGATGGAGAACATCTGCAGATGCGTTTGAACAACGATAGCATTTACGATTTCAGCATCGGGAATCTGACAAAAGACTCGGTGGAATATTTCATCTCTTTAAACGGGGAGCAACCCGTCAAAAGCAATGAAGATCGTTTCATGATATTTGGCTTGCCGATGGCGAAACTTGCGCAGAATCCGAGATTTGATGAAACCAACTTCACAGGCATTCACATCGTCCGTAACACCACCTATCCACTTGTCTTGCAAGATGATAAGATCCAAAGGTATAAGGACGTCCCTTATAGCGTGGATATCCAGAATTTCATCCGCAACGAAGACCGCAGCTACGTTGAAGCCATCCGAGTGGGCGAAGGGGAATGGCACAGCATAAATGCGACCACTGATATCACCATACGAATACCATTCGAGCAGGCGTTTGTCATAGGCTATGGCGAATCTGGCACACGTCCCGTCTACTTTACTCGCACCGAGGGGCGTCTGGCATTGAAATATCTTTTGCCTGTCTATCGTTATTTCGAGCAAACCCCTGAGAAGAGTTTCAACAATGTATGTGTGACCACAACGCTCAGTTCGTTTATGGACAACATCGACATCATGCCAGAGAACATCCTCTTGTTCGATGTCTTCAGCCACCCTGACAATATCAACAATATGTCGCCGATGACGTTATCGTATGTATCTGGCCCCACCAACCAAAGGCTTCAATTCCTGTATACTTCGCACAACCAGCGCACCGACACTATTCGCGCCGGAGAGAGTTTTGCTGGGACAGAGGCACCACTTCATCGTGGTGTGGAATGGATTGCCAGTGTGGAGGACTTTAAAGAAACGTCACCTTATCAACCGACAAAGATCAAATGGTATGTCATTCTTTTTGCGCTGTCGTTGTCGGTCTTGTTATACATTGGCGCTCACAGTGTGAAAGACGAATACTCGGCACTCTACAACACATTCACTTCCATAGAGTTTGTGGCTTATGCCGTCACCCTCTTCCTTGTCACGTTCAGATGGTTCCTGTTGTGGCGGACTTCTGTGTTCATTCCGGTGGAAAACATCACTTACTATGAATTCTTCGGCATATTCAGGAACCCTGAAAATGGTTTGAGGCTCACTCAAATGATGGTGTTGCTGATAGTTGTTATATTCATAGCAAAGATGGTGTTGCGCTATAAGTTCCGACTTGCAGATTGGTCGTTGCCTGGCAGTTTGTGGTTCCATTCGCTTTGGGGTGTGGTCTCCTTGGTCTTGCTGGCCCTTTGCTATGTGTGGCGACACAGTTATCCTTGTATTGTGATACCGTTGCCTGTCTTGATTTTCCTTTTCAACACCATCCTTATTTACAAGAAATACGGTGGCATTTATCGCAAGGACGACCGCGACTGGGACAATCTTGAGTTCAATGACCCGCCCATCCAGTCGCTGTTCTGGTCGGTTGTCAATTCTTTGGGCATCAGCGTTGTGTTGCTGCTCATCGATTCAGGATATGGCATTTTGTTCCTGACTTTCTCTTTGTTCTGGTTCTCCTGGCTGCTCCACGAGCATGTCACCAGTTACCTGCATGAGTCTGTAGGATTGATGCGACGCAACTGGATGGTGTTGTTGCTCTTTGGTGTCATGCTTGCGTTGGTGGCATGCTATAAGAACATCATCGGCATCATATACTATTCATCGGTGAAAGGTGCCATTATCATGGCCGTGGCTGGTGCGTTTATCGGATTCAGCGTCTTTTACATATTGAATTGGAGAAACAAAGTCACGCATGCCGTGTGGGTCATCGTGCTTTCTTTGCTGTTTGCTGGTTCGGTATTTGGGTTCAAACAGTATATCTCAAATTGGTCGCAACATACCGCCCAGCGAATAGCGGTGCATTTCGAAGATCCTGGAAAGGCCATGAGGGAAATTGAGGACAGCCAGACGGAATACCGATTCTTACAAGCCTCGCTGAACCACATGATTATTGGCGAATACAGCCGTAGGGGCGAAAATGTGAGTTTGTTTGGAGAGCATGGATATGGCTATTTCAAGATGCAGCCCCATTCCAAGGTGGGCGCCATGTGGAATGCCCAATTGACTGACATCTCTTTGGTAAGATTTGTCATAGCCGAGCATTCGCCCAAACTTCCCTACCTGATCGTGGCGTTCTTCCTGATGATGCTGGTATGGGCCGTCCGACAACCCTTGTATCGGCGATGGACACGAGCGGTGTTGCTACAAATACCATTGCTGTTGATGGTGCAGTCGCTGCTCATTTGGATGGCCACGACGCAGCGGTTCATCTTCTTGGGGCAGGACTTCCCCATGATAAGCATCAATTCCCGCCTTACCCTTGTTTTCTATTTCAGCCTCATTATCATCTGGATTGTCGTTGCCATATATAGTAAGGTGACGTTTGTCGATGTTTACGATAGTCAGTGCAATCCTGACACAATGGACAAAGGCAAATTCCAGCGTAATAGTTTCCGCTATGTGGTGGCAAAGAACGACATGTGGAAAATTTTTACCATCATGCTGATTTGCATGTTCATGGGATATGTCTCACCGAAGGGCAAGAGCGAGCCGACGTTGCAGCTGACCGCTCTGATGAATGAGTTAAGTGCGAAGATAGGTGATGTGAATAGATTGTTGGAGGATTATCAAAACACTCATCATCAAAGGACAAATGGCCGACTGCCCCAAAACCAAAGTCTGACCAATTTGAACAGTTATATCAAAGCATTTAACACCGAGATGAGCATAGACTCGCTCTTTAAGGATTTCCCATTTGGCAAACGTATATGGGAGCGATATGTAAACAAAGATAGCAAAGACAACAATGTCCATCAAGTGTTGCATGCTCATTTGAATGGCAAGCATCAGTTGGAACTGCGGTTAGTGGACTATTTCTATAACAGCAAGTTGCCCGAGATGAAGGAGAATGAATGGAGGGGCAATATCGTTTCCACCAACGATTCAGTGCCTGTCACGCGATATGATCTGACGGAGGGCGACCTGACGGCCTATCGCCTGCCTGCTGAATGGATGAGTGATGGGAAAGAAAAAACCATCGTCAGTTGCATCAACAGCCAGATCCTGGGGTCAGAGCCCAACTTCGTCATGCGACGTGGCATCAGGTCGGCGGCCGCTATTGGAAATGGCATCACGCTGAATCATCCCAACCGCGACAGACTCAACAGTTCTATTGAATACCTGGCTCGCAACGTGATGCTCAATGGCCATCGCACCATGTTCTATCCTATGGGCGAATCTTTGTACTGGATAAAGAACTTCGCCGATGAACTGAAAAGTCAAAAAAGCGACATCAAGGCCGAGGAGCGGCCCGCTGATTTCAATTCGGATGTGAAACTGACGCTGCTGCCCGACATGAGCAACACCATTTTCAACATCTTGCGGGACAGAGGGGCCCAATACAGTAGTGTCATCGTTGCAAACGGCGATGGCGCAGTCTGGGCTATGCCAAGTTATGACCGTCGATACCATCTCAATCCCAATGATTATAAACACATCAACAGGATGCGCGACAGTCTCAGCCTATACGGCGCATGGGGTGGCCTGGCCTCGCGCCACGCTTTTGGCAACCAGAATTTGATGAGCATTCCTTTCGGTCCTGGATCATCACAGAAACCGTTGGTATGGACGGCTGTGGCCTCGCGTGTCAATTACCGACACTGGGCTGACTTGTGCATCCGTGCCTACCATAATAATTATCCTACGGCTTCTAAGGGAAAGTACAATATAACCCACTTCAACGGTATGAGATTCCTCGGGGTCAAGCCTTTTGCGCCTTTGCTCGGCGACGAAAATCATGGACGTCCTGTGACCCTTCGTGGCTACATGAGACATTCCAGCAACGTCTATAATGCGCTGATGGCCTATATCGGATCATTCGATGAAGCGGAACTGAGCCGCAGCGGAATGCTCGACATTGCAGCCACCCACGACGGGCAGACAATGTTTGCACGAGCCTCGGAGAATTTGCCTTATAACGAGTATGTGCAACGCTTCCCCTTGATGGGTGTCGGTTCAAGCACCTTCTCGTTCAATCGGAAACCCGTTTCAGCCAATCAGGGCAGCAGCATTCTGGAACAATCCATGCACGACATGTTCTTCCGCAACAACGAGGATGACGAAATACGAAAAGACGCTTACTCCAACCCGGCAAATGGATTGCTGAAGGCTGATCCAGCGAACCGCCATGTAAGTTTTGCTTTTGTTGAGCGTTCCCATTTCGACACTCGCCAAGGCCACAGCGAAGAAGAGTTCATGGAGAATGCCATCCGCTCCACAGCCATTGGCGCTCAAAAGGTTTGGAACATTTCGCCATGGAAGATGGCTGAGTCTTACGGACGTATGGCATCTTTGAACCGGAACCTTCACTTTAATGTCCTTCGACAGAAAGAGAGACCTGCCTACGAGCAGTTCGCTCAACTTTCCGATGGATATTGGAATGCTCGGCCTGAACAATTGAAAGGCATGAGCGACGTGGTGAGTCCAAGTGGAACTGCTTTCTCTGTTGCCACATCCTTAGGTTCGGCTTATCATAATGGAGGAAACGACGATTCCAATCGTGTAGGGCAGTACTACATTTATGCAAAGACGGGCACCATTGGCGAAGGAGATCAACATCGTTTTGGTGTAATCATTGCTAATCGAGACCTGATGAAGACTAATGCCCAAGACTTGCAACATGTGCGCTTCGTGCTTCTCTATTTCACTTTTTCTTCAGCTAGTTTCGCTACTTATGCCGAAGTAATTCGACAGGTTATATCAACAGTAGAGTTCGAACAATACATGAGACAATAACAAAAAAGGAAAGTCATTATGGAACAATTATATGAATACAAAGAAAAAACTTTGAACACCACTTTCTTTTTGGTGCTTTTTGCCTTGGCAATCGTATTATTCTTTGGAGGTGTTTGGTTATTGCGCTCTACCCCCCCCAAGGCACCACAGCAAGTGAGAATCACAGAAGAAGTCCTAACCGTGCAGATGAATCCTTCCGTGTTGATAGTTGCCCTTGAAGAAAGGGCTGCCGAATGGTGTGCTGTGAAACGTTCAATACCTGTTTTCGGCGACATTGTTATCAGCAACATCGATAAAAGCATCGATGTTTACAATCAAGTGTTCCTGACCGATAGCATGGCACCTGTCATGGCTCGTGAATACCCTCACCTTTACAAATATTCAGAAAAAGACGACCACAAGTCGTTCACCATGAGTGCTGGGGCCAATTCGGTCACCGTACCAGTCTGGCTGGTAAAGACTCTAATAGAAAGAAATGTTTTAGTGTTGCCAAAAGAGGATCATAATACTCCCTAATCCCACTACGCCATGTCACGCATCGCTTACACCCTATGGATAGTCGTAGTTGCGATTCTGCTATTGCTCTCTGTGCCCTACCTCTTGCGCATGCTCGGCGTCATCTTTGTGCCCAGCGGCATCAGCGTATGGCGACAGCTCACGGTCTTCCAATGGGTAGGGGCTGGCATCGGCATTTATGCCGTCATCTACAACATCTTGCCGCGGCAGAGCGCCTTGCGCAACAACTTGCTATGGTTCGAAACGTTCACCCACGAGTTTACACACACTGTTGTGGCCATCACACTGTTGCGCGAGGTACACTCGTTCCACGCCGAGAAGTCGTCGGGTGTCATCACCAGCAGCGGCCGCATCGACTGGCTGCGCCCTGTGGTGTCACTGGCGCCCTACTGTCTGCCCATCTACACCTATCCACTGCTAACGTTGCGTTCGATGATGGACTTCCACGGACTCTGGATTTTTGACATCATCATCGGAATGACCATCGCCTTCCACGTTGTCAACTTCTGGAAAGACACCAGCCCCCGACAACCCGACATCAACCAACACCCTTTCGTATTCTCCTATCTTTATATTCTGACGGCTCTCTGTATCAACCTCGCCATCATCTGGGTGGCATTCTTCCCCCACTATAACGTCTTCACCAGCTTGTGGCGGCTTCTTTGTGCGCAGTGGGGAAACCTCATTGCCGTCTTCCAGTGGATATTCTGAATAGCCAATGAAATCTTTTGACTCCACATGAAAATACTCCAGCGGTTCGGTTCCATTCTCGCCCTTCTCCTCGTCGCCGACGTGGTGTTTCTGCTTGCGGTCTATTTCTGCCCTCCCCGTCAGCAGTGCGGACTGACCAACCTATTCTTCTCCTTCATTGTTGCCATCGCTAATGCCGTAGTCAGCGGGGTGATGCTTCTGTTGAAGAAAAAACGCTGGAGCCTCGCATTCTTTGTCAATGCCGTCCTTATGCTGTTTGCCGTCAACTACGCTGCAGGCCTCTCCTCCCGTCTTTATTGGGAAATTCATCCCTCTGGCAGCGACATAGATGCCATAGCGGAAAACTATCTATTGCCGCTTGAAAGAGTACATGCCCCATGTACGAACAGTACAAGCTACATGTACACTTTCCATATGCCACATCTGATTTTGGATGCAGCCACGGTTGTACCTTATATAATCCCCTTTTTCAGAAGAAAAGACAAAAAAGTTGGGAAATAATGCAAAGATTTCGCATTTAGCGTGTATATAATAATAGAAGGTTCCAACTGAACGAGTGCAGGACAACCCTGATTGTTATGCCAAGTGCGAGGAACAATGCAACGATGTTGAAAACAGACCCTATGAAGCATGACAACAGCGACAGCCTGCTCATCAGCGACCTGATACAGCAGAAACGGGTGGCCCACCAGCGGCTGCTCGAACGCTATGGCCCCATGCTGTTCAGGTTGGTGCTACGCATCGTGGGCAGACAGGAGGATGCCGAAGAGGTCTATCAAGATGTGTTCTTCAAGGCGTTGAGCAACATCAAGACCTATGACCAGCGGCAGGCGTCGCTCGCCACGTGGCTCAGCCACATCGCCTATCACGAATCACTCAATTTCGTGCGCCGCACAAAACCTGTTATCGTGTCAATAAACGAAACCGACATGACTTTGGAAGACGTTGATATGCTAGACGAGAATCTGCAAAGTGAAGAGAACATCCGTCTCATGGAACAGGCGCTCGACCAACTGCCGCCCCACGAACAGGCTCTGCTCACCATGTTCTATTACGACAACCTGAGTCTCAGCGACATCGCCTACGTCACGGGCTCTATCCCCTCCACCGTTGGATCCCGCCTCAGTAGAATACGCAAGAAACTATATAAAATCATCAAAACAAGCTGACCCATGAATCAGAACGATATCAACAGTACATTACATGCCGACCACACGCTGCGCGAAGCCGTCAGCCGCAGGGAACAGAAACTGCCACCTATGCCTGCTGACTTGAACGAGCGACTGCTGAAGCGCATGGAGCAACACGACGAGAAGCCCCGTCGTAGCCATTTGTGGCTGTATTCGGCCATAGCCGTAGCGGCTGCCATACTCCTGTTGTTGGTATTCACCATCGGAAAAGGTGAAACCGACGAACAGCCGACTTTGGCTGAGCAGACCATCGGGCAGCCCGCCAAAGAGTCTGTGCAGCAACCCGTTGAGCAGCCTATTGTTGAGGATGTGCAGTCCAATCTCCTGACCGCTCAGCGGCCTATGGTGAAACCAACTAAGAAACGCAGGAAAGCAAAGCCCACCAAACCAGCGCCTGTCGATGAGATTGACCTTGCAGAAATCAGCATCGACATTCTTGCTGCCAATGACGCCCCCGCCTATTATCCCGTGGAGCAAGACCCCTTCCAGGTGATGGAAGCCCATGCGCAGAACATCCGCCAGCGCGGTTTGCGCTTGCAAGAGGAAATCGAATCACTCATGAACAACTAAAACGCTCATCATCATGAACAGACGCTATATGCTTGTATCGCTATTTGTGCTGGCAACATCGGTTTGGGGACAGAATACGAATCCGCGCATCCGCCAGTTGGAGGATTTTCTTCGGCGGCAGCCTCATGGCATCGAATTCACTCAGAGAAACGATTTTTCAGTCTGGAACTACATCAGCTATGATTGGCATGCCCAACTCGACGCTATCGGTGAGAATAAGAAAAAGCTTGTGATAACAAAGGACATGAGCAGAGAAGAGAAACTGAAGGTGGGGCAACAGATAGACAGCATCAACGCCTTGACATGTCAACAGTTGATGGATGCCCTTGACACGATACGCCTTGCTTTTTCCAGCGTGAGAAAGGAAGCATCGGAGAGTTATATGTACGAATATCACAAGGAAGGTAACGACAGCATCAACTACTCCGTTGCCTTTAGCCATAGCGACAGCCCCCTTGAGAAGACGCCTTGGGGCGATTATGTGCATGCCCGAGAGGCTCTCAAATTCAGATGTGAGACGTCCAAATCTTCAAAAATCTATGGCGATGGTTGGTGGTACCGTTCTGATCCGGAGACCGACTCGTTGGGCCTCGCTATCAACGGTTGGTATCAAGGACCTTTTGCCCACTACTATCATTACTATGAGGAGCCACGTGGCATTTCCAAAGAGGATATGAAGCCTTTCGATATTGCCGCTTTCGAGGCACATATCCAACCCGCCCTTGAACCACTGAAGAAGCTGAAGGGGGCGAAGACTTACCCCGTCTATTGGCAGCATGACGAAGGATACGTAGGAACGGGCAATGAACTTTTAGCTGGGCTTCGCTTTGATTACTCCCATCCTGCTGGTCTGACCACTGGCACCTACTATTTTATTCCTGTTCAGCACAAAGCCGAACCCATCTTTGACCGGCTCGACTCATTGGCCCACGACTATGTCAATCGTCATCCGGAACAGCCCTATACCTATCACCACATCCCTATCATCCTGCGCATTCATCCCAGTGGTTATATTTTCCATGATGTCCTCTACCACAAATATGGCGACATTGTTGAAGTCGATAGCGATGAATGCGACATCAACAGCACTAAATACAACCTGCGCTGCTATCAAGACGATGAGGGACTGCATATCTTCTCCATTACTACCAAGGGCAGACTTTGGATTCCCAAAGGTTTCCAAAAGATGAAGCGCTGGGTGAATGGCAAGGCGACATATAGGAAGAATTAATAGATATGAGTATAGAATTATAAATTAAGAGTAGGAATTATGATGATAATAAAAAGTAAGGTATGGACGTGGGTAGCAATACTCATCATTTGTCAATCCCCGTTAGTCCCTTCACTGGCGCAGACTACCGACTATGCTGTCGTGCCCCTGCCCCAGAAAATTGAAATGCAGAAAGGTGAGCCGTTTATGCCTTGGTATGACCAGTTACGGATATTTGCTTCGGAGGAGTTGACGAACGAGGCTATGCTGTTGCGGTCCTACTTCAAAGATATCACGGGTGCGACGCTCCCCATCTCCCAGAAACGTGAGAGAGGTGTGAGCTATATCGAACTCTCCGTATCTCCTAAGGTCACTGCCCCCGAGGGCTATGTGTTGACGGTCAGCAAGAAGGGTATCACTATCGTTGGCGGAAGTGCTGCCGGAGTATTCTACGGCATTCAGACGCTTCGCAAGGCGATAGTTAATACGAAACAGTCTGTCCAGATCACCAATCTGACAGCTTCCAGTCAGACACCACCCTTCATCGTGCTTTCGCCTGTTGTCATCACCGACGCCCCACGCTTCTCATGGCGCGGCATGCACCTCGACTGTTCCCGTCACTTCTGGTCAGTAGATTTCATCAAGAAGTTCATCGACCTGTTGGCGCTCCACAATATGAACGTCTTCCATTGGCATCTGACTGACGATCAGGGTTGGCGCATCGAAATCAAGAAATGGCCGCGGCTTACCACCGTCGGTTCACAGCGCAGTGGCACCATCATCGGCACGAACTCTGACCTCGACGATGGCATCCCGTACGGTGGTTATTATACCCAGACTGAACTCCGCGAGATTGTCGCCTATGCTGCAGCCCGACATATCACTATCGTACCAGAGATCGATATGCCTGGTCACATGTTGGCAGCCCTCGCAGCCTACCCCGAACTGGGTTGCACGGGCGGCCCCTATCAGGTGGGTCACTACTGGGGCGTGTATAAGGATGTGCTCTGCGTGGGCAATCCCCGCGTCTATGAGTTTGTGCAGGATGTGCTCACGGAGGTG
>CACXPX010000013.1 GCA_902769705.1 uncultured Prevotellaceae bacterium
AACCGTCTACGGGAAAGCCGTCAACGCCCTCAACATCGTCGCCCTCGACATCGACATCTCCACCTATGCAGAAGGCCGTTATACCGTGACAGTGGAAAATGCTCAGGAGTCTTTCACTGGCGAATTCGAAGTGCAAACCACTGGAATCAAAGTATTGGACAAATTGACGATTTCACAATCAGACGATTTCTATGACCTCCAGGGCCGCAAATTGTCAAATAGTAAATGGTCAAATGGTCAAATTAGGAAGGGCATCTACATAAAGGACGGCCGCAAGTTCGTGGTGAAGTGAAAGATTATTCCGGCTCTCACTCAAGAAACGCTTCGATGCACCCATGTGTCGAAGCGTTTTTTCTGTGGATAATATACAAGTAGACCCTTTCAGGGCGTTTTGGGTCAATTGCAATATTATTGCCAATATTATTCACGATAAAAAAACGCTGAAAAAACACAACAAATTTATGTCAACTTTTCCGACCAATCTAGAAAAGAAATATGTAAAGAATCTTTTCTTTCATCCTTTCTCACCGTCACTTTTAGTCGGCAGTTTTGTCATTTGGGGCTTTTGAGGTTGTCATTTGTGGCCTTTGACCTTGTCATTTGCGGCATCTGAGCCGCTCAAATGCCACAAGTGAGAGGCTCAAAGCATAGCTTTGACAACCCAAAAGCATAGCTTTCACCGCCCGAAGAGATGTAAAGAAAACGGAAGTCGTTGATTGTCAGAGACTTCCGAAAATGTCAATTTTTGGCGTTTTTTGCACCAAATCCTTTCCTAGTTCAAACAATGGCCCGTTTTTAGGGGTCAAAATTCAGAATTTTCTTGACAAAACAAAGGTGATAATATCGCACGATAAGCGTTTTCATGGGAATGATACAGCAGTAGACCCAAACACCCCTGAAGGGGGCAGCAGCTACCAGCCCAGGGCGAATGTGCCTTCCTGTAGTCCCCTCCTTCGGGAAGGAGGGGACCACGATTTGAGCATTTCCCTTGCAGGCCGCTCTTTATCAGAAAGGGTTAACTGCGAGATGATTGCCGTTTTCATTGTTTTCGGTGAATCCAAAAATGCTCCATTGTGTGAAAAACATCGACGAAAGGAGTCGGTTTTTGAGATTTTTTGGTATCTTTGCAATGTCATTAACGTTTTTGCATCCGAGACTTTTTGAATGCTGCAAGATTTACACGAAATACATCGAATAGAATGAGAAGACAAAAGACATGGTTTATGGTGGCGCTGGCCATAGGCATCTTCCTGGCGTCCTGCTCCAAAAAGGAGGTGATGAGGGCGCCCAGTGTTGTCAACGTCAAGACAATGAGGGTGTCGCCAAGCTCTCACGTCGTAGGCAAGAGCTACATGGGCAAAATCGAAGAACAAGATGGTGCCAATGTGTCGTTTGACGTGACCGGCAATGTGAAAAGAGTGTATGTGGAAGAAGGTCAGTTCGTGAAAAGAGGCCAAGTGCTGGCCGAGGTCGACGGGAAGAACATCCGCAGTGCTTATGAGATATCTGCCGCCTCGCTCCATCAGGCTGAAGACGCTTATCGTCGTCTCAAGGACTTATACGAAAAAGGCACGCTGCCCGAAATCAGGATGGTGGAGGCTGAGACGGCATTGGCCTCTGCCAGGGCTTCCGAGGCCATCTCGCGCAGAAGGGTGGAAGACATCGTCCTGCGGGCGCCCTTTGCCGGATATGTGGCTTCCAACTCCATACACGAAGGTGCCAGCGTGATGCCGGGTGTCTCTGGCTTCAGGCTGGTGAAGATTGACCGGGTGAAGGTGGCGATTTCGATACCGGAAAAAGAGATAGGACGTGTGCGCAATGGGCAAAAGGTGATTCTCAACGTCAACGCCCTGGGCGACAGGCGGTTTGACGGAACCGTCGTGAACCGTGGCGTCACGGCCGACGTCATCAGCCATGCCTACACCGTGAAGGCCGTGGTGGACAACCACAGCCATCAGCTGCTTCCCGGCATGGTGTGCAAGGTGCGTCTTGAAAACAACACCGAGGGCACCTACGCCATTGTCGTGCCGCAGCAGGCCATCCAAATCAGCGGACAGGACAAATATGTATGGCTGGCAAAAGACGGCAGGTCTTATCGCCAGAACGTGCTCACCGGCGACATCCTCAACGACGGGGTCGTCATTGAGTCGGGACTGTCGGCCGGCGACATGGTCATCATAGAAGGACAGAACAACGTGAGCGAAGGCTCGGAAATAAAGACGGAATAGTCATGGTTGACAAGAAACAAAGATCAGACCTGGTGGCGTCGGCCATGCGGCATAAGAACATCACGCTGCTTCTGGTCGTCACCATGATGGTGGCCGGCGTGTGCGCCCTCATCTGGATTCCCAAGAACGAGTTCCCCGAATTCGAGATACCCGTCGGACTGGTGGTAGGCGCCTACCCCGGAGCTTCTGTCCAGGAGGTGGAACAGCAGTTGGCCAAGCCTTTGGAAGAGTTTTTGTGGACCTTCAAGGAGATTGACAAAAAGCGCACGATGACACACAGCTTCAACGATGGCTGTGCGGCAGTCGTCTATCTGGACCCCTCGTTGAAAGCGAAGACCGAATTCTGGAACAAGCTCAAGGAGCGTCTGCCCATGCTGAAGCTCACGCTGCCTCCCGGCGTGCTGGGTGTAGTGGCCAACGATGACTTCGGAGAGTCGTCGACGATGCTGCTCACCCTGGAGAGCGAGACGAAGAGCTATCGCGAGATGAGCGAGTTCATCGACGGTCTGAGCGACCGGCTGAGACAGGTGCCTGGGTTGGCCAATATCATCACGATGGGTGAACAGAAAGAACAGCTCGCCATCTATCTCGACCGCGACCGCCTGACGATGTACGGCATCAACACAGCGATGCTCATGAGCAAAATCTCCGGACTTACTGGCACGCTATATTCCGGCAGCCTGTCGGACGGCAAGCTCAGCCGTGCCATACACATCCAATCGTCGCTGAACAGCGAGAACGACCTGGCACAGACCATCATCGCTTCCGACCCTTCGGGTTCGGTGGTGAGGTTGGGGGACATCGCCACCATCAAGCGCGAATACCCCGACCCACGACAATATATCAAGAACAACGGCAAGAAGTGCATCCTGCTCTCGCTCCAGATGACGTCAGGAAAGAACATCATGGAGTTTGGCGAACGCGTCAAAGAGACGGTCGACAACTACAGCAGCACGTTGCCCAGCGATGTGAAAATCAATATCATCAGCGACCAGTGCCATGTGGTTGACCACTCCATCCGTGATTTCATGTGGGAGATGCTCATCGCCATCGCATCCGTCATCATCGTCGTGATGCTGATGCTCCCCCTGCGTGTGGCGGGTGTGGCCGTGGCCACCATCCCGATGACAGTCAGTGCCTCGCTGACGGTCTTCCTGATTCTCGGTGTGGAGATTAACACCGTGACGCTCGCTGCGCTCATTGTGTCGTTGGGAATGATTGTCGACGACAGCGTGGTGGTGGTGGACTGCTATCTCGACAAGCTTGACGCAGGCATGAACCGATGGAAGGCAGCCGTGGAATCGTCGAGGGAATTCGTGAAAAGCATCATCACGGCCACGCTGGTGATCAGCATCACCTTCTTCCCACTGATTTTCACCACGCAGCAGGTGATTCACGACTTCCTGCAATGGTTCCCCTATGCCATTAGCATCGTCCTCGTCATGTCGCTGCTGGTGGCCATCTTCGTTGTTCCCATTCTCCAATACCACTTCATCCACCACGGACTTCATCAGCGCGAAAAGGAAAACGAGAAGAAAGGCCGGTCGATGCTCGACATCCTCCAGAGCAGATATGACAAACTGATTGAGTTTTGTTTCCGCCACAAATGGGCAACGATGGGTTTCGGACTGGTGTGCATCGTCGTGGGCAGCATGCTCATGTCGCTCGTCCCCCAAAGGCTGATGCCACGTGCAGAGCGCAACCAGTTTGCCGTAGACATCTTCCTCCCCACCGGCACCGACCTGCAATACACAGCAGCCGTTGCCGACAGTCTTGCCAGCATCCTTGCGAAAGACGAGCGTGTGGAGAATCTGACCATCTTCTACGGAAGCGGCTCTCCACGCTTCCATGCCACATTCATCCCTAACCTTGGCGGCACACATTTTGCCCAGTATATCGTCAACACCCACAACGACGAAGAGACGCAAGGAATGCTCGACGACTATGCCGAGAAATATGCCAACTATTTTTCCGATGCCCGGATATTGTTCCGCCAGATAGAGTATTCTGACAAGCCCTATCCCATTGAGGTGCAGGTGGCAGGCGACAATCTCGACAGCGTGCATGTCGCCATCGACAGCATCCGCAACCGGCTGTCACACAATCCTAAGATTGCCGTACTGAGCACCAGCTTCGGTGCCACCAACAATTGCATCGAAGTTAATATGAACCCGGAAGAAGCCTATCATTTCGGCCTAAGCAAGTCGCTGCTCTCGCTCAACTTCGCCATGCGCTATGGCGGCGGCATCCCCGTCACGTCCATCTGGGAAGGCGACAAGGAAGTGGGAGTTGTCATCAAAGACGCCAAGATAGAGAGTGAGACTATCGACGATTTCAAGAACATCCGCGTGTCAGGGTTGCTGCCCACCTTGACAGCCACCCCCCTGGAGCAGGTGGCAGAGGTGCGCCCGGGATGGACCGACGGCTCTATCACTCACATCAGCGGCAAACGTCATGCTGCCGTTTTCGGAATGCTGAGCCGCGGCGTGCAAGTGGGAAGCCTGACAAAAGAGGTGTATAAGGATCTGGAGACGCTGCGCCTGCCCGACGGAGTGACACTGAAGAAAGGCGGACAGGCTGAGATGGAGGCCATGTATCGCCCGCAATTGTATCTGGGCATGGAAATAGCTGTCATCCTCATTTTCTTCATCATCGTATTCCATCTGAAGAGCATACCGCTGACGGTTTTGATTATGTATTCTTTGGGATTCTCCACACTTGGCGGCTCTTTGGGACTCATCCTCTTCAGACAGGAATTCGGAGCCACTGGCGTGCTCGGCTTCATCTCCCTGATGGGCCTGATAACCCGATGCGGTATCATCATGATAGACTATGCAGAGGAACTGCACCAGAAGGAGGGGCTCGACATTCTGACAGCCTCGATAGAGTCGGCCAAGCGGCGCTTCCGCCCCGTGTTTCTCACTTCGATGGCCGCTTCGATGGGTGTTGTCCCGATGGTCATCAAGAACACGCCGCTATGGGGGCAGATGGGTGTGGTGATTTGCTTTGGAGCCTTGATTTCCATGCTGTTCATCATCACGATGATTCCTGTGGGATATTGCTTGATAAGGACCAAGTTTAACAAAGTGAGTTATGAAGAAGAAGAATAACAAGTTTTCCTTGCTTTTGGCTGTTGCCCTGACATGTGCTGCCGCTTCACACGCACAGACCATCATGACGTTGAAAGAATGTGTGCAGACGGCACGCAAGAACAACATCATGGTGAAGAACAACTACAACGAACTTCAGATGGCGCGTGAGCAGCAAGAATACGCTCGTTCGAAATATTTTCCAACGGTAGGCGCATCTGCATTCTATTTTGAAGCACTTGACGATATCATCAAATACCAGATTCTTGACCAGGAGGACGTGGACATGATTTCAGAAGGGATGGAGAATCCTTTCACAGTGGATGACTTCACGTTGAGTTTCATCAAAAGAGGCGCTTCTCTCGGAGTCACGTTCCTTCAGCCCATCTATACTGGCGGAAGGCTGACCAACTACAACAAACTTGCCGACCTGCAAGTGGACGGCCGAAAAATGATGATGGATGTGACCGACGACAAAGTAGTGATGGCCACAGAATTTCTCTATTACAAAATCGTAGAGCTGCATGAGACTGACAAGACGCTCGACGCGACGGAAAAGAGCCTTGCGCTCATCCATCAGGATGCCGTCAACATCTATGACAACGGCATGACAAACAAGAACGACGTGCTGAGCGTGGAGTTGATGCAAGACGAGTTGTCTTCGCTCAGAATCAGGATGCAAAACGCTTGCAAACTCATGAGGAGAGCATTGGCCAAGCACATCGGCATAGCCGACAAGGATATCGACGTCGACATGACATTCGATGCCGACATCGTTGCACCGGAGGCCTTGAAGATGAGCACCCTGACTGCACTCAACAACCGCACGGAAACCCAACTGCTCGACATCTGGGTGGAGAAATCCGTGCTTGAGCGAAAGATAGCCAAAGCCAGCATGCTGCCTATCGTGGTGGTGGGCGGAAGGGCTGGATACAGCAAGTTGCTGTCCAAGTGGAGCGGCAATGTCATTGGCTTTGTTGGCGTTCAGATTCCTATCAGTTCGTTCTGGAGCGAGAAACATGAATATAAGCGCAAGCAGATTGAGGAGCAGAAAGCCATCGACTTCCGGAATGACAATCTTGAAACAATGTCTCTGGAGATACAGGATGCCTACGACAATTTGGAAAGCACGTACCGGCAGACGCAGATAGCAGAGAAGAGTGTGGCAAGGGCGGAAGAGAACTTGCGCATCTGCCGTGAGCACTATCGAGGCGGACTGTCCACAATGACGGTGCTGCTTGATGCCCAGCGACAACAGCAACAGGCTCTCACACAGCGCCATTCGGCCATCAGCGAGTATTTGCAGGCCAAGACGAGATACCTGATTGCTACCGGGCGGAGTACTTATTAACCCTGACGGATGGCTGTGCCCCATCCACCTCAACCATTTGATGTCTGATAACAAAAAAATGCAGTCTTCCGACTGCATTTTTTATGTGTTTGACGGGTATGAACCCGAAGGGATTACTGCAAGGGCAGATACCAGTTGGCAGGCTCCATGAGCAAGGAGTGGAGACTGGCGTCGAGCACACCTGAGCGACGTGCAACGGGGTCGGCCAGATAGGCGGCATTGCCACGACGGAGCGCTACGCGCATGAGGTCGTAGAAACGATAGCCTTCGAACGCTCCCTCGAGCGCCATCTCGTTGACGATGAGGTCTTCTACAAGCGGTATCTGATACTGCACGGTGTCTCCACGTGTGGCGAGCTGCGACGCTGGCATGGGAAGGGCGTAGAGCTCGTTGGCCTGAGAGTCGCCTGAGCCGAGCGAGTGGATGCCGATGGTGGTCTCGCGAGTGAACACGTTCTCGTCGAAGGCCGCATAGGGAGCGACTGCGGCTTGCTCCGTAGCGTCGACATAGGCGTTGAGGTTCTCGCTGCAGAGTCCGTATTTGAGTACGGCGAAGGCCGTCTGTGGGAATCCTGCACGGTTGAGTGCCTCGGCATAGCGCAGATAGACCATCGTACGGCGATAGAGAGGCACCACGCCCGACCAGACCTTGGAGATGGACTGCATCACACGTGAGCCGCCCTCAGAGCCATTGTCGATGAGCGAAGCTGGCGTGGGAGAGAGCGAATAGTTGGCATAGAACCGCAGGTCGCCGGCGAGGATGTCGTCGGGAAGTCCTGTCTTAGGCACATAGATGGTGTCGGTGGTTGTCGCCGTTTTGTTCTCCATGCAGTAGGTCTGTGCAGCCGAGAGGCGGTGCATGGCCGACGATGGAGTGAGCTGGTAATAGTAGTTGTTCTCGCGTGTTGACGTGAAGATGTTGGGCAGGTCGCTGACAACACCGTCGAAGATGCGCTGCTCCATAGGCACGAGGCTGACGACCTCGCGCGTGGATGTCACGCTATATCCGTTCTGCGGGCGCTGGAAATCGGTGGCGTTGGGCCACACGATGCGGCTGGTGTAGTTGAGCGAGATGGGGGTCTTCTGGTCGTTGAGATAGCTGTTGTACCAGCGAGCGGCATCCTGATAATGTCCAGCCCATAGGCAAAGGTCGCCGAGGAGCGCCTTCATAGGGATGAAGAAGGTCTGCGAGTCCCAGCTGTCGATGTTTCCGAAGCGTGGCAGCTCGGTGTCGGCGACGGGTGTGAGGTCGTCAATGAAATACTGGCAGATGGCATTGATGTCTACGCGAGGCTGGTTCATGGCGTCGCGAGCCTCTTGCTCCGTCATGACGGGGTTGAGGACGAGCGGCACTTGGCCGTAGACCTGGGCGAGCTGGAGGTAGGTCCATGCGCGGAAGGCCTTGACGGCAGCAAACTCTTGGGTGAAGAGCGTGCGTCCGCGGCGCTGGAGTGCCGTGTCGACATGTGCGAGATAATAGTTGCAGTTGTTGATGACGGCATAATAGTCGCTCACGGTGTTGTATTTGTTCTCGGCAGAGAAATTGAACGCTGCGAGGTTCTTCAGGTCGGCCGAGGCTGCATCGGTGGGCGTCATCAGGTCGCCACGCACTTCGCCAAGGATGACGGTACGGTCGGCAATGACCTGCATCTTTCCGATGATGCCGAGCACGCTATAGACAGAGTCCGTTGGATGGTTGAGGGTGTTGTCTTTCTCGAACTCCACCAATTCGGAACTTGTCTCAAGCATGCTGTCGCACGCCACGGTAAAGAATATAGAACAAACAATAAATAACCAACTTAGCGGCTTGGCGAACAAAGGAAAGAGTCCTTTGTGGTTGATTCTTTTATCCATATTTCTTATCTTTTATTTCTTGTTTTATGTTTAGGCCGAAGGCCGCTTAGAGATTGATGTTAAGACCAACCGAGAAGTTGCGACCTGCAGAGAGCAGTCCGCGGTCGATGCCTTGAGAGAGCACGCTGCTGCCCATGGAGCAGTCGGGGTTGGAACCGAGATAGCGCGTGACGGTGAAGAGGTTGGCGGCATTTCCCCAGATGGTGATGCCCTGCAGATAGGTGCTGCGGATGGGAATCTGATAGCTGAGGGTGACGGACGAGAGGCGGAGATAGCTTCCATCCTCAATCCATCGGTCGCTGAAGCGTGCATTCCCGATAGGGTCGTTGTATACGGCGCGCGGGATGTCGGTCTGCTGGCCTTCTGCGTTCCATCTGCCTGCCATGGCTGTGGTCTGGTTGATGAAGAGGTTTCCACCTTCGAGCAGCGAGCGCTGATAGTTGAAGACGTCGTTGCCCAGCGAATAGTTGAACACTGCAGAGAGCGTCAGCCGTTTCCAGTTGAACGTGGTGTAGATGTTTCCGTAGATGTCGGGGTTGGGGTTGCCGATGATGACGCGGTCGGCATCGTTGATGACTCCGTCTTGCGTGACATCCTCGAACTTCATGTCGCCAGCCGCGAAATAGTTGCGCTCGCCATTAGCTTTGACAACATAGTGGCCGTCGGCAAGGGCATCGGCAGAGGTTGTGTAGACGCCCTTGGTGCGCCATCCATAGAACACGCCAACGGGCTGCCCCACCGTTGTGAGGATGCTGGCGCCGCAGATGTCGGAAACGAACGAGCGGTTGTTGTCGGGTAGTGCCGTCACCTTGTTATTATAATGGCCAGCAGAAGCGCCCATCTCCCAACGGAAGTCTTTCAAGTTGAGCAGACGTGCAGAGATGTTGATGTCGAATCCGGCATTCTCGAGTTTGCCGTCGTTGCTCCAGTTTTGCTTCAGTCCGCTGGTCCATGCCAGTTGTCTGAGCGAAAGCAGGTTGGACGTGTAGCTCTTGAAGAGGTTCAGCCGCACGCTGAGACGATTGTCGATGAAGTTTCCTTGCAGGGCGGCAGTGATGCGACGGGTGGTCTCCCACTGCAGCTCGGTGTTTCCGATGTTTCCGATGGAAAGACCTGTCGCCGTGCTGTTGAGCATGCGGTTGGCTACGAAGTAGGAACGCGATGCCGTGTAGTCGATATCGTCGTTACCTATCACGTCATAACCCAAGCTGAGTCGCAGGTAGTCGATGCCCTTGACATTGGAAAGCCACTTCTCATTGGTGAGCACCCAAGCACCCTCGAGGCTGGGGAAGAGTCCCCATGCCACGCCACCGAGCTTCAGCCCTGAGGCCTCTTCACCGAATCGTGAGGAAGCGTGGGCGGAGAAAGCGGCGTCGACATAGAAGCGCTCGGCATAGTTGTAGCCGGCAGTGGCATACCAAATCATCTCGCGCGTCTTGTCGTCGGCACCATGCGTGTCCTTGAACTGCAGCGAGTTGCTCATGTTAGGTGTCTTGTCGTTACCGGTGTTGTATCCCTGTTGGGCTGTCAGCTTGTAGTTGCTGCTGAGGTAACGGAATCCGGCATTGACAGCGATGCTGTGGGCTTGGTAGCGATTCTGCCACGAAGCACGGGTGTCGCTTTGGATGGCGGTTTGGCTGCCTGCCTGGCTGGCTGCAATGTTATGAAGCGTGGTTCCCTCATCGAGTCCGGCAATGACAAATGTGGGCACGCCCTGGATGGGCAGATAATAGTTCTCGTTGGAATTGACCAGTCCCAGCGCGAAGTGCTCGCTAAGGGTGAGATGCTTGTTGAGTTTGAATTGCGGCATCACTGAGAACATGATGAGCCGGTTGCCTTGCGAGTTACGGTTCTTGCCTTCTCCATGCTCAAGGATGGCTGAAGGATTGGCGAGACGTCCACGACCTTGGAACATGCCTTCGAGATAGTCGTCGGCCTCAGCCAGATAGTGGCTCAGGTGGCCGTGCTTGTCGTAAGCGTAGGGCGAGAGGAACGGAGCCTTGGCGAGTGCCAAGAATGCAGGCGACGTGATGACACCTGAAAGCGGGGCGATAGGTGCGCCGTCGTCGCGCAGTCCGCGGTCGACATCGCTATATGAGGCATCGAAACGCACACTGAGGTTGGTAAGCACTTCGATGTCGGAGTTCAGCCGCATGTTGAAACGCGAATAGTCGTTCTTCATCAGCGTGCTGTTTCCAAGCGAATAACCCACCGAGAGGTTGTAGCTGGCAACGTTGTCACCACCTTGCACGTTGATGCCGTAGTTTTGTGAGAATGCGTTGTCGTATACCTGCTCTGTCCAGTCGGTTTGGTTGTGATACTGGTTATAATAGAAATAAGAAGGATCGGCATTAAGGAACTTCATCGAGCCCAGCACGTCGGTCTTGTCGGACAACAGCTCGGTGGCATAAAGCCGATAATCGTCGGCCGACATCATCTTGGGCAGACGGGGCAGCAACTCGTAGCGCCCGTTGATGGTCACATCGATTTTCGTGGCCATGCTCTTATTGCGCTTGGTCTTGATGAGCACCACACCGTTGGCTCCCTTGGCGCCATAGAGGGCGGTTCCGTTTTTCAGGACGGTGACACTCTCGATGTCGTTGACATTGAGGTTGGCCAACATGTTGTTGTAATAACCGTCGTGAAGCATCTCGCGGCTGTACTGCATATCCATCACCACGTCATCGATGACAACGAGTGGCTGTGCATTAGCATGCAGCGAATTGATACCTTCGATGAACATGACATTGCCAATGCCAGGGATTCCGCTGCGCGTGACAGAACGCATGTCGCCGCCCAATTTCTGCTGTACCAACGGGTCGATGGAGATTTCAGACGTGTTGGAGAAATTGTCGGCAGTCGCTTGCTGGATGGCCTGTGTCTTGTTGTCATAGGCAGCACTGAAAGCCTCGTGATAAAGCCTTGCGTTGGCCACTTCGCCATCCTGCGAGTTGCCTATCGCCTTTTGCTGTATGTTGTATCCCTCGAGTCGAATGACGACAGAGCGTGTGTAGAGGGGTACTTTTATCTGATAATGCCCTTCTTTGTCGGTCATGGCCGTAAAGCGGGCGTCACCGTAAGCGGCAACCTGGGCACCGAAGAGCGGTGCGTTGGTGGCAGCATCTACGACTTGTCCTGTTACGACTTTGGTATCCTCTTGTGCAGCCAGCGACAAAATCAAGATATTGAGAAATGAAAAAAGAATGATTATTCGTTTCATAGTCTTTGTTTTTTATTCATTTAATTTCGTCTTGGTCTGAGATAAATGCAGTCGAGATACATCTCACGCGAATAAGAAGAGGTCTCACGTGCAGTAATGGAGCACTGCAACCGAATGCTGAACTTGATGTCGTTCTGCTGATAGTTGCAGACAGGAAGCTGGAAGTTCTCAGCAAGCACGATAGTGTCTACCCGCTCGGGGTCGTTCTTGAACTGGGTGTTGTCGCAATTGAAGCTCTTCTCGGTTCCGTCGACATCTACATAATAGATGGTGGCCTTGAACTTGCAGGGACGAAGGTCGGCATTAGCCACATCGTTGATGGTCTTTGGAAGAACAACTGCACAAACATCGTAGGTGGTGCTGAGCGTGTTGTTGACACGGAAATTGATTTCCCAGTTAGACGTTGCCTTGTCGGGCATGATTTGCAAATAGGCGCCTTCAGAGATGCTGTCGCTGGCCAGTCGGCGAGTGTTGTAGGAACAATCCTTGTTGTTGAGAATGAGTTGAGCCTGCTCAGCCTCGCTCCACAACGGACGCAGATAGGTCTGCTCGGGAGTGAAAGGCCACTCTTGAGTCTTGAAGAGCACGCCATTGCTGCACTCTATACGCTCGGCGTCTTTAAGGATTCCGCCTTCTCCAAACGGCTTTTGGAAGACATGATAGACGGGTTTGCCCGACACCTGAGAACCGCGATGCAAGCGATACTGCACCGACACGAGCGAGTCGGTGAACGTGCGCTGGTCAGTGGTGTTGAAGATGGCGTCGTCAAGCAAAGCACGGTTGGTCCAATATTGCTGAATGGAGTCGCGCTTGAGCACCTTTTCATCGAACTGGAAACAAGCAGCTGCTTCATCCCAAGCTTTTTGCCATCCGGCAGCAGTGGGTGCGACCATCCAGTAGAGCGAATCCTCGGAGTCAATATAACCGATGCTCTGCAACAGGCGGTTGTATTCTGTGACCACCGAGTCCACATAAACCGGCACACCTTCAATGATTCCGCTGGAGACTGAACGGTCGGCATCGAACTCGTCTTCTTCGTATTGACGAAGATTGGCACCGATGCCACTGAACTCCGGCAGGTCGCAAACGGCCTCATAAAGGTTGCGCTGATAAGGCAACGGACGTTCGGCGATGTGGAGCACACCATTCTTGGCATGGATATTGGGATTTGTAAGACGCACGCCCTCTATGGCGCCATCACCCATTGACACGTGTTTCTTGTTGAGCAAGAACATCGACTTGGGCTCTGCACCCACGGAATTGAGCGAGCGAGCAAGATGGTTGAACACGAAGAAACGTTCCACCACAGAATCGCCTTGCGCCGTTTGCACCAACTGAAGCAACGAGTCTTTGTTGAAAGAACCATTTACAGGTGCGACAATGGTGAACGACTGTCCGCCATCCAACAGGTCGGCATAACTGACGGGCGTCTTCTTGTGCATGCGGAACACCTTGGTCTGCTCCAACACCTGACAAAAGTCGCTCAGTTGCGGATTGCCTTTCAGTTGCTGCCAAAGGGTAAGGTTGCCCCCCTCTGCACTGTCGGCTCCATCATAGTGGTCGGACCATTCGGTGCAAGCACCGAAGAGTGTAGCTGCCGCAATGCACAACACGCACTGCATGAAGCCCCGCCACATATTCGTAAGTCTATTTAATACCTTTTCTTTCATATGATATATTTCTCTTTTTTCTTATAATCAGAACTATGAACTCTTAACAACCGTCTCCTAATGAGTATCTTCGCCCTGCGGGCTGCCATAGACACTCTTTGGACATAGCTCAATGTAGTCGAACGACCAGTAGCGGTCGGGATCGTCGAGCACCTGGCGGAAACGGAGATAATAGGTCTTGTTAGAATCCAGATACTTCGTTGCCAAAACACGACGCAGATTCCAGTTGTTGCCACGCAGAGGATTGTCGGCATCCCACGGACGGTAGCTGTCCATTCCCTTCATATAGCCACGGTTGTGCATGGCCTTGTCGTTGGCAGTGTTCTCCTCCTCATCGTCGGTATCTTCCACCCATCCGATGTTGGGGTCTGGGCCATAGACACGCAGGTCGACAGGAATACCGCAAGGCTCGTTGTTCAGATATACCTGAACCACACCACGCTCATCGCCTACCGTGTAACCCAAACGAATCTCGTAGGTTCCAGACGGGACAGGAAGCAGTTTGAAGGATACGTCGAACACACCGCTGATACAAACTGCATTGGCGCAATAAGAGTTCCAATAACCCACGTCGCTGTGAACACCCACGTAGGTCTCATCGCTAACCTTCCAGTCGGTGATGTAGTTGTTCTTGAATCCTGTAAGGATGTCTTCGCCATAGCGGCCACGTCCGTTACAGTTCATAAAGTCGGGACTCAATACGGTAGCGTCGATACGAATGCGGCAGTTCAGCACTTCGTCACGCACTTGCGGAGTATAAGCCAAGATGTCATCAAGATAATGATAGACACCGTTCAATGCATTCTGGTCGATAGTGCCCGATTCTGAGGGGCTCAGCACTTTCACGCCACGAACCGTGAATTTGTTTTGCAATCCTTTGCGGTTGATGAACAATCCAGCTGGAGGACCGGCAAAACGCATCATTGTACCAGGACACATGGTCTCGTAGAACTCTTCGGGATCGCTCAGCGAAGTATACCAGCAATGCTCGCGAAGATCACCCGACATAACCCAGCTGTTGTACTGGCCGATGCGCGGCAGCAAGTGATAGGACACAAAGCGATTCAGCGGATTCTTGCGATTCTTCACATCGTCGTCGTAAAGACCGGCGTCTTCAGGATAAGTCTGGTCATAAATCTTCTTGGCATATGCCTTCAGGTCGTCAATCGTGTTGATTCCCTTTGAATGATAAACTGAATCGGGTTCCACAAAAGCAGTGTACTTGAAATAGCGTTTCTCAGGCCAGAAGGAACGTGTATAAAGAGCAGAACCTGACGTACAACGTACCATCACGCCCGTATGCACCGAGTCTTCACTGCAACTGTAGGTTTCATCGATATACTTCACCAACGAATCGGCCATACCCGTGAGTTGCAAAGCTTGCGAGAAAAGCGTCAGCGTTGAGTCTTCAGCAATCTTGTCGGCCAGCAGCAAGCTGCTTGACGTGATGACATTGTTCAACACATGCACCACACCATTGGTCACCGAGTCGTCACGCTCCAAGATGCGAGCGTTCTTGTTGATGTAATAGACCAGTGCATTGTGATTGGTCACATCCGAGTCGCTCGACAGCACGATATAACTGTCGTCCATGTTGAGTTCGGGAAGTGCGCCCTCACTGATGTCGGTGGTGAAGAATGCACCTTTCTTAATTATATGCGTACGAGCCAATGTGTCGCACGACTCGGTGGGAATAGCGTCGATATTGCCGTATCCCATGCGTTTCAGATAACGGTCGATGGCCTCGTTGTTTGGCGCAAAGAGCGTATAGTTGCCATATGTGGAAAGCATGGAGAAATAAGGAGTGCGCTTCAAGATACCAATGAAGTTGCTGAACTGCTCCTCGTTCTCCTCCAAGAATCCGGCTGCCGTCACCTTTGTGGACGAATAATAGTTCATGGGAATGTCATCATCGTTGTCCACGCAAGCAACAAAGCCACAGACCATGCATACAGCGAGAATGATTCTATAGAATTTTGTTGTCATATCTTCGTATTGTATAAGTTTGTTTCTTTTTCTATATGTTATCAGTTGTCAAAACAAGAGATTTCATTTTGTCAGTTCAGAGTCTTCTCCCGTATCGAAGGCTGGGTTCTGCTTAAGCAGAGGATTCACCTTGAGTTCGCTCTTTGCATATGGGAAATAGATGATGTTCGGGTCGGCCAACTTGATTTTGATGGCGTTCACGTTTTCGATGTATTTACGTGAGGTCAGCGAGACAAGGCGCGTATTATCACCATCGCGACGTGCCATGCGTACAAGGTCAAACCAACGCTTGCCTTCGAACATGAACTCGCGCTGACGTTCAGCCATCAGCAGTTCCTCCATTGAAGCCTTTGAGTCGATGTAGTCGGCCATCTTCAACGTGTCGGAACGTGTAGTGGTTGTAACATCGTTGGCACGTTTGTTAACGGTGTTGATTAAGGCGAATGCTTGCTCGTAGCCTTCAGGGCCACGCTCGATAAGTGCCTCTGCCTTAATGAGAATCAAGTCGCTAAGACGATAGATGATCCAGTTGGCATCGCTACCCGAACGACGTGAAGCATTGAGATTTAGGTCTTTCTCCGAGTTGACGCTCTGCGTGGAATAGCTGATGTTACGACGTGCATACTTTGCAATGCCATAGCGCGAATTGTCCAATTCTGCAGACTCATAGATGCGTCCGTCGGTCTTCTTGAAGACGGAGTTGGTTCCAAGTGCCACATCCTTGGCAAGGAAGTCGGGGACTGAGAGACGTCCGATCACATTGTTGACATTGCCATAGTAGTTGCTTACCCACGAGTTCTGCTGGCTTTGGCCTGTACGGAAATACAGTTCGAAGATGCTTTCGAACGAGTTTCCTTCACCAAAGATCTCATTGTAGGCGTTACCACAGACTATACTGCCGACTGGCTTCTCCAGAATCATAGGGATGTCTCCAAAGAGTGCAATGTTGTTCACATTACCCTCACGGTCAATCATCTCGCGATACTGTTCACGTTTCTGTTCAAGCACCAGGTCACAGTAGCGGATGGCGTTGTCCCAGTCACCACGCCAGAGATAAAGGTCGGCGAGCAGTGCATAGATGGCAGCACGTGTGATTTTACAGGAATTCTGATAAGCGTTAGGACTTTCGTATGTAAAATAACGGCGAACTGCATCGCCTTTCACACGCTCGAGGTCGGTAATGAGCGAGTCGAGCACAGCGTTGAACGGTGTAGCAGGAATAACATAGGTCTGCGAATCATCGATGCTGGGCTGCGTTGAGTAAGGCACATCGCGGAACGTCCTAATCAAATAAAAGTAACACAAAGCACGAATGGCAGTGGCCTCAGCCACATTCGCCCGCATCTCTTCTTCTGTATAGTTAGGGTCGATAGCCTGCACTTCAGGAGCGTAGTGGCACACCGTGTTGCAACGGTTGATGGCCTCATAGAAGCGGCTCCAGTTACACATCGGATTCGACGGCAGCAGGTTCTCTTTCAGTATCTCGTTGATTTCATTGGGAACGTTGGCACCTAATCGCATGTTGTCGGAACGCAACTCGCCCCAAACGCCCATACGTGTCAAGCAGTCACTGTTCTCAAGTGCCTCGTAACAACTGTTCACCACACTCGTCACATCGCTCTTTTCGGTCCAATAATTCTCAAGCACCACCTCGTTCATGGGCAGAATGTCGAGAAAATCGGAGCAAGATGACAATGTGGCAATGGCTGCAATGCTTAATGCATAATGCTTAATGCGCGACTGACCACGCATGAGGCTCTTCAATTTGTTAACTATAATATATTTCATATCGTTTTGATTCTATTTGTTTATGCATTAGAACATGATTGTAATACCAGCAGTGAACGACTTCGCACGCGGTGTCTTGGCGCCGTCGTAAACGATACCCATCGAACCATAACCTACTTCAGGATCGGCTCCAGAATACTTGGTCAAGCAGAAAAGGTTGTTGGCCGAGACATAGAAACTGAGTTGCTGGAATCCCCAACGCTTGATGAGTTTGGGATCCAAAGAATAACTGAGCTGTGAATAGTTCAGACGGATGAACGATCCGTTTTCCACGAAACGGTCGCTTCCGAGCCAGTTGTATCCATATTGATAGAGTGCACGTGGGATTTCGGTCATGTCGCCTTCCACTCTCCATCGCCAGTTGACAGCACGGCTCTGGTTGTTGTTCGAGTACATGTTTTCGGCTCTCATTCGCGCCTGGTTGATGATTTTGTTGCCATAGCGGAAGTTGAACTGGTTGTTCCAAGTGAGTCGACCGAAATTGAGTTTGAAACCGAATCCTCCAGTGAACTTAGGCAGTGAAGAACCGAGATAGACGATGTCGAGTTCGTTAATCTGACCATCGTGGTTAATATCATCGTAGATGGCATCTCCACCACGGAACTCGTAATTAACAGAGCCGGCACAGAACATCATGGGCTTGGTCATCTCGTTTTCATCAAGAACGACGATGCCGTCCTTATCGCGTGCAACTGGAGCATTTGGTCCACTTACGCCAGGAATCTCTTCAGCTGAATAGTCGCTGTATTGATAAACGCCCTTATAGCGGAACCCATAGATGGAACCCATTGAGCGATTCAACTCCACACGTGTCAGGTATGAACCATTGTTACGGTCAAACTCATTGTTGAGGCTTGCCAAACAAGTCTCTTCCATAGCCGTAATCTGGTTCTTGTTGTTGGCGAAGGTAATATTGAAATCGGCACTGAACTTGCCAGCACGGATAATGCGGTTACCATTCAAGTTGAATTCCCATCCGATATTCTTCATGTCACCCACATTCTGCCAAGCCAATGAGGTGTAACCAGAAGAAGTCGGGATGCCTCGGTTGGCCATGAGCAGGTCGGTGGTGTATTGCCAATAATATTCAACATTACCTGTAATGCGGTCTTTGAAGAATCCGAAGTCGGTTCCGAGGTTGTAGGTCTCTTTCTGTTCCCATTTCAAATTCTTCAACTGAATGTTCTGGGGATAGATACTTCCTTGGTTCAGATAGCCTGAGCCATTGCGGTATTTACTGAAATAAAGATACTCAGCCCCTGGCTGTTTACCTACGATACCCCAACCCGGACGCACCGAAAGCATGGAGACGAAGGGTAATGCTTTGGCAAACCAAGGTTCCTTATGGATGTTCCAGCGGAAAGAGAATGCTGGGAAGTTACCCCAACGCTGGTCGGCACCAAACTTCGTGCTTCCGTCTCGACGTACAGAGAAGTCGGCCATATAGCGTCCTTTGTAGGCGTAGTGAGCGGAATAGGTGAAATAGATGCTACGCCACTGACCGCTTCCAGTGCTCATTCCATCAATAATGCCTTCGGCAGCAGCACTCTGGATGGAACCCGAGGGAAGTGCCCATGAAGAAGTACTCTGAGAGGTCGACTCGCCACTAGTGAGCTGACCACGAAGAAGCATCGTGAGCTGGTGGTCCTTGTTACGGAATGAAGGTGTGAAAGTGAGGGTGTGAGTAGTTGTTACACCAAGGCTCTTCGAAGAATTGGCAGTAGTGCGGTTGCTCTGTTTGCCATCGGTATCGTTCCATCCACGTGTACTGAGCGACAACGGCATGAACTGGTCTTCATAACGATTGAAGATATTGAACACCACCTTACCCTCATAGTTCAGTTGTGTCTTGTCTTCTTCGAGACCAAGGAGATTGTATCTGAGTTTGAACTCAGGCTCAATATTGTAACTGGTCTCGTGGTTTTTGGCCTCATGGGCAAGAGCGACGGGGTTCTTATCGTTCAATTGGTCACGCAACTGACTCGAGACTGTCGGCAACATTGAGTAATACTCGCCAAGATCACGGCCCTGCTTGTCTTGCTCATAGACAGAGAGGTTAGGCATTCTCACGTAGGCTATGGCCAACAGGTCGCCATTGTTCTTCTGGTTACGAGTGTAGGTAAGCGAGATGTTGGTCTCAATCTTGATACGGTCAGAAACGAAATAGTCAAGGTTCACACGTGAGGTGAATCGGTCGAGTTGCTGCTTGATGATGGAGCCCGTCTCGTGGTCATAACCCGCACCAATGCGGAAGTGAGCCTTTTCACCACCACCTGTGAGGGCGAGATAGTGATTCTGACGCCATCCCATCTTCTTCACTTCCTTCTGCCAATCTGTATTGTTGTTATACATTTCATACTCGGGGAACGAAGGATTGTAGTTGAGTTCTGGAATATTCGAAGAGGCATCACTCAAAGAAGGATTGAAATACTCCTCTTTCAGCAGCATCGTGTATTCGTCACCATTGAGCATGTTGTAACCCGAAGGCTGATAGGTGGCAGTAAGGCGATAGCTGTAGTTGACACGCGTCTTTCCACGTGTACCACGCTTGGTCTTGATTTCAATGACACCATTTGAGCCTTGTGAACCCCAGATGGCGGTTGCGGCGGCATCCTTCAACACCGAAATCGACTCGATGTCATCAGGGTTGACGTTGAGCAATTGTGCAAACTTTTCCTCATTGGCCGACGAAAAATCGAAATCGTTGGTGTTGGTTTCCCACACGTTTCCATCGACCACAATGAGCGGTTCGCTCGAACCGTTGATACTCGACACACCACGCAAACGCATCGATGTGCCAGAACCAAGGTTACCAGAGTTGGCCACGATATCGAGACCTGCAATACGACCTTGAAGGGCCTCATCAACGGTGGTCAATGCCAAACCGTCGAATTCGGACATGTCAATGCTCTGACGCGCTGTCGAGATTTCATCCACGGGGATAGACAAACCCGAACCTTGGGCACGTCGCTTGGCAACAACAACGACATCGACGAGTTGATTCTGGTCGACCATCTTGATGTCGTATTCCATCTGGTTGATAGGAAGTGTCTGAGTCTTGAGACCTACGTAGGAAATACGCAGTTTGTCTTTTGGATTCTTAATCTTAAAAGAGAAATTACCGTTAATGTCCGTCTGCGTAGACGCGACAATACGATTGGAGGCATCAAGCTCGACAACGTTGGCCATCATCACTGGACCAAAGTCATCGGACACGGTACCGGTAATGATGTCACCAGCTTGTTGGGCCAATGCATGGCCTATTGACAAATGAAAAATGATAAATGATAATCCTATCACTTTCACCCATCGACTGGTTTTCTTATTGCTAATCGTTTTCATGTGCATTGTATTTATCATTTATCAGTTATTCTTTAACAACAGTGGTTCGTTGATCAAATGAATGACAGCAGAGGAACTGGTCTCAATGCCATTAGCTGCAGAAGCATCCTGCGTGTTGTACTGCCATTCACGAGCGACAAGGTTGTAAAGACCATTCCGTTTTTCAACACGACGTGTGTTACCGGCATGGTCAAGAAGTGAGATACCATCATCAGTCAAGGTGGCCCGCACACGATAGAATCGCTCCGTGGTGGGGTCGATGACTGCGGTTTCGAAATCACCACTCTCCTCCTCAGCACCGATGAAGAGGGCGTTGTCTTGGATGTGGTATTTCAGGAAATTCACTATTTGCAGAGAGTCGCGGGTCTTGGCAGTCAGGTTTCCTGCCTCTTCAAATGCCTCAACAGCTTCCCAAGAGGATAGCTTACCACTCTTCTGCATAGCTTCAATGCTCTCATTGGAGGGCACATAGATTGTATAATGATAGGTGTTGAACGTCGAAATATTCGTTCCACCACATGCGTTTCTCTTATTGTGGATCTGCTCAAAGAGTCCGCTGCCGTCCATCAACTCGAGGAATTTCGAGAACTCAGCATGACTTGCCAGAACATCACGCACTGTATTACGCGTTCCGAGGATAGGTGATTCGAGAATATAGCTCTTTCCATTTCCACCTTGTGTCTGGTCATAGATGTATGAGATTGGAAGTGGCTCAGATTCATTCATCTGATAGCTTCCCTCAACAGTCATACCACCAGCACCCTGAGAAACATTGTTGACACGAATCTCCGTACCACCCTTCGTGCGATAGAAAGTATGGCCGTCTTCAACGTTTCCAATAACGATATGTGTATCGAGGATGTCTTTGAGACGGTTTCTAATCTGGTCATTGCTGGCCTTACCGATAGAGTCGCCCACTTCCTTTGTCTCTGTGTCGTAGTTCCATATGCTGGCCCACACACGGTCTTGCTCGTTGACTTTCGTAGGATCGTAATGGAAGCGGAACAACTGGGTCTGAGTCTTTCCGTAGGAACAGGGATCGATATACTCCAACAATGCATTGTTGGTGGGAATAAAGAAACTATAGTAGGAATTCAGTGAGTTGAGATACACGTCATACTGCAACTGCTCAATACCCCAATACATGATTCGCATGGACTCGTTGACCAATGCGGGGAAAGAGACGCTGACGTATGCTGTGGGCGAATAGACGCGGTTGGTCAGATAAATGGCTCCATTGCATCCGAGCCAGACAGAATCAATAGCCTCGGGCACCACACCCATCGGGTCGTTGGCGTCGTTAAGGATGTTCTGGAATTTGGAGGGAACCGATGAAATAAACGAACTCAACATATTATTGTTGATGAGTTTCGAGATGACATCATCGGGCACACGATCCCATGTTCCATAATAATCCTTGAGCACACGACCGGCACCATTCTCCCAATATTCTGTCAAGGCCTCATCGCTGGGCACCATCATGACTGCCATGTCACGTTGCAAGACAATGTTACCGTCTTGGTCATTCAAGCCCGAATAATAAGAATTCCACTCTGGGTCATATTTCAGCAATCCATTCACAGGACCTCTGTCAGGCGTGATGTTCAAAGGCTGACCGTTTTGCGATTTACGAGAGAAGAAGCGCTTCTGGTAAACCGTATCAGCATTGGCATCATAGAGGTAATTGTATTGCGTTCTAACACTCTCATCCAAAGGATAAGGGGCGCAATAACGCTCCAACAGTTTGTTGAACAAACTCACGTTCTTCTTGCTGGCAATGAGTTCTGCCATATTCGGCAGCGGGGTAATCACCTCACCCATACGGTGAATGAATCCGTTTGAGCACTTGATATTTGCCTGCACCACCTGTATGCCATTCACACTGGCCTCACCTGGCTGACGATGCGTGGTGTTGTTGTAGATAAAGTCATAATCCTCATTGGAGATACGTTTGTTGGTCAGTTGCTTCTCAATGAAATGCACAAGAGGCACCACAGAGAAGTCTTCCATACAAACCATAGGCTTGCCCAACTCGCGGTAACGGTTCCAATAGGGATTGAGCGGCATGTCTTGGGGACGCAGCACAGGAACTGAGTCGTAAGGCTGGCTGGCGGCCAGTCGGCGCATACACTCTCCTTCGCGTGGAGGCGTTCCCTCAACACTCGACAGACTGTTAAGCTGCATTGAGTTGTCAATCATGCTGCCAAAAAGCAACAGTTTCTTTTGCGAAGTGGAAAGGTCTTCATACCTCCTCACTCCCCACGGATTGTTACGATAGAAACGCTCGTATGCAGCGTCATCAGCCACGAAAAGCGTCTTCGAACCTGTCTTGCCCAGCACCTCACGATAGCCAAGGTCGTCAATCAGTCGCACTGTGTTAGTGAAACTTTCAGCCTGCGAACCTCCTGACTTTCCCTGCTCGGCCAACCAACTGTAGATGCTTGCCCCCCATCCTTCTGGGGTTCGTTCATCAAGGTCGTACTCGGAACATGCCACCAGCGTGCTCCCCATGAGCAACACGCTAGCGACAACCATCCAATACCGACTTCGACTCCAAAAATGTCTTTCGGTCTTCATTGTCTATTTTGTTATTTATGATTGATTTGTTTTGTTAACTATTCTCGTCGTTTGTCGGATGCAAAGTTAGTTACATTATTAATAATAGGCATCCACGCATGTCTAAAAATGTTTTCTAAGCGTCACACGCCCGAATGGGCATGTTACATTTTCTTTTCCATATGTAACATGCCCATTTTTGATAAATGCGAAAATTCCTAGTAAATAAAGGCTATTTCACGAATATCTTACGTGTAACACCATCAGCACCCACAACAATGTTCAAGCCTTTTTCCAGCGACTGTCTACGTAGACCAGACGCACTGTAAATTGCCACGCCAGATCTAGGTTCAGATAGAACAAGGTTATTGATTCCTGCTAATGCAACAGCAGTTAACCTGCACTCCAAGAGCAAGAACTCGTGGTAGCCGCCAGTGGTGGTGGCATCGGTGAAACTGATGATATATTTGCCCTTGCTGGTAATGTCAAAGTCTAACTCACGTTTCACGGCTGATGACAAGTTTGCCGTGGTGCTGCCGTTAGCATTGGGTGCAGCTGTGTAAACCTCCGAGGTTGCCACCGCGCTGCCATTCGTAGAGAGAATCTGAACCTTGTATTTGGGGCTTTCTTTCCAAGCTGCCATAGCAAAGGTCAACTTATAGCTACCAGGTTCGAGGGTAAGTGGATATGCCGTCTGGCGTCCGTACTCAGCACAGTTGTTGCGCCAGTAGAGAGCCTTCTCCTGATAACCACCATTGCCAACGAATGTGCGAGCTCCAGCACTGAAGCTGTTGGGGTATTCGTGAACTTGGTTGTCCTCTTGTACACAACGCCAACCTTCGGGAATGGTACCATTGAGCACAAAGGTAAAGTCAAGCACATAGCCAGACTCTCCTTGCTCGCCAGTGGCAAGACCGAAGACGGGCAGAAGCGTCACGTTGTCATCGGGCATGACAAAACTCACTTCGTTTCCACCATTTACCTCAATGGTCTTCTGCATCGTGTAGAACACCGAGTTGACCACCTTCAACTGTTTCAGCTCGTAGCCTTCATCAGCGGTGAAGGTCAGCGTCACTGTCTCACCCTCTGCAGCTTCGTTGACATTAGGTGTAACGGTGCCATGATTGGCATTACGCACGGTAACAAGATATTTTTCCGCAGCCATGTTGGCAGGTGCGTATATGACTTGGTCGATAACCATTCCCGTACCACCAACGTTGGCGATAATCAAGGTGTTGGTGCCTTCTTTGAGTTGGGCTGGCACCTTCAGCTTGTGCCAATCGTTTTTGGCCACCTTCTCGCAAACCACAGTGTTGGCCGTTCCATTTACCGTCACACTAACGTTGCCAGACTTTGTGGTATTGCAATAACGTATGTAGATATCGTAGTCTCCACCTTGTGCGAGTTTGAGCTGATGACGAAGGGCGGCACTAGTGTTGGTACCCATCTCCACATATCCCATGCCAGCAAACTCGGCATAGTCTTGTGCCCACCATCCCGAATGTGTCAGTGCCACATTCTTCACGCTCTTATAGTCCATATTCTCGGCCTCAATGACATAGGGACCTACGAAAGGCTCTGGCTGTTTCGGCATGGGCAGAGATTCTGTGGGCAGCACGTCGGTCATGCGGTCTGCGGCTTCTCCAGAACAGGTGATGGTGAGGTCAAGGGGGGCACAATGCTTCACCTCTACCGTGAAGGTTCCTGTTTCTTCGTCGTAATTCTGAGTAAAACTCGAAGTCCCGATTCCGCGTTTCGTAAGGCTTGCGTTGGGTTGCGAAGTCACACCATAGATAACAATCTTGTCGGTCTGTACAGTACTGGTGTCGTTTCGGTAATTGTTCAAATAAAAGTCGATGTGGTCTGCAAACTCGCGGATATGTCCGCTCGACAGTTTGCCATAGGTCAGTTCCATTTTCTCGCAAGTGTTGTATTGCAAAGGAATGGTGGCTGTGGCAGTTTTCTTCTTATTCAAATAAGAATAAGGCGTATAGGTCACCAGTTGGTTGCGATAACGGTTCACATAGAGGTCGCCTGTCGACACTTCAGGATACTGGGCATTGAAGTCGTTCACCTTCTTGGTCTGCGAAGTGCTCTGATAGGTCGATTTCTTCAACTTCATGGGAATGGCTTTCGCCACATCATCATAGAAACCAATGACAAGAGGAATAGTGCCATAACGCCCAGTCTTCTTGAAATAGCAAAGATTGTCCATCCATTGGCCATTGCCGCGATTGAATGGATCGCTCTGCTTATAAAGTCCATCGTAGAGACTTCCCCAAGCAGCATACTTGTCTTCATCGTTGCCGCTGCTCTTATCGTTCTGTATCGCAATCTTGATATTACCCACCACTTCCTCGCGCGTAGGTATATATAAGGTACCATCGATAATCTTCTTGAACATGTCGAGCCAAACGCCACGGAAGTTGGGGAAAGTGCCCCAGTTGCGACGCGTATAACCGTCAACGGTAGAGTTATTGAGGTTCTGGAAATCTTCTGTCCATATCAGCTCTGGCCCGTCCCACACGGCACCGCCGTTAACACAAGTTTGCTCCATAACAGTTCCGACACCTGCGGCACCAGGGTATTTCTTTCCGTGATCTTTGCCTAAGATGGCATCAAGGGCACCGTTCCAACCGCAGTTGTCATAGCGCACACCGTAGTTCTTGGCCAGACCGCTGACAAAGGGGCCAAAGGTAACACTCTCGTTGGCATACCAACAACTGCTCGTGGTGTATTTGTAAAGCCAAAGACAAGCTTCGGGATAGTCTCTGCAAGCCTGCAACAAATCCTTGTTGCGCTTCATCATACCCATAGGATTAAGTGGGTGGCTCCAGATGTTGCCGCAGAACGAGATGGTGAGGAAACCACCATATTTGTGATGCATGGGCACAAGTTTGGCAAACAGCGCGATACGCGAAGCCTGAGTGCTGCTACTCTCGTCGCCACCCTCGTCGAAGCCCCAGAACTGTTCGGCATAGTTCCAACCCAGAAAATTGGGATAGGCCTTGAAGAAATACTCAAAGGTTTCCAAGTCGTCATCTTGGATGTGGGTGTGACCACCGCTGGCAGGCTGGCAGGTGAACCACATGTTGTTCAACTGGCACACCGATGCCCACGACTTGTAGGTGCGAACGGCGCAGCGCGGCATACGATACATCTTGGTATCCTTATCGTATTGGCACGACAGCGACAGGTTCATGCAGACATAAGGACGGATGGCCGCGGGTATAAGGTCGATGATCTTTTGCGGGTCTGCAGAATTCCAAACATCAACGTGGATGAGCCACAGCGGATGGCGCGAATCTACAGGGCGGCGCTGCTGGGCGAACACGGTAGAAACAGTAGCCAATAGCAACAACATGGATAACAACAAGCGGAGTTTTTTGTTCATAATCATTGTAGTAGCGTTAGTTTTTAATGATGCAAAATTACGCCATATCCATTTCACACCTATTATTTATTGTATCATTCTTTTATCAATTTGTATCCCGCCCTGATTTTTACGTTAACGAGTCAATTTAAGTGATTTAGGTCAGTTCAAATGAAAAGAAAATGAAACAAATTGAAAAGGCGTTGTGCACATAAAAATATATCTTTGCAAAAAAGTTGGTCTATACCTTCTTTCATCTGCATAACGAAAACATCAATAACAACTATTACACATAAAAGCGAAACAATATGAAAAAACTTTTCATGCTAACCGTTCTGGCACTGACCGCCCTCGTGGCAAACGCCCAGAACCCTTACCTCCCCTTGTGGGAGCATGTGCCCGATGGCGAGCCTCGTGTGTTCGAGGACCCCGACAATCCCGGTAAGTTGCGTGCCTACATCATCGGCTCGCACGATGTGAACTACTCGGCCTACTGCGGTCCCGACATCCGTATGTGGTCAGCTCCTGTTGAAGATTTGAGCCAATGGCGCGACGAAGGTCCCATCTTCACTTGGTTTGTCGACGGTCAATGGGACACGATGTACGCCCCTGACCTCGTGGAAGTGAAAGACAAAAAGACGGGCAAGAAGACCTACTACCTCTATCCGCATTCACGCGGTTGGCGCCGCACCCCGATGGTGTGCAAGGGTGACCGCCCCGATGGTCCCTTCACTCCCATCAACCTTACGGATGACGGACGGCAATGCCTGCCGGGTTCGCTCATCGACTTCGACCCCTCGGTGTTCATCGAGAACATCACCGACAAGAAGGACAAGGACTACGACATCGGCTATCGTGCCTACGTCTTCTACGGTTTCCAGCACTCCACCGCTGTTGAGCTCGACCAGAAGACCATGTATTCTAAGCGTGAGGGCACGGAACCCATCGACCCGTTTATCCCCGCAAGTAGCGCTGACGGACGACTGCTTGATAGGGAGGGAAGTGAATACAAGGCTCTCTACAAAGGCCAGAACCCGCTTGACTTCAACTTCTTTGAAGCTTCCTCCATCCGTCAGGTGGGCAACAAATACGTGATGGTTTTCTCTGGCTATAGCGGCAAGGAATATGGTTTGGGCAACACCAACTCTGCCCTGCGCTATGCTTTTGGCGACACTCCTCTCGGCCCTTGGCGCTCAGGCGGCGTGCTCGTTGACTCTCGTGGTGTAGTGCTGAATGAGGACGGCTCCAAGCTCATCACCACCAACTTCGGCCACAACACCCACGGCTCGATTGAGGAAATCAACGGCCAATGGTATGTCTTCTATCATCGCCCCCCACGCGGCTTCGGCAATGCCCGCCAGTCAATGGTGGCTCCCGTGAAGATTACATGGGACAAGAAGCCTGTTGCCAAGGGTGGTGTTGTGAAGATTACTGGCTACGATCCCTATGCAAAAGATAATGTCTGGACAGCTAAGGCCAGCGACGGCAACGAATACACTGGTGCCGAGGTGACTAGCGAAGGCTTCCAGATTTTCGGTCTGCCCCCCTATGCATACTATAGCGCCGGTTATGCCTGCTTCGTCTATGGTCCCAATGCCAACAACTGGATGCAGGACAACCACGACGTGTGGAACAACTCGATGGACCTCGCCGGCATCCAGAACGGCGGCATAGTCGGTTTCAAGTACTTCGGTTTCGGTGGTCTGGCTCAGGACACCAAGGGCTGCAAGGCATTCGAGGGCACGAAGCAAGGCGACGGCACCATACTCGGCCTTAATCTGACAGCCAGCGGCAAGGGAGCCTTCAAGATTCACGTTAAACTCGACGACCCCTGGAAGGGTCAAGAGATTGGCGTAGTTGACGTGCCCGCCGACGCTAAGCGTCAGGCTTCGATGTACTATGCAGCCGTTCCTGCAGTAGAAGGTCTCACCGGCAAGCACGCTATCTACCTCGTAGCCGAAGGTCCTGAAGTACAGCAACCCCAACAGCCTCAGGGCCGTCCGGGCTTTGGCGGCCGTGGCCCTCAGCAGCCGCAGCGTCCGCAGGGTTTGTTCGACCTCCACGGAGTCAACTTCTCCAAGGGCATTGGTGCTCCTGCTCCTATCGTGCCTCAGGTCACTATCACTGCCGACGGCAAGCCACTGACGATTCCCTCGACACCTGTCCGCTTCAACAACCAAAACGGCTACCCCGACCAGATCCGCTACCAACTCTATGCGCCGCTGGATGCCGGTTCGAAGCTGAAGGCTACGGCCAACATTCCTGTTGGTGTGAAGTTCGACATCAGTCCTATCGTTGAAGGTCGTGCCACCATCAAGGCCACCTACAATGGCAAGACCAAGATACATTGTTTGGTGCAGCCCTCTTTTTCGTTGAATATATACTATGTTGTCGTCAGAGGGCCACTCTTAAATGGTCAGAGAGCCTCTCTAACGTTGTCAAAGCATAACTATGGTCTAGTAAAATAATTTATTTTACAAGACGAAAGGATACATCTGACATCACCAAAAGCCATCTATGACAAGACCAGATGTGGCTTCTGACAACAGCAAACGGAAAATAATCGGGCGAAAGGTTGCGAAATTGAGAAAAAATGTGCATATTTGCACTTTGAAACTACAAACAAGAAAAACAACCTATGAAACCACTTCATCTTCTCATTGCGGCATTCACCCTGTTGGCATCTGAAGCGAGGGGGACCACTATCGAGCAACTCTTTTCGGCCAGCAGCACCAACCCCGTTGATGCCACATGGCTGATTACGAACCCATCGTTCGAGACAGGCGATGAGACGGGGTGGACGCTCATTGGCAAAGACCCTAACGGCAACGATGAGTTCAAGACACGAGACTACGGCATGAGTGGGAAGGACGGCCAATACCTGATGAACGCCTATCAGTGGTGGGCGCCGAGCCTCAGCGTCAGACAAGTGGTGGAGAATGTGCCCAGCGGTGTTTACGAGATTACAGCTGTAGTTGCCACGTGGGAAGGCCGCAACGTCTGGTTCGCCGCCAATGGAACCACCGTGAACAAGACCGGCATCAACGACGCCTCAGGAATTCCTGTGGCGATAGAGTTGACCATTGGTACCGAACAAATGCTCGACATCTCGGCAGGTAGCACGGGTGCTTGGTGGGAGGCTGGACACGAAGGTGAGACGCAGACATTCTTCAAACTCGACGATGTCAGATTGACGTGTAAAGGCGTTTATCTGAACGGGATGGCCAAACCTTTGCCCAACGACAACACCACTCTGCTCGCGGCGGGTCAATGGTATTACTATGATTCTCCTTATCCCACCCAATATTGGCTCAGAGGCAACATCGACGGAATGGTCTACTCCACCGATGGCATGCGGTTTGCAGATGAAATCACGACACATCCTGCGGAACACATCATGACATTTCCTAAAGGACGCGTTTATTTCAAGACCACACGAAACGACGCCGCCCTGACTATCGATACAGAAAGAGACCTGCAACAAGATAGTTTCACGGCTGTGGCGCTGAATGTGGACGGTCTGCCACAAAAGATACTTACCTATAATCTAAACGAGGACGGGCCTGGAGAAGACGGAACGAAACTTATCAGCCAATATCTGGCTGGTAAGGGATACGACTTCATCGGAGTGAGCGAGGACTTCAACTATCACGGCTCGCTGATGACCAAACTCTCCAACAACTACGATAGCGGAACGATTCGCGCAACGTTGAGTGTGAGTGGTCTCCTTTCGGGCGGTATCCCCTTCGACACCGACGGGTTGAACCTGATATGGAAGAAAAGTCGTGTGACTACATCAAACGAAAGTTGGACACGGTGGACTTCCACCACATCCACCGATGGCAACCAATACGTGAAAAAAGGATTCCGCCACTACGACATGTACATCGGAGAGGGAATGGTAATGGATGTCTATGTGCTCCATATGGACGCCGGCGAAGCCACCGATTCGCGCGAGGCGCAATGGAGACAACTGGCCGATGCCATCAACAACGCCGATGCGGGTCGGCCGAAACTTGTCATCGGCGACACCAACAGCCGATGGACACGCGAAGACATCAAGGCAAACTTCACCGATAAGTTCAGCAAGTTTACCATTTCCGACGTGTGGGTGGAACTGTGTCGCAACAACATCGCACCCAATACTAGCATGGGCGACCTGACTGACCAGTCTACCCCAATTAATTATGCCAACTACGAGGTGGTGGACAAAGTCATCTATCTGAATCCCAAAAGCGCAAACACCGTACAACTATCGCCCATCAGTTTCCGCATCGAACAAGACTACACTTACGGAAACGTGCAGGGAACCAATGACAACAAGCCTTTGGGCGACCATAGGCCTGTGGTGGTGGAGTTCACGTGCATCAAGTCGGGCGATGTGAAGAGCATTCTGGGCGATGTGGACAGGGATGGATTTGTCAACATCACCGATGTCACGGCTCTCGTGGAAATTGTTCTTGGCAAAGACAACACCACGCCCTATCAGTTCGACCACATTGCTGCCGACGTGAACATGGACGGAAGCATCTCGATTGTTGACGTCACCGAACTTATTGAAATCATCCTAAAGAAATAACAACATGAAAACGCTACGCTCTCTTCTGACCACACTCTTGTTGGTCATAACTATTCCCAGTTTCTCCTCCCTCACCCAATACGTCAATCCTTACATCGGGACGGGTGGGCATGGCCACGTGTTTCTTGGGGCCAATGTACCTTTCTCGCTCGTGCAATTGGGTCCCAACCAGCACAAACGCGGATGGGACTGGTGCTCGGGCTATCACTATAGCGACTCCATCCTGCTGGGATTCTCGCACATGCATCTCAGCGGAACGGGTTGTGGCGACCTTGGCGACCTCTGCTTTCTGCCTATCAAGCAAGTAGGACAAACCGAGACAGTGTTCAGTCATGCCGATGAGCAATGCCGTCCTGGCTACTACGCCCTACGAATGCACTCGCCCGAGGTGTTTGTGGAACTGACTGCCACCCAACGCGTGGGCATGCACCGCTATACTTTCGCCAACAACGGCCAACCGTCCATGCTGCTTTTCAACATGCAGGTGGGCAACGGATGGGATGAACTGACTGGTTCGAAGATTCATCAAGACAGCCCCACCCAACTCAGCGGGTTCCGTCGCTCTCACGGTTGGGCGGACGACCAGATGATTTATTATGTGGCACAGTTCTCACAACCCGTCACGCTTGACACCGTTTCCAACGACATCATAACCATCATCCGACCCACACGTCCAGCGGAACCGCTGGTCATGAAGGTGGCTCTCTCGCCCACCAGCGTAGAAGGAGCCCTGCACAACATGAAAGCCGAGTTGCCAGGATGGAACTTCGACCAAACGATGAAGGATGCCGACAAGGCGTGGGACCGCGAACTCTCACGCATCAAAATCAAGACCAACGACCCTACGGTGCGTCGAATCTTCTATACCGCCCTCTATCACACGATGACGGCACCTTCAGTCTTCTGCGATGTGCCCGACGACCAACAGGGAAAAGGGCTACTCTACACCACTCTCTCCCTTTGGGACACCTATCGCTCCCTTCACCCTCTCTTCACACTCATCCAACCCGAGAAGCAAGCCGACTTTGCCGAGACCTTCATGCACATCTATCGGCAGCAAGGCAAACTGCCCGTTTGGCATCTCATGGGATGCGAGACCAACTGCATGGTGGGTTCTCCGGCCGTGCCCGTATTGGGAGACCTCATCTTGAAAGGATTCGTCAACAATGCCGAGGAAGCCTTCCAAGCTATGAAGTCCTCCCAGCTCATTAGTGAGCGGTCACTGGGTCTGCTGCGCGAATACGGATACATTCCCTATGACCTGGAGCCCAGCAATGAAACGGTGGCCAAGGCTTTGGAATATTGCCTGGCCGACGACGCTGTTGCGAGAGTGGCCAAACAACTGGGGCATACCGATGACTATCAGTATTTCAACCAACGAGCACAGTCGTATCGGAAGTATTTCGACCGGCAGTCACTCTTCATGCGGGCTGTGGACAGCAAAGGCAACTTCCGTCCGGAGTTCGACCCCATCCGCGTCATCCATCGCGCCGATGATTATACAGAAGGCAACGCCTGGCAATATATCTGGCTCGTGCCTCACGACCCACACGGACTCATCTCACTCTTCCCGTCAGAGCAACGGTTCGTGGAGAAACTTGACTCGCTCTTCCTCGTTGAAGGCGACCTTGGCGAAGAAGCATCGCCCGACATCAGCGGTCTCATTGGGCAATATGCCCACGGCAACGAGCCGAGCCATCACATCATCTACCTCTACAACTATGCTGGCCGCCCCGCCAAGGCCACCCCACTGCTGCGCCGAGTGATGAAGGAAATGTACCACGATGATTTCGATGGTCTCTCTGGCAACGAAGATGTCGGACAGATGTCAGCATGGTACATCCTCTCGGCCATGGGACTCTACCAAGTGGAGCCATCTGGAGGCAAGTTCGTCATTGGTTCTCCCGTGCTCGACGAAGCCATTTTGCACGTGGGCGAAGGCCACACATTCACCATCCGCGCTCTCAACAACTCGGCTAAGAATATCTATGTGCAAAGCGCCCGTCTCAACGGAAAGAAACTCAACCAGTCCTATCTCTGTTTCGATGATATCCATCGTGGCGGCACGCTGGAACTGCAGATGGGACCGGAACCCTCCCGCTTTGGGACAAAGGTAAAAGAGCGGCCATAAAAAAGCAATGAACGAGCTGATTACCCATATCAACGATGCCATTTGGGGCTATGTGCTGATTGGCGTCCTTGTAGCTTGCGGAGTCTGGTTCACGTGGAAAACCAAGGGCGTGCAGTTCCGCATGATAGGCGAGATGTTCCGACTTCTCACCGATTCTGCCACCTCTGGAACCAACAAGCTCTCCGATAAGAACGAACGCCACAAGCACATTTCCTCGTTTCAGGCCTTTGCCGTCTCTGTCGCCACCCGTGTCGGAACAGGAAACCTGGCGGGTGTGGCAACAGCCATAGCCATCGGCGGCCCTGGAGCTGTGTTCTGGATGTGGATAATTGCCCTGCTTGGCTCGGCCACAGCCTTCATAGAGTCTACGCTCGGCCAGCTGTTCAAGCAACGGCATAAGGATTCATTCATTGGAGGTCCTGCCTATTACATCCTGAAAGGACTGCATTGCAAATGGATGGCATACCTTTTTGCCATCTTAATTACCATTACCTTCGGCCTTTCCTACAATTCCATTCAGAGCAACACCATTTGTGGAGCCATGCAAGAGGCTTTCGGATGGAACCCATTGGTGGTTGGGGTGGTGCTGTCTGTTATGGCACTCTTCATTGTGTTCGGCGGCATCCATCGGATAGCCAACGTCAGCGCCGTGCTGGTACCGTTGATGGCCATCGGCTATTTCGTGTTGGCCATCGTGATTGTAATGATGAACATTCATCTGATTCCTCATGTGATGACGGTCATCGTCACCAGTGCCTTCGGCTTCGAACAATCTGTAGGCGGAGCATTGGGCGCAACCATCATGAACGGCGTGAAGCGTGGACTTTTCAGCAACGAGGCTGGTGAGGGAAGTGCACCTAACGTGGCAGCCACCGCCACCGTTTCCCATCCCGTGAAGCAAGGGCTGATACAAGCATTAGGTGTCTTCACCGACACGCTGTTGGTTTGCTCATGCACGGCATTTGTCATCCTCATCAGTGGTTTATACCAAACTCCCGAACTGAACGGCATCGCCCTCACACAGGCAGCCCTCAATTCGGAAATCGGTTCTGTCGGACCTGTCTTCATTGCCGTCGCCATCTTCCTTTTCGCCTTCTCCAGCATCATCGGTAACTACTATTATGGCGAGGCCAACATCCGATTCATGACTTCCAACGTGACCGTCCTAACCGTCTATCGCATCTTCTCTGCTGGTGTGTTGGTGATGTTCGGAGCATTGGCAAGCCTCGAAATCGTTTGGAACTTAGGCGATTTGTGTATGGCACTGCTCACCGCCTGTAACCTTGTCGCCATCATCGCACTTGGGAAATACGCTTTCCGATTGCTCGACGACTACAGGCAACAAAAACGTGACGGCATCAAAGAGCCGACGTTCCATCGCAGTCAATTGCCCGAGATTGAGAAAGACTTGGATTGTTGGGAGTAATTCCCTCATCACAAAAAATGGTTGACAATTGATTGACCATTAAATAGTTCTTTGTGTCAATCGATTATCAACCAAAAAAGTGCGCCTGACAGGACTCGAACCTGCACGTCGGGAGACACTAGATCCTAAGTCTAGCGCGTCTACCAATTCCGCCACAGGCGCCTTTTGCGGGTGCAAAGATACAACAATCTGCGGGAACAAGCAAGTTTTTTCATCAATTAAAAGCTATAAAATGAATAATTCGACTAAAAAGACTTGCTCTTCACCCGATAATTCACACTCATTTCACCACCATTTTACGCACCTGATTGCCTTGTTTCACTATCACAACGCCATGCTCAGGCGATTGCAAACGCTGCCCATGCAGATTGTAGTATTCTATGGAAGAGCCTTGTTGCGAGGGGGACAAGGAAAGAGGAGCGATGGCCGCCGTCACTCCGTTACGAAAGTCTTCGATGGCCTTTTCCAAGTCGATGATTGCAGCTGGCACATCAGCGACAGTTGCTTCGGTGGCCATGGAGAAAACAGTTTCGGCTTTTTTCACAGCATCAGCCAACAACGGCAGTCCTTCCTCATTTGGGTTCTTTTCCATCAGGTCGTAAGCTTCGGCGATGGTCTCAGCCAATGCGGTATAGTCGCGATCGTCACCCAACTTCGTGTCGAACGCTCTCACACCACTGCGTTTCGTGATGGTCATCAGTGTAGCAAACGGTGGAAGCGGAGTCCCCTCGTCGGTGGGACGATAATAGGGGCGGCTATTATAGATTTGGAATGCCATCATGTTCGCTCCCACCTCAAAGGCTGTAGTAGAGCCGACGAGTTGTCCATCGGCTACTGAGGTCTCCGTCAAGGCTGCGATATCGACATTATCACCCGTGAGAACGTTGTGCTCTGGATGGTCAATCATGCATAGCACCATCGACATGGCATCCACATTGCGTTTCTGTTCCACAACAAGCGCGGTACCATCAAGTCCTGTCATCTGGCGAACGAGCATTCCTTGAGATGCGGCGGCCGCAAATGGCACTACCGCATCCACCCACTGCCCCACCTTTGCACGCTCAACGGTAAACGTCGCCTTGCGAGCCTTAAAGGCTTCCATGGGGATGAAATCGGCCTCGCTCGTCAACACCAAGTTGTCGCAAATGCCTTCGGCAACGGTGTTCGTAGTGCCAAGTATGGGAGCAGCAACAATAAAGAGAGCATTGGGATTGACGGCCACTGGTTGAGCGTTCATGCCCTTGGTGGCCGTGAAGTCGTAGACACACACCTCGGCCCCACCCTTTTTCTGGTTGAAGACGTCTTTGTTCCACGAGCCCGTGACAACAGCTTTGCGACCATCTATAGCCACCTCAAGGTCAGGTTCCAGCACCTTAAACAGGGCGATGGTGTCTGTGCCTTCGTATGTGATTTCACTTGTTTTACCCGCCCTTACGGTCTTATTCATCTCAGCTTTATAGAAAGTGTTGGGCGTCAGCTTGTCAAAAGAGAATGTCACGGTCTTGCGTTCGCCCACATCGAAAGTCACATCAGTTACGGTATTTGAACCGCAAGACGTCCAATTCTTTGTCTCGGCATCATAGCTAAAGAGCCGACATTGCATCGTGGGCTGACAGAACGAGCCTCCTTCAAAGTTTTGGAAGTCGGCAAGGATATTCACCGACGTATTGTTCACCACTTGGAATGCCATGTCATCGAGTGTCTCCACTTGACTGTTGGCCTCTGCCTTCATGGATTTCAGGTGCAAGTCGGCAATAGTGGGAACGACCGACAATTTCATCGAGTCGAGCAAGTTGTTACGCGTGTCGCAAAGGAACACGTAGACATTGGCCTGTCGGTTGGGCGAATAAGTCCACTCCACTTCCGCCGACTTTCCCGAAGGAATACTCACGCTGGCCAAAGGTTCATGATCGCTATTGCTCAGCATGCTGCTACTTGTACCGCAATACAGTTTGACGGAGTTGCATGCCAAAGTGCCGTTATTGTGAACGACAGCCTTAATTCTGTTGTCAACCTTCATATAAAGGCTTCCCATACGCATGAGTTCGCCTTTCAGATTGGCCTTCTTGGGTGTCGTGCGCGACAGCATCGCCTGCCCCGTTTTAAATCCGTTCATACCTGTTTCGTCGTCAACGGTGTACCATCCGTCGCCAGCACCGCTCCATCCAAAGTTGAAGTGATAGAGTCCTGTTGATGCTTGGTAACCGTCGAGCACCACAGCATGTCCCCCATCGTCGTTGGCTCCCGAATAGAGCATGGGACGACCACTCGTCAGATTGTTGTATACCAACGTCTCCCACCCTGTCTGCGAGTAATTCCATTTTCCACAATAGTCGTTCGCCAAATTGAATTGACTGTCCATTGCTGCTCCCATCTTGTCGGTGTCGCCAGCCGTGGCCGTTCCGTCTTGATAGCCATAACCCAAATGGGCACAGGTGCCGAGAGCATACATCAGCACAGCCACAGCCGTGTCTTGCGCTGCAGTGCCCGAGCCCGACAGCCGCATCAAGTCATAACGCACGGGAGTGCCTTTGGGTAACGAATATGTGACAGGGGCATTGAACCAACCTTCGCTATAGGTGGGTGTGCTATAAAGCAGTTCTTTCGGATTATCGCGGCGGAAGTAATAGACGACTTGCGCTGCAGCAGTAGCCTCGCATCCCGTCAGCGTCTTCTGCCCGTTGTCAGCACGCTTGGGCGAGAAGATATTGTAAGGATGTCCTTGGTCCCAATGAGTTTGAATCAGCGGTGCCACATCCTTCCATCCGCTCTTGAACGCATCCACTCCTTTACGGGCTGCATCAAGACGAGCACGCACATTGCGCCGCGCAGCAGATTCTGCACCATTCGCCTCTTTATCTTGCGACTGCTGGAGTTTTTCTATCTTCTTTGCCCATGTATTGAGCATACTCTTCAATCCCTCGGGCAACGTGCTAAAGTCGAAATCGCCTTGGTCGGTGTATCCGAGAATAGGAGCCGTTGTGTCATCGCCCGATACAATCACGAAGCCGTGTCCTTCGCCACGCGAGAATATATAATATGGTGACAATGGCACGTCATCGGTCGAGGCATCATCGATACCTACAAACGCTTGCGCCACGACCCGCGCTTCAGCCTTGTTTATCGGATTGGCATAAAGTGGCATCGATATAGCAAAAGCCATAGCCACCAACGTGTTCTTCAATCTTGTCATATTTGAGTTTGATGTTTGATGATTTGACAAAGTTAATCATTATCAACCAAACGCATCGCATGCGCACAAACTTTATAGGAAAGTTTAACTATCACACTCCCATCACGATATCACTTAGTGACAATGGAAATGAATCGATATTGAACTTATGCAGCACATTCGTTGAAGAAAAACAGAGATTGACTGATTGTTTTTGGATGTTTCCTCATCACATTATAACTTTGCATCAAGCGTTCCAAAAAACATTCGAAAGCACAATAAAACGCGACTGCACCCGTTAAAAAACAAAAACCAGACTGCCTATGGCAAAACGTCTACACTTGGGAAAAGAAAACCTTGTCTATCTGGGACTATGGTTTATCATGTTCCTTACTCCTGTCCTCACCCAGTATTCCAGAAGCCACAATTCGGGAATTGATTTCAGCTGGGACGAGGTTTTCAACATCTGGAAAGTCTATGCAGCCTACCTTGTGGTGTTTATCATTCACAACTTTATGTTGGCGCCCATCCTGATACACAGGCACAAGAAAGTAATGTATTTTGCCACAACGCTGTGTCTCATTGGAGTGTTCATTGTCTATCATTGCACACAACGTCCCAACTTGCCACATCCGCCCGGGCCACCACCCCACAAGATGGAAATGCGAGACGAAGCACACCGGCATCCTCACAAAGGAATGGAACCCGACCACGCCCAACGTCCACCCTTCGACAAATGGGAAAAAGGGCATGGACCGAAAGAGGAAAGCCAAAACGGCAAACACAGGAGAGAAGAACTGCCACCATTGTTTTTCGGACAGAGAGACATCATCGGAGCCATAGTCGTGATTTTGCTGATTGGAATGAACTTGGGCATCAAGCTCTATTTCAAGTCCGAAGAGAGAATCAAGGAGATGGAGATTTTGGAGAGGCAAAACCTGGAGCAACAGTTGGAGTACCTGAAATTCCAAATCAACCCCCACTTCTTCATGAACACCTTGAATAATATCCATGCATTGGTCGACATCGAACCCGAGAAAGCCAAAAGCACCATACTGGAACTCTCGAAACTGATGCGCTATGTGCTCTATGAAGGGGCTAAGCAGACGGTGCCCCTAAGCCGCGACATCGAGTTCCTGAACAACTACATCACCCTGATGCGGCTGCGTTACAGCGAAAAAGTAAAAATCAACATCGATTTCCCGTCCATCGTTCCCGACACCGCCATCCCACCTATGCTGTTCATCACATTCGTAGAGAATGCCTTCAAACATGGTGTGAGCTATCAGAAAGAATCGTTCATCAACATCAAGATGAACATTGACGAGCAACACATCAACTTCACTTGCCGCAACAGCAAGTACCCAAAAACCACCACCGAGCAAGGAGGCGTGGGACTGGCTAATGTCAAACAGCGCCTTGAACTCATTTACAGAGAGAACTACATGCTGAACATCAACGATGGAGAACAGGAATACGATGTTGACCTGACCATTCCCTTGCAACTCAACAACATCCATCATCCAAACACCTAACCCCCACAACCCATCATGATTAAATGTCTAGCCATCGACGACGAGCCTCTGGCATTGCAACAACTCGCTGCCTATATCAAGAAAATTCCTTACTTCCAACTCGTGGCCGAATGTCCAAACGCCATCGAAGCAAAGGAAATCATGGAGAATGACATCATCGACGCCATTTTCGTTGACATCAACATGCCCGACCTCAACGGAATGGACTTCGTGAAATCGCTCGCCGCACCCCCTATTGTGGTCTTCACCACAGCCTATTCCGAATATGCCGTAGACGGATTCAAAGCCGGCGCGCTCAACTATCTGCTGAAACCATTCGGTCTCGACGACTTCAGACAATGTGCCGAACGCGTGAAACGCCAGTACGAATTGGAGAATGCACAAAACAGCTCAGTGTCGTCGCCCGATGAAGACGACGCACTCTTCCTGAAAACCGAACATCGCGTGGTGCGCATCAAAATGAGCGACATCAAATATGTGGAAGGCATGAGCGAGTATCTGAAAATCCATTTCGACAACCAAAAACCACTCATCGTGCTGCTCTCCATGAAGAAACTGGAGGAGCGACTGCCTCAGCATTTTATGCGCATTCACCGCTCATATATCATCAACCTCAGAAAGATACAGGAAGTGAACAAGAACCGGGTTATCATGGACGCCGACACCTACCTGCCCATCGGCGACCTTTATCGCGACGCGTTCAACAACTATATCAACTCGAAATTTCTGGGAAAGTGACCTCTTGACAATCAAAAGAACAAATGCCAGCACTTTTTCATGGGTTGAAAAACCCTTTTTGCTGAATTTGTTTGCTCAATCGGAGAAAACAATGTAAATTTGCAGAGATAAACAATAACTAACTATCCATAATGGACCAAATCCTGCAACAATTCGACCCCATCACGCTGGAGGAGATGAGTGGCATCCGACTGATGAACCGCATCGACACCAAGTTCGTGACGACGCTGCCCGTGCTCATGCAACTTCTGCAGATGGCACAGGGGGAGTATCGTGTTCAGGAGATTGGCCAAGAGCGCAACATGCGCTACGACACCACCTATTTCGACACGCTCGACTTCAACATGTTCCATGTTCATCAAACGGGACATACTGGCCGGCAAAAACTTCGTTTCCGCACCTACGTCAGTTCTAACCTACAGTTCATGGAAGTGAAGACCAAGAACAACCACGGGCGAACGAAGAAGAAACGCATTCAGGTGACCGACATGTCGCTCGAAGACCAGCAGAAAACCGATTTCCTCGCCCAGCACCTGCGCTACGACATCGACGTTCTGCAGCCCACGCTTCACAACTATTTCGACCGCATCACGCTTGTCAACCGTGCCGAGACCGAAAGGCTCACCATCGACACATCGCTGCATTTCGACAATCTCATCACCGGTCAGCAGCGCGACATGGGGAAACTGGTCATCGTTGAACTCAAGCGCGACGGTCTCTGCCACTCACCCGTGCTCGAGATGTTGCGCCAATTGCGCGTGCATCCTCATGGATTCAGCAAATACTGCATGGGGAGTGCATTCACCAACGAAGAGCTACAGGTGAACCGCTTCAAACCGAAACTGCGCGATGTGGAGCGAATCCTCAACCAAGCCAACAACCTTTAACCCATTCAACAGCAAACAAAACAAATAAAAAACAATAAAAAGACATGAACTTCCAACAACTATTCACTGCCGACTTTACCGAGATGATGATACGTTTCGTCATCTGTCTGGCCTTCAACTGGTTCATCATCGACCGCCTATACTACAAAAAGAGCAAGCGCCGCGATTTCTATTTCACGTTCCTGCTCACTAGCATCGCCATCTTCTTCCTGGTCTTCTTCATGATATTCGGCCTCGACAAACTGGGCGGAAAGACCTCGATGGGTATCGGTATCGGTCTCTTCGGCATCTTCTCCATCATGCGCTATCGCACCGACGCCATGCCCGTGCGCGAAATGACCTACCTCTTTGTCATCATCTCGCTCTCGGTGGTGAACGCCATTGCCAGCTCGGCTACATTCGCCGAAATCATTGTCACCGACGCCATCGTCACCTTTGCTATCTGGATTTGCGAGAGACGACTGCGCATACAGTATAGCAAGCTCGTGCAATACGACCGCATCGAACTCATCAAAGCCGAACGCTATGATGAACTCAAAGCCGATGTCGAGCAGCGGCTGGGACTGGAAGTTATCAAGATTGAAGTGGGCGCTATCGACCTGCTCCGCGATATGGCCATGCTGCGCGTCTATTACAAAAGCGAATCCCACCATGCCAGTTCGGTCGACCACAAGATAAAGTTCAAGAACGAAGATCTGACTAACGTATAACACCCCAATACCCATCACCAACATGAAAAAACTGTTTTCCATTGTAGCCTTTCTGGCATTCGCCACAGCAGGCTACGCCCAAAGCGACGACTTCGGCATCTGGACATCTTTCGAGGCGCAGAAGAAAATCAACAAGAAAGTGAATATCTCACTCGAAGGCGAATTGCGCACACGCGACAACGTCTCCACCAACGACCGCTGGAGCATTGGCCTTGACGCGAGTTACAAACTCACGAAATGGCTGAAAGCATCGGTTGGATACACTTTCCTCTACGACAACAACGAGCGCATTTCCTATTATGAGGTGGGCGACAAGAAAGTGGAAAGTGGAGCCGTCAACGCTGGTGACCCCAAGAAACGTGCCGAATACTGGGCACCACGCCACCGCTTCCACGTCTCGCTGACAGCATCGCAGTCGTTTGGCAACCTCGAAGTGTCACTTCGCGAGCGTTGGCAATACACCTACCGCCCCGAAAAGACCGTCAGCCAACGCTGGTCTTATTGGGACGAAGAATGGGATGGTGAGGAACATTCCTACCGAGGAAAAGGAAAGAACGTGCTGCGCAGCCGTCTGCAACTGGAATACAAACTGAAGTCACTCGGCCTGACGCCCTATGCCAGCGTGGAACTGAGCAACGCATGGGACGTAGAGAAAATACGCTATACCATCGGAGCCGACTACAAAATCACTAAGCAACACGCCTTCGGACTCTTTTACCGTTATCAGGACATCCGTAGCGACGACGACTTCGAGACAGAACCCAACATGCACATCTTGGGCGTAGACTACAAGTTCAAATTCTAAGCGCCTGCGTCACTCGGTTTCTTTCTCGCTTGCCACGCGGATGAACTTTCCATCCACGGAATAGGCGCGATTGTACGTGTAGCGACCTAATTCTATATCATAGCCATAACTGGCGAGGATGATTTCCTCTTTCTCCCAGTCGATTTCCATAACGCCCTCCGTTGATGGAAATTGCTTGGCTGTTCCTTTGTCGGGGTCGATGATGTAAGTCCACACGTTGCGGGCATCGGGACAACCCTCCACTATCACTTTTCCGTAGGGCGCGACATAAGCTTTGGAGGCAATGGCTATCTGGTCGATGGGCACTTCCACAGCATCGGAATCCTCTTTCTTCATCTTTTCCCATTGTGCTTGGGCATTAGGATTGGTTTGGCACAACTTCTTAGCGGTGCCTGCACGCTCGTCGGCCAGCCATACGGTATAGACACCGCAGAGGTCGTCTTCATTGGGAGCTTTATCCTCATTCACATAGACGGCAATCTGGAAATGACTATCCACACGATTGGCGGTCTTTGGAATCTCGCTAATGTCCACCAAGTCCTTGTCGTCGTTAGAGAGTCCTTCCACTTCAAGAGCTGCACTCTCTTCATCCGATGATTTGTCCTCAGCCGTTCCACGCACTTCCTGGCCATCCTCCTGCTTGAGCTGGTCTTTGTCACTATTGCCTTTACATCCTGCCGAAACAAACATCAAGGCCATGAAAAACAAAATCTTCTTCATATTCCCATTCATTTAGTTGTCTATAACATTATTCGTCGTCGCCCTCGTCCAACTCCCCGTTTTCTCTCATCTCCGCTTCTATCTGGCGTCCTTCTTCTCGCGATTCCACCTGAAGCCACACTTCCTTCACCGCCTCGTCAGACATACCGTCGATGCGGGTAATCTGCAAATGATCCAAGCGACCGCCTACAGTGTAAGTGAGCAGTTGCTTGGCCGACAGCATGCCATCTCCCCAATAGCCAACGGTGAACAACTTGGTATAGTGTCCGTCCTTGTCGGCAACGGCTTGAGTCTGGCGATTCAGCGCCACCATACCCTCCTCGTCAGTACAAGTGAGGAGCCATGTGGCATAGTCTTGCTCAAACTCGGCACCTTCCTTTTTATACTCAGCCTTGACCGAGTCAGCCTTCGCCTTCAGCACCGACAGCACGCCAGGAGCAAGATAGCGACGCAACACGGCCTCATCCCACTTCTCGTTGTCCTTCGGCACATGGCTGTAGAACTCGTTGATGAGCCGCACGGCCAACGTGTCACGCTCGGCTTGGGGAAGTTTCGAAAACTCATCGTCCTCGGCAGAAGTCTCGCCAACAGCGACCTGAGCAGTCATGCTGTCGCTTGTAGCCACGTCATTACCACCCTTCGCATCGGCCTTTCCGCCACACGACATGACCATCATCAACACGACAGCCAAAACAAGTAATTTGGAGAAATAGTGTCTCATAAGCTTTTTCATCAATTTAGTCTTCAGTATTGAACATTTTAACGATTGCCTGACAAAAATACACAATTATTCCCAATCCGCCAAATCTTTTCGAAAGATAATGCAAAAACGCCGAATCTGCCCGCCCCTCTTGATGTTTATGCCGCCCGCGCATGCCACATCTACAGCCAGTACATGCCAGTGGTAACACCATTACCAGCCCTTGGTAACACTATTACCAGTCGTTGGTAATAACATTACCAGCCATTGGTAATACTTCTACCAACGGCTGGTAATGGTTTTGGTAAAATGCTCTGATGACTGATGACAGCCGCGCTGTCTGCCCAGATCATTTGGCCGTGAAACTGTAGACTTTGTTGCTGCCCACCGCAGAAGAGCCGAGATAGAGGCCGTGGAAGGCTGTTGTGGCATCGGTGGGAGCAGTCGTAGACGACCAAATGTTGTAAGTGCCACTCTTCGTCATACCCTTGGCAGTGATGAACGAAAGAGAGTTGGATACCTTGGCCGCAAAGCTGTAGGTCACAAGATTGTTGCCCGAAGCATCGGCAAGGGTGTAATAGGTGTTGGCGGCATAACTACTGGGGCTGGAGAGGAAGGCGTATCCCTGCTTGGCATTCGAGACGGTGCCCGACATGCTGCTTTGCTTTCCGCCAGCACTGATGCCAATTCCTGTGCCCGTAATCTGGATATAGCTATTGTTGTCACAATCGAAGCCTTCGTCGGGATCGCCCTTTGTCATATAGGCAAACACCACACCATCGCCAATGGTGATGGCTCCCGTGCTCCCCAAGTTGGAGTCTACGGCATCATTGCCTGTGGAATAGCAGACAGCGACACCACCGTTGAAGACAATCTTACCCGCCGAGTTGATGCAGTCGTCGTAGCATTGGAAATAATGCTTGCCGCCACGGATGTCGACCGATGTCTTCGACTCAAGACCTTCAGCACCGTTGGTCTTCGTGGTCACGGTGGTTTCTCCGCCATAAAGGATGATGGCGCAGATGGCCTTGATGGCCTTCGCATCGGAACCCGATTGTCCCATTCCGCCACCGCCGGGCCCCCATCCGCCTCCGCCAGGTCGGCCTCCACCGCCTCCCGAACTGCCGCTACTGAGCGTGCTGCCCGTGGTGTTCACGGTGAGCGTGGGGCCAGTGCCATCGGCAAGTCCCTGTGTATAAGAACCTTTCACGTTCGTGTAGGTTGTTCTGTTCCAACTGGTGGTCTGCGTGCCGCCGCCCACGCGGATGCCCTTGCCGCCCGTTCCACTCATGTTGATGGTAATGACGCCAGCATTAAGGGCGATATTGAGGGCTTTCAGACCCTTGGCAGTATAGTTGTCGCTGCTGCCTGTCTGCCCGGCACCACTATTGTTAATGGTTTGCGTGCCGCCGTTGATGGTGATGGCATCTTCTGCAGAAACGCCGCGTCCAGCAGTTCCTGTAATGGTCATGGCGATAGTTCCGCCATTCTGTACGAACGACTGTGCCTTGATGCCTGCCGTGTAAGACGGGTCGCTGGTGTCGGTAAGGTCGATGGCTCCGCTGGCTTTCAGCGTGAGAGTACCATCAGCTACGGTCACCGTTCCCTCGCTCTTGATGCATTTGGCGGCTTTACCTGTGGCAGTGATGTCGAGCGTTCCACCTTTGATGATGACCTCGCCCGTGTTGTCCTCATCGTCAGAGATGGGAATAATCTGGTCGTTGTCATCGGTCTTGAAACTCAGCTGGATGCCGTCGTCGCCCACATTCTTGATGGTCACAGCACCACCATTCTGCTGGAAGAACTGGTTGACGTTGAAACCATCGCCCACAGCACCTAGAATGTTGATGGTGCCAACGGTCTTCTTCAGTTGTACATATTCCTTACCCCAAAAGGCATGCGCCGTGTTGCCCGTGATGTTCAGCGTGCCGCCACCCTTGAACTCGGTGTGGCCTTTCACGGCAAAGCAAGCTTTCTGCGAACCACCACTTCCGTCGGTCAGTGTGTTGGTGGTTCCATCGGCCAGTTCCACCGGGATGCGTTTTCCGTCACGAATATTGATGGCAGCGCTATCAGGGTTGTTCAGCGTCAATCCCTTGAGCACAAACGAAGCCTTGGTCTCTCCGTCCATATAGAACGAGCCATTGGTGGATGTTCCGCTGAGCGTGTAGGTGATTTCATCGGTGACACTGGCATCCTGCACAATGCTGACGTGGGCATTGCGAGTCGTGATGGTCAAATATTTCGCAATGTTTCCCGCAACGGTAACGGCAGCACTGGTGCCATTGTAGCTGACATCCACCGTATTGTCAACAACGACAGACTCATCCACATACATGCTTTTCACCTCGCTCAATGCGTAGCTTTTGCCCATGATTTCCACATGAGTGCCGTTGCTGTAGATCATGTCACCAGCCTGGACAGCAGGAATCTTGTAAGTCACATTCCCCACTTCCACATTCAACGTTTGTGACAAGGATGCAATGGCCACAAGAAAAGCCGTGAGAAGGAGTGCTATTCTTTTCATTTGATTGCAATTTTATAGGTTTTGTCACTCTGCTTGACGATATAGACGCCCATCGAGAGCGCTTGTTTGGCCTGGCTTAGGCTGCTGAATCGCCCCATGTTCACGCCCGCCGTTGTGAAGACCTCCACACCGGCTTCGTCCGCTATAGGTTGGTCTTCCTCAATGTTTGTGACTGCAGAGTTCGTGAAATACATCTTGTTTAAATCCGAAAGACTGATGGTTTGGTTGGTCTCACTGTTCTCTGCCACCAACTGTCCGTTGGAAAAAGTAATCTTCAGTTGGCTTACCGAGAATGAAATCTCTTTGCCGTCAACACTTCGGAAGGTGAGATAGGTAAAGTCGCCAGCTTGGGCAAAGTGTACAATAGCTGCGGAAATAACCAGTGTGATAAGTAGTCTCTTCATACACATTCGATTGTTAGATAGTATCTTTGATGCTACAAAAGTACAAAAAAAATGCCTGTTCACCGATATTTTTTCAGCGAACAGGCAAATAATTTCAGTAAAAAGCGGGGGAAAACCGCTCCCTGTGTATCTGGAAAGGTATTATTTCACATTTCCAACCTTGATGAGGTATTCGGCAATCTGCACGGCATTAAGAGCTGCGCCCTTACGGATTTGGTCGCCCGAGAGCCAGAATGTCAGGCCATTGTCGTCTGCAAGGTCCTTGCGGATGCGACCCACATAGACATCATCCTTGCCTGCAGTCTCAAGCGGCATGGGATAAACCAGGTTCGAGGGGTCGTCCTTCAACGTGCAACCGGGTGCGGCGGCGATGGCGGCACGAGCCTCCTCGACGCTGAGGGGACGCTCGGTCTCAATCCATACGCTCTCAGAATGGCTGCGCAAAGAGCTCACGCGCACACACATAGCTGAGCAACGGGCATCGGTATGCATAATTTTGCGGGTCTCGTTGAACATCTTCATCTCTTCCTTCGTGTAACCGTTATCGGTGAAGACGTCAATCTGCGGAATCACGTTATAGGCCAACTGATGTGGGAACTTCTTCACCGTGACAGGCTGATTGTTCACCAGTTCGCTGTATTGCTGTTGAAGTTCGGCCATAGCTGCGGCTCCAGCACCGCTGGCACTCTGATAGCTGGCCACATGGATGCGACGGATGTGGCTCAACTTCTCGAGAGGTTGCAGCACAGTAACCATCATGATGGTGGTGCAGTTGGGGTTGGCGATGATGCCACGCGGACGGTTCAACGCGTCTTCTGCATTGCACTCGGGCACCACGAGGGGCACATCGTCGTCCATGCGGAAGGCACTCGAATTGTCGATCATCACCGTGCCAAACTTCGTGATGGTCTCGGCAAACTCCTTGGAGGTGCCACCACCTGCCGACACAAAGGCGATGTCGATGTCGCGGAAGTCATCGTTGTGCTGCAGAAGTTTCACCTCATAGTCCTTTCCCTTGAATGCATATTTGCGACCGGCACTGCGCTCGCTACCAAAAAGAACCAACTCATCCATGGGGAAATCACGCTCGGCGAGAATGCGCAGGAACTCTTGTCCCACAGCTCCGCTCGCACCAACAATTGCTACTTTCATCTTAATAATTCCTCTTTAAAAATTTATAATAGATGTATACTCAATCACAAAAATCTTTTTTCGGCTGCAAAATTACAACTTTTCCCTTGTTTATTCGAATATTTGATATTTTTTTTGCACCTTTGCATAGCGAATTGCCAAACGAACACATATTTATGCCGAATTTATCCCAATATTTCCCCATTGCCGACCCGACGTTGATTTTCTTCGTGGTACTGCTGATTATATTGTCGGCTCCTATCATCATGGGAAAACTCCGCATTCCGCACATCATCGGAATGGTGTTGGCGGGTGTCTTGGTGGGACAATATGGTTTGAATATCTTGGAACGCGACGAGTCGTTCGAACTCTTTGGCAAGGTGGGACTCTACTACATCATGTTCCTGGCCTCGCTCGAGATGGACATGGACGGCCTGCGCAAGAACGCAAACCGCGCAAGCATCTTCGGACTGCTGACATTCGCCATTCCTTTCGGCGCAATGTTCATCACCGCCATCACCATCTTGGGTTACAATGCAAAAACATCGTTCCTACTGGGTGCACTGATGGCATCGAACACGCTGATAGCCTACCCCATCGTGGGCCGGTATGGTCTGCAACGCAAGCCGAGTGTGACGCTGAGTGTGGGCGGCTCGATGCTCTCGCTGCTGCTGGCGCTCATCTGTTTGGCGGCACTCGAAGCGGCTAACGACGGCAACAGCGGCCTGTTGTTCTGGGGTTGGTTCGCAGCAAAATTCGTACTGTTCTGCGCCACGCTGTTCTTCCTCATCCCCCGACTGGCCCGATGGTTCCTTCGCCGATATAGCGATGCCGTCATGCAGTTCATCTTCGTGATGTCGCTGCTCTTCATGAGTGCGGCGCTGAGCGAGGCGGTCGGACTGGAAGGCGTTGTGGGTGCATTCTTGTCAGGTCTCATCCTCAACCGCTACATCCCTCACGTGTCACCCTTGATGAACCGCATCGAGTTCATCGGCAACGCGCTCTTCATCCCCTACTTCCTCATCGGCGTGGGCATGCTCATCAATGTGCGCTTGCTCTTCGAGGGCGGCGCCATCATCTGGATTGTCCTGGCCATGGTGTTTTTCGGCACTTTCGGCAAAGCGGCAGCGGCTTATATCGCCAGCTTCTTCTTCCGCATGCCCCTCTCATCGGGTAACATGATGTTCGGTCTGACTTCCGCCCACGCTGCTGGCGCCATCGCCATGGTCATGGTGGGAATGAACATCAGCACCAGCGACGGTGGATACCTTGTGAACGACGACATCCTGAATGGCGTCATCATCATGATTCTCTTCACGTGCATCATATCGACACTTGTGACCGAAGCGGCTGCACAGCAAATCACCATCCGCGACAAAGACATGCCGCGCGAGGACAACAATGCCGAAGGCGATGACGAGAAGATGCTCATCCCCGTGAAATATCCCGAGTATGCCAACCGTCTCATCAACTTGGCCATACTGACGCGCAATCCGAAGTTGAACAGAGGATTGGTGGCGCTGAATGTGGTTTATGACGATGCCAACATGCGGCGCAATCAGGAAAACGGGCAACAACTGCTGGAGAAAGTGACGCAATATGCAGCGGGAAGCGATGTGCGGGTGCAGACACAAGTGCGCATCGCCGCCAACATTGCCAACGGCATCAAGCATGCCTTCAAGGAGTTCCGCGCCAGCGAAATCATCATCGGCATGCACCAGCACAAAGAGGTGTCTCCGAAGTTCTGGGGCGAGTTCCACCAAAGCTTGTTCAACGGTTTGAACCGACAGATTATCATGGCACGACTGAAGCAGCCGCTGAACACCATACGGCGCATTCAAGTGGCTGTGCCGTCGAGAGCCCAATTCGAGCCCGGTTTCTACCGATGGCTGGAACGCCTGTCGCGATTGGCAGAGAATCTGGAGTGCCGCATCATCTTCTTCGGACGCAACGACACCATCGAACTCTTACGCGAATATGTGCAGAACCGCCATCAAAGCGTGAGAGCCGAATACAAGCTGATGACGCATTGGAACGAACTTCCACAACTGGCTGGCACCATTGCCGAAGACCATCTCTTTGTGGTGGTCACTGCCCGTAAAGGCACTGTCTCCTACAAGACCGCTATGGAACGCCTGCCCGAGGAGCTGACGCGCCACTTCAGCGGCACAAGCATGATGATTATCTTCCCCGACCAGTTCGGTGACGCTATGGACGAGATGACATTCGCACAACCGCAACACACCGAGGAAAAGAGCGCATACGAGATTCTGCGCGACTGGCTGAAACGAAGAATAAAACTCTAACACCCATCACCCATCACCCAATACCCATCGCCCAAGAATATGATAGACATACAAGGAATAACCAAGAGCTTTGGCTCACTGCAAGTGCTGAAAGGCATAGACCTCCACATCGACAAAGGCGAGGTGGTCAGCATCGTGGGCCCCAGTGGCGCCGGAAAAACCACGCTGCTGCAAATCATTGGCACACTAGACAAGCCCGATGCTGGCACCGTTCACATAGACGGCATCGACGTCACTACGCTCAGCCAGAAGAAACTGAGCGATTTCCGCAACCAGCACATCGGTTTCGTGTTCCAGTTCCATCAGCTGCTGCCCGAATTCACCGCCATCGAAAACATTATGATTCCTGCCTTCATCGCAGGGAAATCACATGCTGAAGCCAAGCAACGCGCTCAGGAACTGCTCGAGTTCATGGGACTTACAGACCGCGCCAGCCACAAACCTGCCGAACTGTCGGGTGGTGAAAAGCAGCGCATCGCCGTGGCTCGCGCCTTGGTCAACAATCCCGCCGTCATCCTGGCCGACGAGCCCAGTGGTAGCCTCGACAGCAAGAACAAGGCCGAGCTGCACCAGCTGTTCTTCGACCTGCGCGACCGCTACGGCCAGACTTTCGTGATTGTGACGCACGATGAGTCGCTGGCTGCCATCACCGACCGCACCATCCATCTGCGTGACGGCTTGATTGAAATGCCAGAAGCCATTCCCTCTCCAATTCCCGAGCAAGAACCAGTTCAAGAAGAGGAAATCGAAACGGCTGACCCATCAATAGAAACAGAAGACCCCTCAACTCAACTGTAAATTATCAGTTAAGTCGGCAGTTAATTGTAAAATGTCAATTGTTAATTGTAAATTGTCAATTGCCTCAAGCCGAGCCGCTAATTGTAAATTGTTAATTGTAAATTGTCAATTGTAAAATGCCCAACCTCAAACTCGGCGACTTCAACCGCCTGAAAATCAACAAGAAAGTGGACTTCGGCCTCTATCTCGATGGAGGCCCGGAAGGTGAGATCCTGCTTCCGTCGCGCTATGTACCCGAATCCTACAACATCGGCGACGAATTGGACGTTTTCATTTATCTCGACCAAAACGAGATGCCTGTTGCCACCACCGAGAAACCGTTCTGCAAGGTGGGCGATTTCGCCTACTTGGAGGTGGCATGGGTCAACAAATACGGGGCCTTCCTGAAATGGGGACCCATGAAAGACCTCTTCTGCCCCTTCCGCGAGCAAAAACAACGGATGGAGATCGGGCACAAGTACATTGTCCACGTGCATATAGACGAAGACAGCTACCGCATCGTGGCATCTGCTAAGGTGGAACGCTATATGACCGACCCGCTGGACGAAGATGCCGACGCCCCCATCCACAGCTATCGCCCCAACACGCCCGTTTCCGTTCTAGTTTGGCAGAAGACCGAGTTGGGATTCAAAGTCATCGTCGACAATCGCTATCCGGGCCTTGTCTACGAAAGCCAAGTCTTCAAATACATCCACACGGGCGACCGCATGACTGCCTATATCCAAAACGTACGCCCCGACGGGAAAATCGATGTGATGCTGCAACCTTCAGGTCGACAGCAGACCTTGGATTTCTCCGACACGCTGCTACAATATCTAGAAGAAAACAACGGGAAATGCGATTTGGGCGACAAGAGCGATGCTGAGGACATCAAGAACCGCTTCCAAGTCAGCAAAAAGACTTACAAGAAAGCCATTGGCGACCTCTACAAACGCCATCTCATCAGAATAACGGAAGAAGGAATCGAGCTTATTCCGTCGGAATAACCACTTCGCCCTCCACGACAAGTGTCACAGGATTATTCGACGCATTACTGTAAACGACAGCCGTTCTATAGAAATGCGTCGTCTTTTTATTCTCCGCACCGTCATAAACCAACCGGACAACACCTTTCTCTCCATGCGCCACAGGGTTCTGCGTGTACTCCGCTGCCAGGCAATGGCAACTGGGTTCCACGTGATTGATCACCAATGCCGAATCTCCAGTATTGGTAAACCAGAACTCATATGTCTTCACCAACTCGTCGCCTGTGCCGCTGAATTGGCCGAAGTCATACACAGAGTCGGCAAATTCCGCCCGTGGCAACCCTTCAGCCGATTTCACCGACTGCCCATCGTGGCTGCACGACAGGAAAAACGCCAGGCCGAAGAGTGAAAAGAATACTGCTTTTCTCATAAACTAATTATATGACGAATGAAAAACTAAAAAGTTTCATTGCTGAGATTACTTTTATATACATATCATATAGAAATGGCACATGTGGTGTACACGGTTTGTACATGTGGCATGTACAGTTTGTACATGGGGCTTGTACTACTTTCATCTATACACAAAAAACTCCACGGATAACACAGACATAGAGTCGTCTGTGGTATCCGTGGAATCTATTCGTAATACTTAACCCGTGGCTAAATTACTCAGCGATACAGATTGACACACGGTTCAGATCGTTCTCAGCGAACGGCTGGACACGAGCACCCTTCGAGTCAGAAGTGATACGGTCAGCGGGAATGTTGTACTGCTCGATGAGGGTCTTCACCACCTTCTCAGCACGCTGCTTAGCGATGCGGTCGTTGATGATGTCGTTACCAGTACCAGCGTCAGCATAACCAGTCACAGCCACCTTCGACTTCGGATACTTGTTCATGTAGTCCACGATGTCGCGAACCTTTTGCACTTCAGAATCTCTGATCACGGTAGAGTTGATGGTGAAGAAGACGTCACGGCGCAAAGGCTCGATCTTCACAGGAGGCTTCGGGGGCTCGGGCTTCTTGGGCTCGGGAGCAACGTAGGTGTTACCAGTCTCAACGGGCTCGTCAACGGGCTCGATGAACGGCTCAACCTTCGTGTAGCTCTTACCCAAGTTGATGCGCAGACCAGCGAGAGCGTTGAAATACATGTCGGGGTTGTCACCGTACTTAGAGTTGTACTTGTCGCTCAGGATGTTGGCATTACCCTCGATGATCAGTTTCACAGCGTCGCTCAGACGGAATGCGAACTCCAGACCACCACGTCCGAACGGACGAATCTTTGTGCCATCCCAAACATACTGCATGTTGTAAGCGTCGAGCGAATACAGCTGGGCAGCAATGTCGTTAGCCTCGTCGTTCTTGAAGCCGATGTTGGCACCGCCACCAAGGAACAAGCTGAGGTTGAAGAAACGCTTCGGGTTGAAGCCGCAGAAAGCGTTCGAGAGGTTGAACATCAGGTCGAGACCCGGTGCCACGTAGTTGAATTTGTAGTTCTTGTTGAAAGGTGTGCCTAACTTCACATCACGATAGTTAGCCCAACCACCTTTGCTCTGCCAGCCATTACCCTGGATGCGGGCAGCAAACCAAGGATTGAACTGGTAACCAATACTCAGCTGAGCGTTCGGGCTGAGCAAGTCCTTGAACTTAGCCTCGCCAAGCGTGTACTGAGCACCGCCCTGCAAAGTTATGAAGGCGTGCTTCTTGAATTGATACTCAGGCTCTGCGCTCTGAGCCATTGCTGTTGTTGACACCAGTGCCAATGCAGCAATCAATAACGATTTTAGTGACTTCATAAATATAATATTTAGTTAATAATGATTATTCTCTTTCTGATTATGGGCAAACCGGACGAATGGTCAAGCCGAACTCGCGGTAGAGGCCAGGCATAGGATTGGCATTCGTGTCGCTGGGGTCCGAATTGGCATTGAACTGCAGATTCAGTCCATAGTCGGTGTTACGCAGGTTCAGCGAACTGGTCCAATACGCACCATATCGGCCGTCTTGCTGCAAAGAGCCGCTTGCACCAGTCTTCCATCCGGCAGCGGGCAGGAATATGCTCTTACCATTCGGACCTTTGACGATGAAGCCGGGAACGCCTGAATTATTATAGTTATCTGTCCACGTCCAGGTGCACTTTGTCCAAAGCTCACTCATTTCCTTCTGTGTCGGCACGCGCCATGTGCTTCCCCATATCTTCCGTGCTGCATCATATTTATAGTCTCCATCAGCGTTGAAGTCCTTTCCCAAATAATCGTATGCCCCATTATTATAATGCACATGCGAAGCCTTTGAGTAGTCGCCATCAGCGGGCTCGGCCACATCGCCCCATGCAATATAGTAGCCAGCCCCCGTAGCACTCGTGGCACCCAGGTTACGATTAGCCCATTTCACGCTCAGACCCAAGTCAACCGCATTCTTCGGAGTCACTGAAGGAGTGATAGCCTTGTCATAGACGGCACGAATCTGCGAGCGTATATGCTTTTTATTAGGTCTGGAAATCGGACCACTTGCAGCAAATCGGCAAAGAACGGGGTTTGTACCGTCTGGATCGATTTCAGCTGTCCAGAAATATACATATCTATTTACTTCTGCACTCGATGTGCCTGAATAGTAACCAGCTGCAGGGAAGAAAATGGTATTGCCAGTTGTCTTACTGGTCAAAGCATAACCCGAAATTGTCGCACCTGTAGATGTCATGCGAGTTTCACGCACAGGATCTTTGCAGTTGTCAAACAATTCTTGGAAGTCGGCAAAGGTAGGCATACGCCAACCGCCACCCCACTTCACGTGGGCTACGTCGTAATTGGTTCCGGCAATAGAAGTTCCCGTAAAGCCAGAGGCATAGTCTGAGGGGTTCGTACTGGTCATGTCACCGCTCGTGTCACCCCAACCGAAGTAAGGGCCCAAGTCATTGGCCGATGCGGCACCCATGTCCCATTCAGCCCAATACACACTACCACCCATGTCCACATAGTTGGGCTCTGGGAAGCGCGAATTGGTTCTGAACGACAGTTCCTCGCCATAGACGGGCACACCCTCCACCAACACGTAGGGACGAACCTTGTAAGAAGTCTCTTCGTCCAAATCTGTCAACGAGAAGACGGCGCTGTTTTCACCCATATCAAGCGATCCGCTGCCCACTTCCTTCGAGCAACTGCCACCATATTGCAGACTGGCCGATGATTTTCCCCACAGCACTCCGTACTCGCCTGCCTTGTCGGCATCGCCCGTCAGGGTGTAGGTTACCTTAAAGTCACCCTCGTCAAGGAAGTTGCTCACATGGTCTTCATTGCAATGGAGCATCTGGATAGCAAATGCCACCTCGAGTCCCTCGTCTCCATAGACAGGACGGATGAGCAGGCCATAATAGCGTTTCAACGTCTCCAACGACGGTTGACCCGACTGGTTGAAGAAGAGCGAGTAAGCGGTTTCGTCGTCCTGTTTGTTATAGACGCCCGTCCAATAATATCCATTTTCCTGGGCGTTCTTGATTTCCTGCAGCTCGCGTTGGCCGCCGGCAGGCAGGAAGATGGAGTTTCCGTTGCCTTCAACCAGATATCCCCAATTGCCTTCATCGTCTTGGCTCCAGGTCCATTCGCATTTGTCAATCAAGTCTTGCATCTCTTTGTCAGTAGGCAGACGCCACTTGTCGCCCCAGAGTTTCTGGGCAATGTCACGGCTGCTGTCGTTCACGATGTTGGCAGTGGGATGAGTTACTGGGAAATAACGAAGAGTGTCGGTTTGGTTGATGCCCGTCACGTCGCCCCAGCCAAAGTGGGTGAATGTCACGCCTGCATAATCAGGATTGGTGGTGGTGGCGGTCAGGTTAATGGGCGCCCATTTCACTGAAAGGCCCAAATCCACAGCATCATCGACTGATGGTGCGGTGGACTCCAGTTCATAGTTGTCGTTCTGGAAGGTAATATCCACCACTTCCCATACATAGCGTTCAATGGTGGTGTCGTTAAGCTGGATATACACTTTTTGCTGAGCCTGTGCCAAGGTGGCGCAGAGCAGCAGGAGCCATCCTATGCAAAAACTTTTCTTCATTATTTCTTGTAAATCTTAAATGACTGTTTATTGGTTTTAATGATATAAAAACCGTGCTGCAAACCGGCAAGATGAATGGTCACCTCGTCGCCATTGCGCTCGGCATCCGTCGACATGCGTTTGCCGTCGATAGAATAAAGGGCCACCTGCATGGCCTCGTCCACACCTGTCATGCGCACCGTCTGCCCGTCCACATATTCGAAAGTGAAGCGGTTAGGAGCCGATTCGTTGGCAATATCGGTAACTGGACCTGGGGTGTCCGACGGCTTGGAATCGTCGCCGAAATATATTCGTTTGATGGAGGAATAGTCAAATTCGGTGGTGAAACTCGAGGATTTAATGTATACAACATCTGCCCCGAACTCCACTTCAGGTTTCTCAGCCAGATAGAAATATTCTTCTGCTTGGCTGTCGTCATTGAATTCCACGATGAGTGCATCACCAGTATTGGCGGCATTGGCTTTACCGAATACCGACAACACAGCGAACAGCAGTATGTAGAACTTTCTTTGCAACATCGTCAATATATAGTCTCAATTTTTTCTTTTATAAATAACGTCGCCCACTATTTTATAATGGATTGGTTCCTTTGTACCATTGGAGAACACCACAATGTGTTTCCTGATGCGTCTGGCCGGATATTGCGACATGTCGAACGTTCCTCGGATATGACCTTTTTGGCCAGGCTCGACAAACGAATCCACCGAATTAACCTCGGTACACGAACAAGCCGATTTCACAAGATAGACATTCAGCATCTGTGCACCGGTGTTCTTGAACTCTATGTCGAAATCCACCTTAGGGTGGCTCTTTAGAATGGTACCTACATCGCAAGAGTCGTGGGTGAACTCTAAACGCGGCAAATTTGTCCGGTTGCCTTTGCAGGCCACGAGGGCGAGCAAAAAGACAACTGACAAACCTTTGAGGAGATTATTGCTTGATAAACTCCACATTACCATTGGTGTTTGACTCGTCGAACACGTCGTAGACACCCTCTGCATTGAGGTCGAGCAGCGTCAGGTACCATTGACCCTCCTTAAAGACGGGGTTGATGTGCTGGGCAGTGACGCCGATCTCCTTATCGAGGTCGCCCGACGGAACAATCTGCAACAAGATGGTGATATCGTTGTTCTTCGCACTACGCAGCAAGAATCCCTTTTTCTTCACACCATAGATGTGCAGTTTGCTGAAAGCCGACTTGAACCCGTTGGCCTCTTTAGCCTCCAAGGGCACCACTTCACCGTCTTTCACACGGTTGAGCATATTGACGGCGTCTTCCACTCTGTTCTCAGCAAGCAGACCCATATAGTGGTCGATGAGCTCGTTGATGGCCAAGGTGTCTTCAGCATCGGTCTTCAACTCAGGTTCGGGCAAATAAGGATTGGTATTCGTCTTCTTCTTATTGTCTGAACACGACGAGCACGAACTGACTAAAACGACTGCCAAAAGCAGCAAAACAGGGATGATAATTCGTTTCATTATAGAATTGTTAAGTGAAAAAAGGGGAGGAGTATCAACCCCTCCCCTTTTGTTAGTATCATAAGAATCTGATTAGAACTTCTTAGCCTGAGATGTAGAAGGCTTAACAGTCACAACCACATTCTGGTAAACAGTGCCCCAGAGGTACTCAACAGATACGGGCAGCTGTACCTTGAACTCGTCAACAACGTTACTCAAGTTGCGATAGATGAGCTTGCTGACGCCATCTTCCTCAACATATACGAAGTCGACATTGTCACTTACCTCGCTCATGGTCACCCACTTGCCGTTCCAAACCTTCTTACCATCCTCAATCTTAGTCTGATTCAGAGTGGTCTGAACATCAGGATTGGTAGATACGTTGTTGCCAGACTCAACACCCTGCAGCTTCACAGACTGGATGCCGTAGAAGGTCTTGTAAGACAGACCAGTGGTCTCACCAGTCTCTTCGTCGGTCACTTCGTCCTTCCAAGTGTCACGCCAATCGGTGTAAGCGAGCAGATCGTCGAGGAGGATCTCCTGAGGAGCATCACCGTGAGCATAAGAAGCATCCTCAACATCCTTACCAGCACCAGATACATTGATCGGGCGGAGGAAGCGAACGAGGATAGAGTTGTTCTTAAGCGGGATGAGGCAGATATCAGACTGATCAGCTGTTTCGATAGCACCTTCTTTGGGTTTGTCAATCCAAGCGATGAGGCTAACCTCAGCCTTCAGCACGTCGTCGGCCAACTCGTTGTGAGCCTTGTAGTTCAACATAGCCTCAACATAACCATTGTTGTCCTCAGAGTGAACGAGAGCAACCTTCATGGTCTCAAGGTCTTCACCCTCGATGGTAGCGATGAGCTGAGCATCCAAAGGACTGGTCACGTAAGCGTAGAGGTTCTTACCCTGCTTGAGTTGAGGATCGGTAACAGTCTTAATCTTGTTAACCTCAGCAACGTCGAGGTCAGAAGCGAAGAGCTTGAAGCTTGTGGTCTTGTTCGGGGTCTTGTAGTAACCCTTGAAGGTACCAATCTGCTTAGAAGACTCGAAGACGAAGTCGGTCTGGATGTTCTCCTTGTTGTAAGCCTTATTGTTGTTGACCTTCTTACCATCAACCATAGTGGTGATGTCAATCCACATGTTGGGCTTCACAGCATCGTTCTTGAAGTTACCAACGAAGACGTCAGCCAGCTGAGTGTCGAACGGATCGGCAGTCTTCTCGAAGAAGTCCTCAGGAACGAGGGTCTGAGCGTGGATTTCGCGGTTGCCACCATCACCCTGGATAGCGTTAGAGTTGAGGGTGAACCAGTAGTTAGAAATCTTATGAGCGTCGAAGTCAACCTCACCAGTAACAGTAGCCTTCAAGAAGGCGATGTTGTTAGGATCAGACTTGAAGATCACGAAGATGTCAGGATAAGCATAGTTCTGACTCTTCAGCAAGCAAGCCACTTGAACTTCCTTATTCTTCTTGAAGAGTTCGATAGCCTCATCAGCATTAACCTTCCACTCGAAGACAGAAGTACGTACACCATTCAGATCCTCGTCGGGGAGATAAGTGATGGTACCAATCTTCTCAGAAATATTCTTCACGGCAGTCCACTTACCCTTCACAAGGATATACTGCTGAGCCTCGTCGGGATTAGCGGTCAGTGTAGAACCTTCAGCAAGAGCGGGATCCTGATAGAGAGGACCAGCATTGCCATCCTGATCAAGATAGTTCTTCTCGAAGTCCTCACGAGAGAACGACTCGGGCAGAGCATCGTGCTTCATCAGGTCGTACTGAGTCTCAATCCAAGTGGTCTTGCGGCCATAAGCGGTAGAACCAGCACCGAAGCAGTCGTCATACTGAGTGTAAGACCACTTGTCGGTAGAAGTGTAAGTTACAGAAACGCCCGGAGTTTCAACAGGAGGTACTCCAGTCTCAGAGATACGTACGGGGATGTAACCGTAGTCGAGGATGTGACCAGTGGTCTTCTCAATCAGAGATACGCGAACCAGAGGAACACGGTCGATGGTGGTACGGCTCTGCTCAGCACCGTAAGCTTGTGCCTTACCGGTGTTCTTCTCAGGCATCTGAGGACGGAGAGTGATACCGTCTTCGGGGTTGATAGCAGCCTGTGCAGACTCAGAAGTAGTGTTGGTACCGATGATGAACTTGGTGAGTTCGAACTTGTACTCCAAGCCGTACTTAGCAAGGTTCTCAGCACTCATCTTCTCGTGAGCACCGTCAACAGTGGTGTAGTGAACCTCAACGAGCTTGCTCAGGTCGAGAGTAGCATTCCAGTCGACAGTATCCTGACCTTCACCGAGGATGTTATCCTTCACACGCGGAGTGTTATCAACGAAGTACTTAGCCTCGTCAACGGTAGCGAAGAGGTGAGAGTGGTTCATGTCGATTTCCTTCTTGTTGTACTTAGCAACGAGGTCGCAAGTACCGCAGTGAGTGTTCAGCAGGCCTGTCATAGTGATTGACTCAGGAGTCTTGGTGTTCACGATAGCGTGAGCCAGACGGACATCCTTAATCTGCTGATACTTCAGAGCAGCGTAGTCAGATGTGATGGTGGTGTCACCCTTCTCACCCGAACGTACAGTAGCCTTGATAGCGAATACAGTTACAGAGTCATTCCAATAAACTGACTTGATCTTCTCCTGATCGCGAACCTTCAGGTTCACATTCAGCATGCCATTCTCAACCCAGTAAGGAGTCTCGAGGGCCTTGTTGACAGAAACAACGGCCTTAGAAGAACGAGTATCTTCGGGGTCTACCTCATAAGGTTTGTCATCGTCAATGACAGAAACGTCGAGGATGCTCTCCTTAGAAACGTTAGAAGGATTCATGTGGTACTGAGCAACGAGGTTGAGCACCTTGAATGCCTTCAGAGAGTCGTAACGCTCGTGGATGGTACGTGCAACGTCCTGAGCAGCGAAGTCAACATTAGCTTCCTTGCTGTTCTTGTGGTCGATGGTGGTACCCTTCTTTTCAGCGAGGTCAGCGTTGGCAGCGGGGATAGGAGTTCCCTTCTTAGCGTCGTCAACGAAGTGGTAGTACTCGAGAGAGAGCAGGCGTGTAGCCTCAATACCATAGTAGTAGAAGTCGGGCTTGAAGACCAGCGAGCGGAGCTCACCCTTCACCAGCACGTTCAGAGCGTTAACGAAAGCCTCAACTTTGTCGAGCTTGTCAGAAACAGCCTGCAAAGAAGTCTCAACGTCATCGATTCTCTTGTCGAGACGAGCAACCTCAGTGGTCAGAGTGCTCTGGAGAGATTCAATTGACTTCTGAAGAGCATCCTTGGCATCCTTAATGGCCTGCTCAAGTTCACCGTCCTTAGCCTTACGGGCAGCCTCTTCAGCAGAGATAGCAGCCTTACGGGCAGCCTCTTCAGCAGAGATAGCAGCCTTACGGGCAGCCTCTTCAGCTGTAACAGCAGAAGCAGCAGCGTCGGCAGCACCCTGAGCGGCGTCGGCAGCATCCTGAGCGTCCTTAGCAGCCTTAGCAGCATTCTTAGCGACCTCAAGAACGGCAGCGTCGCCATCCTCACGGAGCTTAGCCTCATTCTCAACAAGACCCTTCAACTCAGCAACAACAGCGTCGATGCCGAGCTTGTCGATACGATCGTTGACCTTCTTGAGGTCTTCCTTCAGGCCATCGATAACACCGTTAATCTCAGTCTTGAGAGCGGCAATCTTATCGTCAACCTTCAGAGCTGCGATAGCGTCCTTCAAAGCCTGGTTGGTGACATAATCCTTCTCGATAGCAGCGATCTTGTCTTTCCAAGTCTGGAGGGCGTCGAGCTGCTGCTGCAGGTCTTTCACGGCAGCCTCACGAAGAGCCTTCTCATCATCGATACCCTTCTGGAGAGCACCAAACTGCTCAACAGCCTTCTGCATGTGGTCAGCAAGTTTGCCGTCAACAGCAGCAATGGCAGCATAGATCTTAGTAACCTCATCATTGAAGTCCGTCTTATCTACCTTACCATCAGCCAGCTTCTGGAGAGCATCAAGAGCCTCCTGAGCTGTACCCAGCTTAGCCTCGAGAGCAGCCTCGGCAGCTGTAGCGCGAGCGATTTCGTCAGCCAGCTTGCCAGCGTTTTCGTCTGCAGCCTTCTTGGCATTCTCGGCAATAGTCTTGATTTCAGCGTCCTTAGCCTCAAGCTGCGACTTCAAGTTAGCGATCTCAGCCTGGAGATCAGACTTCACTTGATTGATCGCAGGAGTAAGCGCGTTGATCTGAGTCTGCAAGTCCTGGATTTCATCATCGTAGTCCTTACAAGACGTCAAGTTTGCTGAAGCCACGATAAGGGCTCCGAGCATCAAAGAACTTAAAAATTTTCTTTTCATACGATTAATTTTTGTTAGACATATATGTAATAATAAAATTTCAATTCTCGAGAATCTCTGCCTAAGAGATACAATTTCGGTGCAAATATAGAGATAATTCTTAAAACGAGCAAATAAAAAAGCGATTTTTTTTTTAATTTTGTCAATAAAATGTGCATTTTTAGGGGTTTTCGACCATTTTACTGGCGTTTTTACCCTCTGCAACAGTGTATTGAATGAAATTTAACACCGTTTTTTGTTTTTTTATGAAAACGGGTGTTTCGCTCCTCTTCAGCTCTTTGCACCTTGTACTCTATCAGAATTCCGCATTCTTAGGGGTTCTTGGGAAAGGAATGACATCGCGAATGTTCTGCATGCCAGTAACGAAGAGGATGAGTCGTTCGAAGCCGAGCCCGAATCCTCCGTGGGGGCATGTGCCATACTTGCGGGTGTCGAGATACCACCACATATCCTTCATGGGGATGTTGCGGCTTTGGATTTCGCCAAGAAGTTTGTCGTAGTTTTCTTCACGAACAGAGCCTCCGATGATTTCGCCGATTTGCGGGAAGAGCACGTCGGTGCCCTGCACGGTCTGCTCCATCGTCTTGCCATCGAGTTCGGGGAGCTGGTCGTCGATCTTCATGTAGAAGGCTTTGATCTTCTTGGGATAGTGGGTCATGATGACAGGTTTCTTGAAGTGTTCCTCAACCAAATAGCGTTCGTGCTCGCTGGCGAGGTCGTCGCCCCACTCGCACGGGAACTCGAACTTGCGTCCGTCGCGGATGGCTTGCTGCAAGATGCGTATGCCCTCGGTGTAGTCGAGTCGGACGAACTCAGTTTCGACAACGCTCTTCAACCGGTCGATGAGCGTGCGGTCGATCATCTTGTTGAGGAAGGCAAGGTCGTCGGCGCAATTGTCGAGCGCCCATTGCACGCAATACTTGATGAAGTCTTCTTCGAGGTCCATGAGCTCGGGAAGGTCGATGAAGGCCACTTCGGGTTCAATCATCCAGAACTCGGCCAGATGGCGCGGTGTGTTGGAGTTCTCGGCACGAAAGGTGGGGCCGAAGGTGTAGATGGCTCCGAGCGCCGTTGCCCCGAGTTCGCCTTCGAGCTGTCCTGAGACGGTGAGAGAGGTCATCTTCCCGAAGAAGTCGTCGTCGTAGATGATGTGACCTTCCTCGTCTTTCTCCAGACGGTAGAGGTTCTTAGTGGTGACTTGGAACATCTGCCCTGCGCCCTCGGCATCGCTGGCGGTGATGAGGGGAGTGTGGAAATAGAAGAATCCGTGGTCGTGGAAATACTTGTGGATGGCGATGGCCATGTTGTGGCGGATGCGCATGACGGCACCAAAGGTATTGGTACGCAGGCGCAGGTGTGCGCTCTTGCGCATGACCTCGAAGGACTGTCCCTTCTTCTGCATGGGATAGTCGGTGGGGCAAAGTCCGAGGATGTCGATGTGCTGACATTGCACTTCGCTGGCCTGACCGGCGCCCTGGCTCTCGACAAGAATACCACGTGCTGCGATGCAGGCACCGGTGGTGATGTCGCGAAGGGCTGCGCCGTCCACTGGGCAGTCTGGGGCTACCACCAGTTGGATATTGTTGATGGTGGAGCCGTCGTTAAGGGCGATGAAGTCCACAGACTTGCTGGAGCGATGGGTACGTACCCATCCTTTGACAAGGATCTCGTTGCCAAAGTCGGTGGACTTGAGAGCATCAATTACTTTTGTTCGTTGCATATTATTAAATAAGGAGTAGAAGAAGTGGAAGAAGTGAGAGGGAGTAGATACCTTATGCCTTTCTACGCACGTACCTATTTATATTATATATAGACGCGTTTCCCCATCCTTTATCCTTCACTCCATTGAATCATTAAGTTTATTTCGTTTATACCTTATTACTCAAAAGCTCCCATACGAAGGATTTCGACTTCCTTTTCGGTGAGGAAGCGCCAGTCACCACGACGGAGGTTCTTCTTGGTGAGTCCGGCAAAGAGGACGCGGTCGAGCTTAGTGACGCGATAGCCGAGGCTCTCGAAGATGCGGCGCACGATGCGGTTCTTGCCGCTGTGGATCTCGATGCCTACCTGAGACTTGTCGTGCTCGTCGCAATACTCTACAGCGTCGGCATGCACCTCACCGTCTTCGAGCTGAATGCCCTCTGCAATCTGCTGGAGATCGTGAGCGGTGACATTCTTGTCGAGATGCACGTGATAGACCTTCTTCTTGAGGAACTTGGGATGAGTGAGCTTGGAAGCCAAGTCACCATCGTTGGTGAGCAGCAGGACGCCCGTAGTGTTGCGGTCGAGACGACCTACGGGATAGATGCGCTCAGGGCATGCATCTTTAACGAGGTCCATAACGGTCTTGCGCTGCTGAGGATCGTCGCTCGTGGTGACATAGTCCTTGGGTTTGTTGAGCAGCACGTAAACCTTCTTCTCCAAAGTGACGGGCTCGTTGTGGAACATCACGGCATCAGTGCGCAGAACTTTCGTTCCGAGTTCGGTCACAACTTCACCATTGACGGTGACGACGCCTGCCTGGATGAACTCATCGGCCTCGCGACGCGAGCAAACGCCAGCATTGGCGAGGAACTTGTTCAAGCGGATGGGCTCGTTGGGATCGATGTTCTCCTCTTTGTATTCAATACGTTTCTTGAGACTGTATTTTGCATTGGGGTCGTAGTCGGCTGTGCGCGGACGATAGCCACCCTGCGGGCGCTGGCCGTAGCCACCACGCTGCTGATAGCCGCCACCTTGAGGACGCTGTCCGTAGCCACCACGCTGCTGATAGCCACCCTGGGGACGGGGTTTGTAGCCACCACGCTGCTGATAACCGCCTTGGGGACGGGGCTGATAGCCACCCTGCTCGCCGTCGGCATTGTAACGCGGACGATAGCCTTGCTGACGGGGCTGATAGCCTCCTTGCTCGCCTTCGGCATTGTAGCGCGGGCGATAGCCTTGGGGACGGGGCTGATAACCGCCCTGCTCGCCATCGGCATTATAACGCGGACGATAGCCTTGCTGACGGGGCTGATAGCCTCCCTGAGGACGCTGACCGTAACCACCACCTTGCTGATTGTTGTTGAAACGAGGACGATAGGGGCGCTGCTGGGGCGTAGCGGACTGGAGTCCGGCTCCGAAGCCTTCGGGGCGGAATGCACCACCATCATCGGAAGCCGAGGAACGCTCGGCATTGAAAGGACGTTGCGTATGGATACGCGGACGCTGGGGACGGCCCCCGGCACGATAATCACGTTGATAGTTGCCTACCGGCTTGTAGCCCTCGCGGCCACCTTCGTTCTGCTCGGCAGACGAATCCTGAGTCTTGTTTTCGAATTCTGAATCCATAATTGTTGATACTTTTGCTTTTAAGCCTCACGGCTTGGGGTTAATAAATGATTGTACTTATTTCTCTAATGTTATATTATTCCTTGAAACACCATGTCGTTCTAAAGCTTCTAACCTTGCTAATCCTTTTTATTCTTCCACTGCTTCCTCTCACTTTCTTATCACATTCCTGTGTAATTGGATGGCGTGATGGCCATAAGCTCAGCCTTTACCGACGGGCTGACTTCAAGAGAAGAAATAAAATCGTGTATGGTCTCGGGGGTGAGACGCTGATTGGTGCGCGTGAGCGCCTTCAAGGCCTCATAGGGATGCGGATAAGCCTCGCGGCGCAGTATGGTCTGAATGGCTTCGGCAACAACAGCCCAAGTGTTGTCGAGGTCGGCTTGCAAGCGTTCTGCATTGAGAATGAGCTTGCGAAGTCCCTTGAGGGTGCTCTGGATGGCGATGGCGCTGTGTCCGAAAGGCACGCCCACGTTGCGCAGGACGGTGCTGTCGGTGAGGTCGCGCTGCAGACGACTCACGGGGAGTTTGGCGGCGAGGAACTGCAAGATGGCATTAGAGATGCCGAGGTTGCCCTCGCTGTTCTCGAAGTCGATGGGGTTCACCTTATGAGGCATTGCACTACTTCCCACCTCGCCGGCCTTGATCTTCTGCTTGAAATAGTCCATCGAGATATACATCCAGAAGTCGCGGTCGAGGTCGATGATGATGGTGTTAATGCGGCGCATAGCATCGAAGACGGCTCCGAGGGCGTCATAATTGGAAATCTGAGTGGTCCACTGCTCGCGCTCCAAGCCAAGTTTTTCGGAAACGAAACGATTGCCGAAGTCGCGCCAATCGCGGTCGGGATAGGCCACATGGTGGGCGTTAAAGTTGCCCGTGGCGCCACCAAACTTGGCGGTAAGCTTACAAGCGCGAAGACTCTGAAGCTGCTCGGTGAGACGATATACATAAACCATCACCTCCTTGCCCAATCGCGTGGGCGAAGCTGGCTGGCCGTGGGTCTTTGCAAGCATCGGCACGTCGGCCCACTCGTCAGCATATTGCCGCAACTGGGCGATGAGCTCCTCTACCTGAGGATAGAACACGTCAGCAAGAGCTTCTTTCACGGAAAGGGGCACGCTGGTGTTGTTAATGTCCTGCGAGGTGAGGCCGAAATGGATGAATTCCTTGTATGCATCGAGGCCGCCAATCTGGTCGAACTGCTCTTTGATGTAGTATTCAACAGCTTTGACGTCGTGGTTGGTAATCTGCTCAATTTCCTTGACACGCGCAGCTCCCTTCTCATCGAAAAGGCGGTAGATATCGCGCAAACGAGGGAAAAGCTCGGCAGGGAATGTCTCCAACTGAGGGAGGGGCAACTCGCAGAGGGAGATGAAATATTCTATCTCCACACGAATGCGGTAGCGAATGAGCGCATACTCAGAAAAATAGTCGGCAAGTTGCTGGGTTTTACTTCTATAACGGCCGTCGATGGGAGAAATGGCGGTCAATAAATCAAGATTCATCATTTCATTTTTCTTTTTCGCGTGCAAAATTACAAATTATAATTGAAACCACTCAAAGATTTATGAAAAAGGTTGTTAAAAAAGGGGCATTGGCGGAATGTTTTTGCAACGAACAACTTCCGGCAGCCCATTCCCCACCCGATGACATAATCTCCGCCTTCTTTTTCCAGTGTCGAAACAAGTACGAACGGATGTCAGATTGTCAAAATAATTCCGAATTTTTACCCGCAAAAACAGTATGTTTTTGAAGTGAGTAGGGCTTCAGCACAAAAAAGACCGAAAAATGTCATTTTTCAGAAGTCGTTGATAGCCAAAGACTTCCGATTCTTTTACATTTTTGCAGATGATGAAAACAGCGTTTTTGCATTGTCACTTGTGGCATCTGAGGCTGTCACACATAAGATATAAGAGCGTCAGATGTTACAAGTAGCAGCGTCAGATGCCACATGTGACGCCCTCAGATGCCACAAGTGACAATCCAACCGATCAAAAGTCAAATGGGAAAAGCACATTTCTCACTCTTTTCCCCACTATTTCATTCTAGAATGAGCAGCATGAAAAGCAGAAATCTGTTGTGATTTTTCACAATAAAAAACCCCACACTTGGAGGTGCAGGGCTTTGTTTATGGATGCTGTATACTACAGCTTGTAGAGGTCGTTTGCTGCAATGAGGTCCACTTTTTTCTGCTCCAGCAATTTGTCACACGCCTGAAGGTCGGTGGGACGAATGACGACATTGGCATAATCGCCTTGGCTGAAGGAGTACATATACTCGATGAACACCCCATTATCGGACAGATATTTCAACACGACAGCCAGTGAGCCGGGCGTGTTAGGGCACGTGAATCCGATGACATCAGTCACTTTCAGGGCAAATCCGGCAGCTTTAAGCACCTGATAAGCCTTATCGGGGTCGGAGACGATGCAGCGCAGAATACCGAAGTCGCTGTTATCGGCAATACTCATAGCCGACAAGTTGACACCAGCCTCTCCCAAAGCTTCGGTGACCTCGGTCAGTCTGCCCGATTTGTTTTCCAGGAAAATAGATAATTGTTTTGCTAACATAATAATAATGTATTAATGGTTTTGTGAAATAACATTACAAGACGCGCTTGTCAATTACACGTTTGGCCTTGCCCGTGCTACGTTCAATGGACTTTGGCTCGGCAAGCTTCACCTTGAAACCAAGACCAATAACAGAACGCAACTCGGCTTCGAGTTTCTTCTGAAGACCCACCATAGAAGCCATATCGTCGGTGAAGTACTCTTCACGCACCTCAACGCGCAGCTCGGAAGTATCGGTGTTGTTGACACGATCGACGGTAAGCAGATAATGTGGCTCGAACTCCTTCAGGCTGAGGATAACAGCCTCGATCTGCGTCGGGAATACGTTGACACCACGAATGATGAGCATGTCGTCGCAACGGCCCAATATACGGTCCATACGCACGAGCGTGCGTCCACAAGCGCAACGGTCGTAATGGAGTGCAGTGAGGTCGTGTGTACGATAGCGCAATAGGGGCATACCCTCCTTGGTGAGGTGGGTGAAGCATAGTTCGCCTACAGTGCCTTCCGGCAACTGTTCGCCCGTATTCGGGTCAACGATCTCGGGATAGAAATAGTCTTCGTTGAGGTGGGTACCGTTCTGGCACTCGCACTCATACCCCACACCTGGACCAGCAACCTCGGAAAGGCCATAAATATCATATGCCTTGATGCCCAGCGTCGATTCAAGTTTCTGGCGCATGTTCTCAGTCCAAGGCTCGGCACCGAAAGCTCCCACACGGAGATGGAACTCTTCGCGCGGCCACTCGCTCTCGCGCATTGCCTCGCCCAAGAACATAGCATAGCTAGGCGTGCAGCAAAGCACCGAAGTACCGAAATCGTGCATTAGTGTAATTTGCTTCTGCGTATTACCGCTCGACATAGGGATGACGCTTGCACCGATGTTCGTGGCACCGTCGTGTGCGCCAAGGCCTCCCGTAAAGAGTCCATAACCATAACTGACTTGGAAGATGTCGTCTTTCGTTGCACCATAAGCAGTGAAAGCACGTGAAATGGCTTCTACCCACATGGCAATGTCCTTACGTGTGTGTAACACAACAACAGGTTTGCCTGTGGTCCCGCTGGACGCATGGATGCGAACGATTTGGCTCATCGGCACGGCAGCCAATCCAAATGGATAGTTGTCGCGCAAGTCTAGTTTGTTTGTGAAAGGCAACTTCACGATATCATCGATATCGCGAATGTCATCAGGAGTGAGGTCCATCTCCTGAAATTTCTTACGATAGAATGGTGTGTTGTGATATACGTAATCCACCATCTTCTTCAATCTAATGCTCTGAATCTCGCGAAGCTGTTCGCGGCTCATGCATTCCATGTTTTCGTTCCAAATCATAAGCTTCTATTGATAATTAATAGTCTTAGATGGTACAAAAGTAATAAAAAGAAAGGAGATACAAGCGAGAAGTTCAAAAAAAATAAAACCATAAGACGAAAAAAATCCCTGCAGTCCCGAAGGACCACAGGGAAACACCCCAGTGGGCGCTGACGGATTCGAACCGCCGACCCTCTGCTTGTAAGGCAGATGCTCTAAACCAGCTGAGCTAAGCGCCCATGCTTTTCAAAAGCGATTGCAAAGGTAATGCTTTTTTATGAAACCACCAAATTTTTCGGAGAAAATTTTTCAACTTTCAGTTTTAACATACCGTTCGTAAAGACACGCAAAAGCGAAAGCACCTCTGAAAGAGAAGCGCTTCCGCTTGTATTTTAACCACTAAAGTCAGCTCAAGAATTACTTGTTGACCATAACAGTTGCACGACGGTTGAAGGAGATGGGCGAAAGCTCATCAACGCCACCGGCAGCAGCAGTCTGAATCTTGTCGCGGTTGACACCAATCTTAACAAGTTCCTCAGCAACAGTCTTGGCGCGCTCTTCAGAGAGCCACTGGTTGCGCTCGGCAGAACCAGTTGCGCTGTCAGCATAACCTGTTACGAGCAGACCGAGGTTGTTGTCGATAGCATACTTAGCAATGCCCTGAACATTCACGAGATCCTTCTGAGAAGCGATGTTGGTCTTGTCGATGTTGAAGAACACAGAAACGGGAGTTCCAACGAATTCCTTAACATAAACCTTTTCGGGCTGCTTGTTCTTCTCCTCTTCGTAGAGTTTCTTATAACGGCCAGTCTCGTTGTATGCGTCGTTCAACTGAGCGTTGAGGGCATCGATTTGGCTCTGATGCATTGCATTGATAGCAGCAACATCGGGCACTTTGTCCCATGTAGCTCTACCAAGGTTGAAGGTCAGACCCAGTTCTGCATAAAGGTTGTTGTCCTTAGCTTCCCATCCGCGCTTGCCGCTGATAGTGTTGCCGTCGAAGTCAGGCTCGCAGCGGTTCCAACCAATTTCAAGGTTGAGAGCCACTTTTCTGCTCAGACGGAACTCATTAAGCAAACCGACGTTGAGATCCATTGCATAGCGATTTGCACTCATGTTGCGAGCCATACCACCACCAGCGAAGGGAATGAAATTCCAAACGCGGTTGGGGTTGTAACCCAACAGCATGTTGCTCAGATTGAACAGCACCTGCTCGTTGGCAATCCAATAGTCGAAATCATCGGGGTTGGGGCTGTCAACCTTCTTACCTTTCAACACCTGAACTTTCGTACGAAGTCCCAAACCTGGGGTGAACCACTTACCAATGGCCAAAGAACCGCCAATGCTTGTGCGATCGCCAGCAAAGAGTCCGAAGTGGTCGCCATTGTCGAAGCCACGTCCATGCTCTTCACTCGATATGAACGAATTGAAATCACCACCTACCTGAATAAACCAGTTGCTCCAGAAAGAATTGGTAGCTACACTGTACTTCAGAGTAGGTTCTGCATCTTGTGCCATAGAAGACAAAGAGATGCTGGCCAAAGCCAATACAATAAATAATTTTTTCATAACTATAAAAAATTAATCAGATAATAAAATTCACCTTTAAAACAGTGCCAAATGCACCTATTCAGCGGCAAAGTTAATAATAATATTCAAATGACAACATTTTTTTTGAAAAAATTTTATACAAAATAGCCTAAAATGTGCATTTTTTTGTTTTTTGCCCTTAAAATCGGGATATTCAGCGCAAAAGTTGTTCTATTTCGTCCTGTTTCAGTATGGCAAGGACAAGTTTACCATTGGGCGTGTAATTGACATTGGAACAAGCGAACAAACTGTTTACAATGTTCTCCATTTCTTCGTTGCCAAGAACCTGCCCATATGGAATAGCAGCATTACGAGCCAATGTCAGAGCCATCGACTTATCGAGTTCTTCGCGAGCATCGGTTCCACTCTCCACTGCCGAAGCCACCATATCTTTGACAAGAGCCACCGCATCCACTCCTTCCAACCCTGCCGGGATAGCATTAACGGCATAGTTGCCTTGTCCCAAGTCGGAAAGTTCGAATCCCATATCGGTCAGCACTGGTTCGATCTTCTCCATCAACACTCGCTCGGAAGGTGAGAACCTCACCATTTCAGTAAACAGAATCTTTTGGGACGTCCACTGTTTTTTACGTTGCTGCTCCAGATACTGCTCATATAATATACGTACATGCGCGCGATGTTGGTCGATAATCATCAGACCCGACTTCACAGCTGTCATGATATAGCGTCCCTTGTATTGATAATGGGTGGGTGACTTTTCGGCTATAATATCCTCACCACTTGCTTCATCAGACGGCTCCACGAAGAGGTCGGATGGCTCATTCCTTTGATTCAAGCCTTCATAAAGCGTCTCCCATTGAGAAGGAACAGACTTAGATGAGGCGTGAGAAGTCGGTTTGAAAGGATTATACTGTGGGTCATAGGACGTTTTCGGCACTGTGGGATGGTCTGTGGGCGAGAAGACGGGGATATCTGGATGTCCATGCTCATCGAAACTAATCGATGGTACATCATTAAAAAGACCTACAGACTCCTTCACACATGCTGTCAAAATCTGCCAGATAGCCTGTTCGTTCTCGAACTTAATCTCCGTCTTCACGGGATGGATGTTCACATCAATATCCTGAGGAGGCACCTCAAAATAAATGAAATAGGGAACCTGCTCGCCTGTTGGGACAAGACGTTCGAACGCATTCTGCACAGCTTTATGGAAATAAGGATGTTTCATGTAGCGCCCGTTAACGAAAAAGAACTGAAGTGCCCCCTTCTTGCGGGCCGACTCTGGTTTCCCAACAAATCCCGAAATCCGGCACATCGTTGTATCCACCTTGACAGGCAACAAGTCTTGGTTTACTCGTTTTCCAAAGACATCCATAATGCGCTGGCGAAGATTGCCCGCTTTCAGGTTCAGCAATTCAGATCCGTTGCTATGCAAAGTGAAAGAGATATTAGGATAGACCAACACGATACGCTCGAAAGCAGCTATAATATTGTTCAATTCAGTCGAATTAGACTTCAAGAACTTCCGGCGCGCAGGGACATTGAAGAATAGATTCTCAACCATGATATTACAACCCTCTGCACACGAGCAGGGTTCTTGTCCCATGAACCTTGAACCGGAAATCGACAGATGAGTTCCCAAGACCTCACCGCGCTGACAAGTCTTCAGCTCAACCTGAGCTACAGCGGCAATGGAAGCCAACGCCTCGCCACGAAAGCCCATCGTGTGCAATGAAAAGAGGTCGTCTGCCTTTCGGATCTTAGATGTAGCATGACGCTCAAAAGCCAGACGGGCATCGGTATCAGACATACCTTTGCCGTCGTCGATAACCTGAATCGACGTACGCCCTGCATCCACCACCAACACATGAATCACGTGAGCATCGGCATCTACAGCATTCTCGACAAGTTCCTTGATGACACTTGCCGGACGCTGAATCACCTCACCCGCCGCGATCTGATTGGCAACAGAATCTGGTAGAAGTTGTATGATATCGCTCATTCTTCTTGTCTCTCCGTTTCTTCTTGCTTATCTGCTTCTTGCTTTTCCGTCTTAGGTTCGTCTCCTGAGAATTCCTCCTCCTTTCCTGACACCATCGCACGGTCTAACGTCTGCAACGGAGCAGCATGTCGCTCGATGACCTTCAATTCAGCCCCTGCCCCCTTTCCACGCCAATTAAACACATCATCCTTGTCTACAGGACGCACATGTTCAAACCACGCAAACTGGCTCAGACGCAATTTGCCAGGTGGAATCTGCGTCATCGGATACAGTGTGCCCGTAGCTTTGGGCATCCAGATCTTCTCCAATTTCCGCTGCTCGGTCAGATACATCCTCATCGTGTCAGTCTCTGTATAGTTCAGTCCTATCATCGTTGTGTCAGCCTCGTCGATAGGATAATAAATCATCAGCACATTACCAAAAGATTCCATTTGACGAACCTTCCCATCGATGAAAAACGACTGCATTTCCTTCGACGAAATCTGATTGTAATGGTCTTTGTCATCGAGCCGTTCCACGCTAAGTGCCTGTCCGATGATATGCGCCCTGCGAACAGTCGTGTCTTGCATGTAAACCTTAATGACCTCACCCAATAGTTGACGATCTTCATTCCATACAATAGGGTCACGATACATTGTGATACACGAATCCTTGGAATTATACACCAACGAATCGCAGACAGCCTGAACATCCACCCGATAGGCACGCACCTTGTCGAAACAATGCACCTCGCGATAGACCGAGTCTGTGTTGATATTATAGGTGTAAATCTTCATTGAGTCACCATGCAGATAGAGCGTGTCTTTCTGCGAATAATCAACAGCAAGAGCACGGCGCGTAGCAAAACCATAACCAATCTGCTCGTTGTATTTCAGATGACCGCAATGAAGTTCGTTCTTATTCTCCTTGTCAATATAGATGACATTGCCAAAGCCTTCGCTTTGTCCGGTTTTGTCGTCATAGAAAAGGCTGTCGCCAGTAATGGATTTTTGCTTGTCCACCACCGTCGAGCGCTGGAACATCTGCGCCTTGTCGGTTTTGGTGTCGAAGAATCCATCCGTAGTTTCGATGACGCTTTCATTCTGCGTAATGGTCGATGGCCCTACAATATGAGCCGTCGATGTGGCATTGTTGTAATAAAGCGTATCGGTGGTGATGAGCCTGTTCCCGTTAAAGAGTTTCACATCATAATAGAAGACCGCCTGACGAGTCTCGGTGTTGTATTCACCCCAATCCGAGACAAGATTGTCTTTTCCGTCCACCAACTTTCCGCCTTCCACGAAATACGCATTCTTGTAAAGCCGGTCATAGGTCAGGCTATCAGTATAAAGTGTCTGCCGACGATGCTTCAACACAACATTCTTGCTGGCAACCAACAACTGATTGGAACCATTGTATGTGGCCACATTACAAGTAAGCGAAAGCGTGTCACCTTGTTTGAAACGCACATGTCCAAAGGCATCAAAAGAATTCGACTCTTCGTAGAAGTAAGCGCTGTCACACCATAGTTGGGCTCCTTGATGGCTGAAATGCACGCGTCCTTTTGCTATCTGCGCATTGGGATTGACACCATACATATCGTAACGCAATTCATCGGAATGCACCAGATAGACACGGTCGTCTTTCGGCTTAGCCCTACGCTTGCGTGCTGGCGTCATCGACTGCACCACACATAGCCCAAACAGGCATAGAACCATCAGCACGATGATTCTATGCCCGTTCAAAGAGCGGCACTTCTTATCGTTATTTGTCATTTAACCCAACCTTGATATTCGAATTTACAGTCTTTATATCTGTCGTTCATCCTCACGTAAGTGCGCTTGATCTTGTCAGCCAGCCACTCCTTCAACACCTCTGTGCGACGTTTCTCCAACACGACAGCCTTCATCACCTGAAAGTCCTCGGTAATGGTAGCTTTATGGCCTTCAACACGATTCTTCAGTTTCACAATTACACACAACTTTTTGCCTTTAGCGTTAACCATTGTAAAGGCATTCGACACCTGCCCTATCTTCAACGTGTCTACTACGCGAGCCACTTCCGTAGGCAGATCCTTCATTTGGAATCTTGACGTGAGGCCTTCCTCCGAAGCATTCGACATCAATCCGTGATTGTTCTTGGTGTCTTTATCTTCAGAAAGAAACGTGGCACCTTCCTCGAACGAGAACTTACCTGCACGAATGTCGTCGGCAATGGAGTCCAAGCGGGCAATCCCCTGCTCTATCGCCTCCTGCGAGACTTGCGGTTTGCGAAGGATGTGGCGCACATTCACCTTGTCGCCACGCTTGTCGATGAGCTGAATGATATGGAACCCGAATTCCGACTCTACAATCTTTGATATTTTCTTCGGATCGGTCAGGTTAAACGCTACGTTGGCGAAGGCGGGGTCGAGGACGGTACGTCCCGTGAAACCCAGTTCGCCTCCTTGACGAGCCGTACTAGTGTCCTCAGAATAAAGTTTGGCCAGTGTGGCAAACGTAGTCTCACCCTTTGTTACACGTTCTGTGAATTCCCTGAGTTGGTCTTTTACCTTATTAATCTCCTCGATAGAGATTCTCGGTTGCTGAGTGATAATCTCCACTTCCACTTCCGTCTCCACAAAGGGAATGCTGTCTTCGGGCATATTCTGAAAATGCTTACGCACATCGGCAGGTGTCACCGTGACGTCTTCCACCAGTTTCATTCGCATCTTCTGAACCAGTTGCGAATTCTTGAAATCATCATGCAAGTCTTGGCGAATCTGCGAGATGCTTTTCATCTGGTATTCCTCCAGTTTCTCTTGCGAACCTGCCAATTGTATCCAACGGTTCAGCTGTTCCTCCACACCCAGCGCAATATCCGACTCGGTTACTTCCAAAGAGTCGATGGCAGCTTGATGTAAGAACAGTTTCTGTACGGCTAACTGCTCTGGAATCGTGCAATCAGGGTCTCCACTCCATTTCACGCCATCTTGTTCAGCCTGCAAACGAGCCACTTCTACATCCGACTTGAGAATGGGCTCATCACCCACCACCCAAATCACCTCGTCGATGATGCTGGTTTCAGGAATAACGGGCGCGGCCACCTTAACTGCCGTAGAGTCGCTATCGACAGCCAAAGCCATACCATTAGCAGTCTTGGCTCCGAGTGCCAAAAGCAACAGCACGACAGCAAAGAGCGGTATAATATGTTTGTTCTTATTCATGAATCTTTCTTCGAGCGATTATCATCAATGTTTGTTCACCGTCTTCAAGACAGTCTCGTCCACCTTCACGGCATATTTCCGGCGCAATTCGGCCACCCATTCCTTTTCCAGCTGCTCCTGATAGTCAGTCAGCACCAAGTTGCGAACGTCCTCATAACCTTGCGGAGCTTTCAGTTTCTTTCCGAAGACAGCATCATAAGGATAGTCTTTGAGCTTCTTCACCGTGGTGTCTTTCTTGAAAATCTCCTTGTCCACCAGCGCATTATCGCCCTGCTTGAAGATTCCCTTCTCCACACGGATGCGCAAGATAGAATCGTTGTTGAATGTTGTGCGCAGCTTTTCGCCCCATTGGTCGAAAGGCAGTCCTTTCACGGCAGCCTTCACAGCCTTCAGGTCGGCAGCGTCCTTCACGTGGTAGGCAATACCTTTGAAGCGCGGCTGTTCCCACTTGTACTTCTTCTTGTTCTTTTTGAAGTAGTTGGCCAACCCAGCCTCATCCTTTGCGGCTTTGTCCCAAACCGTTGAATTGCTGATTTCGTAAAGCAGCAATCCGTCGTGGTATTCCTGAATGAGATATTTCAAGTCCATATCCTCTGCCGACATCTCATTGGCCTTGCTCTCCAACAGCTGGGCCGGAGTCACATGCTGCTCTTCGGCAATCTCCTTCAGTTTGTTGTCGATGATGCTCTCACGCAGTCCTCTTTGGTCGATGAAACGCAGAATATCGGTACGCACAGAGTCAAATGGGAAGAAGTTTCCTTTGTCCTTCATCAAAATGATGTGATAGCCGGCAGGCGAAAGCACAGGCTTGCTCATCTCGCCTTTCGCCAAAGCATAGGCGGCATCTTCAAACTCCTTCAGCGTCTGTCCCTTTGTCAGCCAAGGAAGTTCGCCACCTTGGGCAGCCGAACCTTTATCGTCAGACAAGCGTCTGGCCAATGTACCGAAATCGGCACCTTTCTGCAAGGCATTATAGATGGAGTCGATACGCACTTTAGCAGCATTCTGCTGCTCAACGGTGGCACGCTGTCCCAACAACAACAAAATGTGTGCCGGTTTGATCATACCACCCATCGAATCTATACGCGTCTGGGTCTCTTTGTAAATCTTATGGGCTTCAGCTTCCAGGTCGGCATCGTTGATAAACACCGGACGAATCTGCTGGTCGCGATACGAAGCAAACTCATCTTTGAACGATGACATCGTATCCAAATGAGCCTCTTTGGCAGCCTCCACCTTTAATTTATAATTGATGAACAAATCGAGATACTCCTCCACATTCTTCTTGTCAATCACGCCCTCGGCATTGTTCTTGTTGAACGAATACTCAAATTCCGACCTCGGCACCGGCTGTCCGTTGACAACCATGATAACAGGGTCTTCTTGCGCCGTTGCACGGCTAATGAATAATGAAAAAAGAATAAATAACAAGCCTATTGGCTTTAAACTAATTGATATCTTTCTCATTTTTCCTTGTTGTTTTTAATGAAGCTATTATAATTCTTATTATTTCGTCTATATCGCTTTTTAATGATTCATAGATTTTATCATCTAGATAACCCGTTCTGCTTAGAATAACAATCCAATAAGAAGTTTCGCTGGCCTCTTTTAATGAAATGTTAAGCTTATTTGCAAAATCTGCCCTACTCTGCCCAAATATGGCCTCATGAACATTTGCCCCTATGCTTGTACCACTTCGCAACAGCTGTTTGGACATAACATACTCATTCTTTTCATTTTGTAAATACTGAAAGCATTTCACAATTCTAATGGCAAACGAGATAGTTTTCTCCAACAGAGGGTTCTCTGTTCCCATATTTAGTTTTTCTTTGTTCTTTATTCTTTGTTCTTTAGCCGTGCAGCGGCGCAGAATAGTTGGGTGCCTCACTTGTGATGGTGATGTCGTGCGGATGGCTTTCCATCACGCCGGCAGCCGTGATGCGCACGAACTTAGCATCGTGCAGACGCTCGATGTTCTGAGCGCCACAATAACCCATACCCGAACGCAAACCACCAATCAGTTGATAGATCACCTCCTGAACAGTTCCTTTGTAAGGCACACGTCCGGCAATTCCCTCGGGCACCAGTTTCTTCACTTCCTTCGTGTCGCCTTGGAAATAGCGGTCTTTCGAGCCGTGCTTCTGTTCCATAGCCTCCAATGAGCCCATTCCACGATAGCTCTTGAACTTACGGCCATTAAAGATGATGGTGTCTCCGGGGCTTTCTTCAGTACCAGCCACCAGCGAACCAATCATTACACACGAGCCACCAGCGGCAATTGCCTTCACGATGTCACCCGAATAACGCAATCCGCCATCGGCTATCAACGGCACATTAGTTCCCTGAAGAGCACTATAAACATCATAGACTGCACTCAGCTGGGGAACGCCCACACCAGCAACCACACGCGTTGTGCAGATGCTACCCGGACCGATACCCACCTTGATGGCGTCGGCACCGTTCTCCACCAGCAACTTGGCGGCTTCGCCAGTAGCCACATTGCCCACCACGACATCCACGTTCGGGAAAGCAGCCTTCACCTCGCGCAGTTTCTCAACCACACCCTGAGAATGACCGTGAGCCGTATCGATGACGATAGCGTCGGCTCCAGCATCAACCAAAGCTTGGGCACGATCCAGCGTATCGGCAGTCACGCCCACGCCAGCAGCCACGCGCAGACGACCTTTCTCGTCTTTGCAAGCCATAGGTTTGTCTTTGGCTTTGGTGATATCTTTATAGGTGATGAGTCCCACTAGTTTTCCATCCTTGTCCACAACAGGCAGTTTCTCAATCTTGTTCTTCTGCAGAATCTGGGCAGCAGCAGACAAGTCGGTCTGCTGATGAGTAGTCACCAGATGCTCTGATGTCATCACCTCATCAATCTTCTTGTCCAACCGGCGCTCGAAACGCAAGTCGCGGTTCGTCACAATACCCACCAAGTGACCCTCAGCGTCAACAACGGGAATACCACCGATGTGATAGTCGGCCATGATGTCAAGCGCATCCTTCACCGTACGGCCGCGACGAATGGTCACAGGGTCGTAAATCATGCCGTTCTCAGCACGCTTCACAATAGCCACCTCACGAGCCTGTGCCTCTATCGACATGTTTTTGTGAATCACGCCAATGCCACCTTCGCGAGCAATAGCGATAGCCATCGCCGACTCCGTTACGGTGTCCATTGCTGCCGTCACAAACGGGACGTTCAGCTCAATGTTACGCGAAAAGCGGGTTTTCAACTCTACCGTCTTGGGCAGCACCTCTGAATAAGCGGGGATTAAAAGGACGTCGTCAAACGTGAGACCGTCCATCACGATTTTATCTGCAACAAATGATGCCATATAACACTTTGAAATTTATTGCGTGCAAATTTAGCAATAAAAATCCACAAAACGCTCCCTTTTCACGAAAAACTTACCTAATTAATACGATTTAACGTCACAGATACTGCGTTTTGCCACACCTGACAAAACCAAAGCATACACCTGACGTCGCCACTTGTATCCTCTTGTGTTGTCATTCGTATCCTTTGATCTAGTAAAATAAATTAATTTGCAAAGTAAAATAAATTATTTTGCTGTGTAAAATAAATTATTTTACCGACCAAAATAAATTATTTTACCACACCATATGTGGCATCTCGCTATTTCATATGCCGTCAATGAGCTCATCACAACATAAGAGCCTTCTTGAGAGAGTGCTCACTTTCTCCTTCTCGGCCGTTTCTTTGGCGTCACATGCTTGAAGACCAATTTCTCGGTACCAGCAGCCGAGGTAGTGCGTGTTAGCGTGTTGACGCCTCGTGTATAGATGCGCTGACCTTTTTTCGAAGAGGCTTGTTTATAGAGAATAGTAAGTTCTATGTCATCATCTACGGCCTTGGAGACTTCAGGTGTTGCTGTCATAGTCACTGTTGTGGCTACATCGCTGACTGTCATAGATGCGGTGCACGTATATCCAATTCCCGATGTCCCTTCACTTCCCTGTTGTTTGTCTATAACGAGTTGAGCGTTCAGGGTTGTTGGCGTTACTTCAGTGACTTTATAGTCGGCATCTTCAAGTATCTTACGGGCATCTTCGATGGAAGAACTGAGCAGTTTGTCGCCTAAAATGACGAAGCCGGAATGGATGGAAGAAGATAAAGATGGGGAGAGAGGTGAGTTGTCAGCGCTGAAACTCTGTGGGTCAACAGCCTCACGATAAGCCTCGGCATATGCCTTTGCATCCGTTATCTTCAGCAGCACGGCATAACCACCCAAGCCAGGAGTTCCGGGCATGAGGGATATCTGCACTTCGCCCAGCGCGTTCGTTATTTTGTAGTTAACAAAGTTGGTTTCGTTCGTATAATAGCCTTGACCGTATGTTCTGACGTAATAGTTTTTCACGGTCTTGAACACACTTTTCGCATCATCAGGCAACAAGGCTCCCTCTGTTCCCCCACCCACGAAATAGACGTTATGGCTGCGGTCGCTCACGGCATAATAGAGTTGCCAGAGACTACCCAAATGAACACCAGTGAATGAACGCATCTCAGTTTGTCCGTCATCGTGTTGGATGAGGTTGCCTTTTAGTTCAAAATGTGCGCGTTCGAGTTTTTGATCGAACACATCGCAGTGGGCCCCAAGGGGAATACCATCGAACACCATGTGGCGGTTGTCTGAGGTTAGGCGGAATGGGATAGATAAGGAAACTGTTCCTTTCGTCTTTTTCCCTTTCTTAGATGCAGGAACCCATCTGGGCATGCTCTGCACCAAGCGTAGAGCCTCTGCATCAAGGGAGGGCTCCACTGACTGCGCCAAAGAGATTCCTTTCAAAGTGCCGTTCTTCTCAACGTTGAAAGTCACCACCACTTCGCCTTCTATGCCTTTTTCCATCGCATTGCCTGGATATTGCAGATTCTCGGAAAGATAGAACTGCAACGCAGCCTCACCACCTGGGAACGAAGGAGGCTGCAGGTCGGCTTGTTGGGCTAGTGACGTAATGGGAAACAAAAAGGCAAACAAGGCCATCAGCCCTGTCTGCCTGATGAAATGTAGGATGTTATTCATTGTTTTCAATTTGCCATTTCAGATAAGAACTTGATTCTGACGAGACGGATTTCGTCTTCAGAATAGTCGCTTCCGAGCTCTTCCATAGCCGCGTCGAGACTATCGGTGTCGCTCTCGCGGAAATACTCGTAAATATCATCGACATGATCTTCATCCATCACCTCGTCAAGGAAATAGTCGATGTTGAGTTTTGTGCCGCTATAGACGATGGCTTCCACTTCATCAAGCAATTCGCTGAAGTCAAGCCCTTGAGCATTTGCAATATCATCAAGTGCCACTTGCCGGTCAATGCTTTGAATGATCTTAACTTTCAGCATCGACTTTTTGGCTACTGTACGCACGCGCAACTCCTCGGGACGCTCTATATCGTTTTCCTCGCAATGGCGTCGGATGAGATCGCAGAAAGGTTGCCCGTAACGTTTTGCCTTACCGGCACCCACGCCTTGAATATTCTGAAGTTCTTGCAAGGTGATGGGGAACATCGTAGCCATCTGCTCGAGCGACGGGTCTTGGAAAATCACATAAGGTGGCACTTCCATCTTCCGTGCCATATTCTTGCGCAGGTCTTTCAACATGGAATAGAGTGCTGGATCAAGTGCCGAGCCTGTGGCTTCGCTGCCTTCATCGTCATAGTCGTCTTTGAAGTCAGTGTCTTCAACAATCATGAACGACTTGGGATTCTTGATGAATTTCTTTCCAGCTGAAGTGACTTTCAATAGACCATAATTCTCGACATCTTTCTTCAGGTAACCTGCAATGAGTGCCTGACGGATAACTGGATTCCAAATCTTTGGATCCTCGTCTTCGCCAGCTCCGAACTCTTCGAGCAGATGATGCTTGTGAGAGGTAATGTCGTCGGTGGGACGACCTTTTACAAAGTCGATGATATAGTCTTGTCGGAAATTCTCCTTAACGGCAAGCACAGCCTCCAAAACAACAAGCAATGCATCTTTGGCTTCACGTTTCTCTTTGGGATGCACGCAATTGTCACAGTTATGACAATTGTCTTCCTTGTACTCCTCGCCAAAATAATGAAGCAACATCTTGCGGCGGCAGACAGAAGACTCTGCATAGGCTGCTGTCTCCTGCAAAAGCTGGCGGCCGATGTCTTGTTCGGCTACCGGTTTGCCCTCCATAAACTTTTCCAACTTCTGCAAATCCTTATAAGCATAGAAGGCGATGCACATGCCCTCTCCTCCGTCTCGCCCAGCACGACCAGTCTCCTGATAATACCCTTCGAGACTCTTGGGGATATCATAGTGGATGACAAAGCGGACATCGGGTTTATCGATTCCCATTCCAAAGGCTATTGTGGCAACAATGATATCGATGCGTTCCATCAAGAAATCATCCTGCGTCTGAGAACGCGTCTGCGAGTCAAGTCCGGCATGATAGGCAGCGGCTTTTATCTCGTTGGCTTGCAACACAGCAGCCAATTCCTCAACTTTCTTCCTTGAGAGACAATAGACGATACCACTCTTGCCTTGATTCTGCTTGATGAATTTGATGATCTGCTTGTCGATATCATTGGATTTCTGCCTTACTTCGTAGTAGAGGTTGGGGCGGTTGAAAGAGCTCTTGAACTCCTTGGCGTCCATGATGCCCAGGCTTTTCTTGATGTCAGTACGCACTTTGTCGGTAGCTGTCGCCGTGAGGGCTATGACAGGAGCATTGCCAATTCTGTTGATGGTGGGACGGATATTGCGATATTCAGGTCGGAAATCATGTCCCCACTCCGAAATACAATGAGCCTCATCAATGGCATAAAAAGAAATCTTGACCTCTTTGAGAAAGGCGACATTCTCGTCCTTGTTGAGCGATTCTGGAGCTACATAAAGCAATTTGGTCTTCCCGCAACGAACATCGTCAATGACTTGTTGAATGGCTGCTTTGTTGAGCGAGGAGTTGAGGTAGTGAGCCAATCCCTCCTCTTCGCTGATGCCATTCACCACATCCACTTGGTTCTTCATCAACGCGATGAGTGGAGAGATGACAATAGCTGTGCCTTCCATAATGAGCGACGGCAACTGATAGCACAAACTTTTCCCACCGCCAGTAGGCATCAGCACAAACGTGTCGTTTCCAGCAAGCAGATTCTGGATGATAGCCTCCTGGTCGCCTTTGAATGTGTCAAAGCCGAAGTAGTGTTTAAGTTTCTCTGTAAGGTCAATTTTCTTTGCCATATTTGGTGTTGGGTGTTAGATAATTTAAGGAAGTGTCTTGTTGCGGTTGAAGGATAGCCTCCTCTCTTTTGGTCAGGCCGACAACAAGTGGGATTTGTCAAGTTGCGCTTTGGCGTATTCGAGTGTCACCTCGAAAGACTTGGTTCGTTTGGATGGTATCTCGAACATAGCGTCCATCATGATGGTTTCAACGATAGAACGCAATCCGCGTGCACCCAGTTTGTATTCAACAGCCTTCTCCACGATGAAGTCCAACGTCTCACTAGGGAACGTCAACTTGATACCATCCATACTGAATAGCTTTTCGTATTGCTTCACGATGGAGTTCTTGGGTTCCTCCAGAATACGACGTAGAGCCTCGCGGTCGAGCGGGTTCAGATATGTGAGCACAGGCAAACGGCCGATGATTTCGGGAATCAGTCCGAATGACTTGAGGTCTTGCGGAAGGATATACTTCATAAGGTCATTCTTGTCGATGTTCCGCACGTTCTGCACCGAGTTGTATCCCACGACATGAGTGTTCAACCGTTGGGCAATCTTCCGTTCGATACCATCAAAAGCGCCACCGCAAATAAACAAGATATTACGCGTATCGACGTGAATATATTCTTGGTCGGGATGCTTACGGCCTCCTTGTGGAGGAACATTTACCATTGTTCCTTCAAGCAGTTTCAGCAATCCCTGCTGGACACCTTCTCCGCTGACATCGCGAGTGATGCTGGGATTGTCGCTTTTGCGAGCAATCTTGTCAATCTCATCGATAAACACAATGCCACGCTCGGCAGCCGGTACATTATAGTCGGATACCTGAAGCAATCGCGACAAGATGCTCTCCACATCTTCGCCCACATAGCCAGCTTCGGTAAACACCGTTGCATCGACAATTGTGAAAGGAACATCGAGCAGTTTGGCGATAGTACGTGCCAGAAGAGTCTTACCAGTACCCGTCGAGCCCACCATGATGATGTTGCTCTTCTCTATCTCCACACCACTATCGTCATGAGTTTGCTGCAATCGTTTGTAGTGGTTGTAGACAGCAACAGCCAGAAAACGTTTGGCTTCATCCTGTCCGATGACATACTGATCAAGGTAATCCTTTATCTCTTTTGGCTTGGGCACTTTCTTCAGTTCAAAAGGGGCTTTGTCTTTCTTCTTTCCTCCTTTGTCAATCACGCCCGATGACTGCACGATCTCATAGGCTTGCATGGCACAGTCCTCGCAGATATAGCCATTAAGCCCCGTGATGAGCAACCGCACATCCTTGTCGCTTCTTCCGCAAAAATTGCAAACTTTCTTCATCATTTCCATCTTCGGCACATCAAGTGAACAACATTGTTCTCTGTCTTATGCGCTTTCTTTCTTATCACTTTTTACGTACCAGCACTTGGTCAATCATTCCATACTCCTTAGCCTCGTCGGCTGTCATCCAATAGTTGCGGTCGGAGTCTTTCCACACCTTCTCGTAAGGCGTGTGCGAGTGGTTGGAGATGATGGTGTAGAGTTCCTTCTTGAACTTCTGAATCTCCTTGGCTTCGATTTCAATGTCGCTGGCCTGACCTTGCACACCACCAAGAGGCTGGTGAATCATCACGCGGCTATGAGTAAGAGCGGAACGTTTCCCCTCCTGTCCTGCTACCAACAGCACGGCAGCCATCGAGGCGGCCATTCCTGTACAGATGGTTGCAACATCACTCGAAATGAACTGCATAGTGTCATAAATTCCAAGTCCTGCTGTCACGCTTCCACCTGGAGAGTTGATATAAATAGAGATGTCTTTACCAGCATCAACGCTGTCAAGATAGAGCAACTGAGCCTGCAGAGTGTTAGCCGTATAATCGTCAATTTCAGTTCCAAGAAAGATGATGCGATCCATCATCAGTCGTGAGAAGACGTCCATCTGCGTCACATTCAGTTGGCGCTCTTCGAGGATGTAGGGGTTCAGATACTGTGACTGGGCGCTGATGACGCTGTCGAGCGTCATGCTACTCATACCCAAATGCTTGGTAGCATATTTTCTAAAGTCGTTCATCATTTATTGTTATTTGGTACAAAAAACAGGTATTCCACCTTTCATTAATTATCTCAAGGCCTACAATCGTCAGCCTTTCTAACACAAAATTAATAAAAAAATACCGATAATCATGCCGTCTGATACATGTTTTTTTCGGTTTTAACTATTTTTGAGGATTGCAAGCTATCGTCCACCGCCGCCACCGCCGCCAGAGAAGCCACCTCCACCACCAAAGCTGCTCGAACTTCTATGCCCACTTGAACCGCCAGAACCGCTCGATTCCACAGGAGGATGCGCTGCGCGATAGAACGATGACGACCACGTAGCCACATAACTTGTGTCGACTGCGTCAAGATTTCGGCCCAACTGCGACATCTTGAAATATTCGGGGTTCACCTTGCGCATCTCCTCTGACACCTGTTTCGCCAATCCGAAAAGTTGGGCGTAAACCAGATATTCGTCCCAAAGCACCACTTCTTTTACATGTCGTTCTTCCATTAATGTGAAGTCTTTCAGGAAATTACGTAGTTCGAAGAGGTCTTTGGCATTTTCGTTCACATAAGTTGAATCAGCTTTTGTGTCGAGAACTTTCAGGAAACTGTTCATCTCATCGCGATGCCATGAAGCCCAAGAAGAAAACTCATGAGGTTGCAGAATCAAATCGCTGCCTGACGCTTTAGTCAGAAACCACAGCACACGCTGTTGGATCGCTTCATCGCTGGTTCCCATTTCGGGTTTGTCCTTGAGAGGACATTCTATCTTCAAGCACGTCTTCGGCTTTGCATTTTTCTTCTTTATGTCGGCCCATTCAACAAACGACACTTGCCCCGATGACACCAAACGCATCAGCAGAGCACCGATGATGTTCTTATTTTGTTTGCCAGAAAATAGGCTGAAATAAGACAAATTGCGTAACACTCCCGCATTCTTGACCAGCGACCACTTCTCATTAATATCGCGATGATAGTTTCCATTGGCAATACCCAACCGCATTCGTTTGAGTTTCACACGAAGAGGTTTCAGCGACACAACCCACCATATGAAAGGAAGCATGAGCAATATTACAGGTGAAAAGATGATGCAAATCAGCAAAATCCACTCGCCTATTGTGAGGTCGTCATTGGAATCGCTTTCCCAATCGCTACCTTCCAAAGCACGCCTCTTCACTTCCTCCCACGATTTCTCATTTTGGAGGGTTGGATGGAACAAACCTTTCTCAAACTGCAACATCAGAATCATTCGTCCCTCACCATCGCCTATAGTACCATCGGATGTAGCAACCAAACTGTCACCCTGCCACTCAATCGAACCGTGATAACCAAAAGCCCAACGTAGTGTATTGCTGTCGTTCAACTCCACCAGCGAATCGGCAAACAAGGTTACATTTGCTTGCTCAATAGGCACATTCATGTCTATAAAGCAATGATTGAAACCGTCGTGCGTGTCGTAAGCCTGCACAAGATTCGTCAGCCGATAGTTTACGATGTATTCATGCCGACCATAGTCGCCGAATCCCCAACAAATCTCGTTTCCGTTATTGATGCCACAACGTCCCGTTTTTTCACTACGCGTCCAATCCACATCCCAATCATCGAGTGTCTCAAAAGCCACTAAATCCTTTGCATCTGGCACATAGCCTTTCATCCGAAGGTCCACGATGTTTCGCTGCCCCAGATTCCGATGCGCCACATACCATTCAGTCTTCGCGTCAGAGTCAGTCACATCAATATCCCAACGTTCTTCTATCAAGCCGTCGCCATTAGGCAACAACTTCACAAGAACGTCAAGACGCTTCACCGTGCTGGCTTGCAAGACCGAGCTCAAAGCCAACAACAAACATCCAAAAGTCAATGCCCCCCACCGAACGGCAGGGGGGCTCCACTTCGGTTCCTTCATCCTACAATTCGGGATATTCTGTCTTTTTCTCGTCAACCTTCAGGTATTCTTGCAAGCCAAAGCCCAGCATTTGTGCAACCAAGTTGCTGGGGAACTGGCGCACCATGCGGTTCATCTTTGTCACCGTGTCGTTATAAACCATACGGCTTGTTCGCACTTTGTTCTCATAGTTGTCCATCGAATCCATCGCCTTCTGATATGCCTCAATGGCTTTCAAGTCGGGATAACGCTCGGCAACAGCACGAACCTGACCTATCACGGTACCGATGGCCGACTCCTGTTTCTGTACGTCGTCTGCAGTCTCCACGCGGTCGTTCCGACGAGCGTTGATAGTGTCCTGAAGCGTATCGTGCTCGTGCTTTGAATACTTCTCCACCATCTTCACCAACGCTTGGACAAGATCCCAACGCGAAGTGAGTTGAACACCAATCTGCGACAATGCATTCTTGCACAACTCTTCCAGCTGCACCAAAGAACGTTGCGTGCTGATGATATAGAAAATCACTCCCACCACCAACGCAACAACAATCAAGATAATCACTGCTATCATTCTTCTAATGGTCTTAAAAGGTTTAACTTTTCAAATCTTCTTGCAAATATACAAAAAAACACTCATATTCCATCACAAAAACTCGAGTTTTTATTCGCCAAAACAGAAAAGAGGAGGAGAAGGGAAGAATATGGCGGCTTTTGTGCCCCAAAAACTTTGTATGGAGCCATAAAAAAGCAGGTAACCACATCATCGTGCGATTACCTGCTTCCAACAAAAAATAGATTTTGTATGAAGTTTACTCGGACATGAGTTTGTTGAACTCATCGAGCGAGACAGTCTTCTCGTTGAGCTTCACAACGTTTTTCAGAGCGGCAGTCAACTTCTGATCGATTGCACGATCAACATAACCCTGCACGTTGTCTTCCTTCTTCAACATCTCAGTAGCATAGTTGTCGAGATAGTCGTCGGGAACGTTGTTCATACCATATTGTGCGAACTGAGCGCGAGCAGCCTCACGAGCAGCAGCCTTCACATCATTGTCGTCGACTTTGATCTCTGTGGCGTTCACGAGTTGCTCCTTGATGAGGTGCCAAGTCAATTCCTTGATGCTGCCCTCATAATTCTTCTCCACATATTCAGCGTCCTTGTCTTTATTGTTCTGCTGCATAATGCGCTTCAAAAGGGCATCGGGGAATGTCAGTTCACCCACTTTCTGCTCCATATACTTGCGAACGTCCTGCAAGAACTTCCAATCGCTGTTACCAACCAATTGAGCCTGAATCTCACTTGCGATACGAGCGCGGAACTCCTCTTCGCTCTTCACGGCGTCAGCGCCATACACTTGGTCAAAAAGAGCCTGATTCACCTCAGCCTTCTTGAAACGACTGATTTCGGTAATCTGATAGCTGAAGTCGCCTGTGTGGAAGCCCAAATCGGCCTTGTCAACCTTCAAGAATGCGGCCAACTCAGCATCACTCTCATAAGCCTTGCGGGGATTGAAGGTGATGACATCACCCAACTTAGCACCCTCGAAGAGTTTCTTTTGGTCTTCGTCCTTAATATAAGCGGGCATCACGATATCTTCGCTCACCTCAATGCCACCTTCCTTCGTGCTGCCATCGGCCTCCAGTTCGCGGAGATCACCCTTCAGCATGTCGTTGCCTTCGTAGTTGTCCACTTTCTCATAGCTTCCAGCACGACTGGCGAACATGTCAACCTGCTGGTCGATGAGTTTGTCGTCAACATTGATGGTATAATAGTCGATGGCATCCTTGTTTGTCAGTTCGGCCTTGAACTCAGGAGCCACAGCGATGTCGAACTTGAATGTGTAGGGAGCCTCGTGCTCCAAGTCGACGGCTTCTGCATCGAGGTTAGGCAACGGCTCGCCGAGCATCTGGATATTGTTGTCCTTCACATATTTGTAGATTTGTTCGCCAACAAACTTGTTGATGGCTTCCATCTTGACAGATGTGCCAAACTGGCGCTTGATAAGGCCCATAGGAACCATACCTGGGCGGAATCCTGGGAGATTGGCGCGTTTGCGATACTCCTTCAATGTCTTCTCGACATTCTCCTTGTAGTCGGCCTCTTCGACGGTGATGGTCATCAGGCCATTGATTTTGTCAGGGGTTTCAAATGAAATGTTCATCTTTCTTCTTTCGTTATATGTTTTGTTCTTGATAATTTTACAATTGAGGTGCAAAGTTACACATTTTTCCTCGAATAGGCTAACAATTGAGAAATAATTTGCTTTTTTTACATAAAACATCGCAAAAAAAGAAGAGCCTTAATCGCAAAAAATGCTATTCAACATCGCTTGCGCTCTCATCTTATTTCTCCGGATTTGTCATTGATGGCTTTTGACAACGCCATTTGTGGCTTTTGACCGTCTCATTTGTGGTCTTTGACAGCGTCATTTGTGGCCTTTGACAAAGTCATTTGCGGCCTTTAAGAAATCAAAGGCTAATCATGGATAAAATCGGAGTTTTTCAGTTGGCAGCCTCCATTTCTTCCTGCTCACGTGCACGTTTCTGTTCATCGATGAGCTGGAAGTCCTTCTTGCGGAGCACGAACGAAGTGGAGAGGTATTTCTCGCGTACAATCTTGTTGGCGGCAAGTTCTTCGGGTTTGCCTTGGAAAAGAATCTTTCCCTCGAAGAGCAGATAAGCGCGGTCGGTGATGGTTAGCGTTTCCTGCACATTGTGGTCGGTGATGAGAATACCGATGTTGCGATATTTCAGTTGCCAGACGATGTGCTGAATGTCTTCCACAGCAATCGGGTCGACACCAGCGAACGGCTCGTCGAGCATGATGAACTTGGGCTCGATGGCCAAACAGCGAGCAATCTCGGTGCGTCGGCGCTCACCTCCAGAGAGTTGGTCGCCCTTGTTCTTACGCACTTTCTGCAAGCGGAACTCGTTGATCAGGCTTTCGAGTTTCTGCAACTGGTATTCGCGCGGTTTTCCTGTCATTTCGAGAACGGCCATAATATTGTCTTCCACCGACATCTTACGGAAAACAGAGGCTTCCTGCGGAAGATATCCAATACCTGCTCGGGCACGCTTATAGACGGGATAATCGGTGATTTCAAGGTCATCGAGATAAACATGTCCCGCATTGGGAATCACCAAACCTGTGGTCATATAGAACGAAGTAGTCTTGCCGGCTCCATTAGGTCCCAGCAATCCCACAATCTCACCCTGCCGAACGTTGATGCTCACTCCGTTTGCCACCGTCCGTTTGCCATAGATTTTCACCAATCCTTCTGTGCGCAGCACCATTCCTCCCGGGGTGCCCGGTGCGGTTTGCGAAGCATCTGGAGCCACATCCTCAATGTCGGTCGCCACATCTTGAATCTCTGCAGTTGCATCTTGAATTTCCGTCGTCGTGTCTGGAATATCCGTAGCTGCGTCTTGGGTGTTGATGTTCAATTCGTCCATAATCGAAATGTTTTGGCGGCAAAGTTACTATTTTTTTTCCATTCATCAACATTATTTCCCCTATTTTTCGTATCTTTGCAACCAACAAACCTACCAACAAGATTATGTTCATTGGTAAAGCACTTGAAACATTCGGACGCTACCTAATGCTTATGGGGCGCACATTCTCGATTCCTGAACGGCTGCGCATGTTCTGGAAACAGTATGTGAAGGAGATGTCGCAGCTGGGCATCGACTCCATCGGCATTGTGCTGCTCATTTCGTTCTTCATCGGAGCGGTGATTTGCATTCAGATGAAGGTGAACATCGAAAGCCCGTGGATGCCCCGATGGGTGGCTGGCTACACAACACGCGAAATCATGCTGCTGGAATTCTCTAGCAGTATCATGTGTCTGATTTTGGCAGGAAAGGTGGGATCGAACATCGCGTCTGAATTGGGAACAATGCGTGTAACCCAACAGATTGACGCATTGGAGATTATGGGCGTGAACTCTGCCTGCTACTTGATTCTGCCTAAGATTCTGGGGCTCATCACCATCATGCCTTTCCTCGTGATTTTCTCGTCGGCCACAGGCATTCTTGGAGCCTACGGAACGGCTTACATTGGACACATTCTCTCACCTGAAGACCTGACAGAAGGATTGCAGCACGCGTTCATGCCTTGGTTCATGTATATGTCCATCATCAAGAGCCTGTTCTTCGCCTTTATCATTTCAAGCGTGTCATCGTTCTACGGTTATACGGTTGAAGGAGGTTCTGTTGAGGTGGGTAAGGCTTCTACAGATGCTGTAGTTTCATCGTCAGTATTGATTTTGTTTAGCGACGTATTCTTAACACAGATATTATCATGATTGAAGTACGCCATCTATATAAGTCGTTCGACGACAAAGAGGTACTGAAAGACATCTGCACGGTGTTTGAAGACGGAAAGACAAACCTGATTATCGGACGGTCGGGATCGGGAAAGACTGTGCTGATGAAGAACCTCGTGGGCCTGTTGGAACCTACGAGCGGAGAGGTTCTTTACGACGGACGCGACTTTGTGCGCATGTCGAAGAATGAGAAGGTGATGATGCGTCGTGAAATGGGCATGATTTTCCAAAGTGCCGCGCTCTTTGATTCGCTCTCTGTGCTGGAAAACGTGATGTTTCCGCTCGATATGTTCTCACCGATGACGCTTCGTGAACGTGAGCGCAGAGCAATGGAATGCTTAGAGCGAGTGAATCTTCACGGGGCTGAGAAGAAGTATCCTGCAGAAATCTCAGGAGGTATGCAGAAACGTGTAGCCATTGCTCGCGCTATTGTATTAAACCCGAAATACCTGTTCTGCGACGAACCTAACAGCGGACTCGACCCGAAGACTTCACTCGTGATTGACGACCTGTTGTCAGCTATCACCCACGATTTGGGCATCACAACCATCATCAACACGCACGACATGAACTCGGTGATGGGCATTGGTGAGAATATCGTGTTCATCTACAAGGGAGAGAAGGAATGGCAGGGCGTTTCATCGCAAGTGATGCGTTCGTCTAACAAGCGCCTTACTGACTTCATTTTCGCCAGCGACTTGCTGAAGAACATGCGCGAAGTGGTGATTGAAAACGGCATCGAATTCGAACACAAGAAACACTTGGAAAAAGAAGAATCCAGCGAACAAGATGTTCAACTGACATGAAATAAAACAACAATCCGATGGAGCGAGTTGCTTCATCGGATTTCTTTTATTTACCAAGTGGCATTTTTCATTATTGCGATGAATGTCATTCCTATCGCAAATACCAGATACCATTGCTTTCTATCATTGGTACATTGACTTCCTCACTAGTAGAATCCCCATATGTGAACACCAGGAAAACATTGGCGGTGTGCAGAGCGGTGTCGGCTTCGGCATTCACAATGCGTGTCTCCTTGATGCCTCGATGCTCACGTTTCTGTTGACCGATAAACATTCGGGCATTGGTGACAAGTCCTTGCCGATAGCTCTGAGGAATGCTGTCGGGCATATAGTGCCCCTCAATGAACGCCTCGTATTTCCCGTCAAGCAGATAGTCATAGTATTGCTTGGCAGCATGGGCGGCCTTGTCAGCTGGATTGACACGAGAACATGCCACAACGGCAACGATGAAAAGCGCAATATAGAGAAGCCTTCTCATTATTTCTGACGTATGAATACGTTAATCGGGCATCCTGTCATCGGCCAATTCTCGCGTATCTTGTTTTCCAAGAAACGGCGATAATTCTCTTTCACATACTGCGGCAAGTTGGCATAGAACACGAAAGTGGGTATCTGTGTATTAGGCACCTGCGAGCAGTACTTGATTTTTATGTACTTGCCTTTGATGCTGGGGGGAGGAGTTGCTTCGATGATGGGAAGCATCACTTCGTTAAGTTTCGTAGTTCCTACCTTTGCCGTACGGTTCAAATAAACCTGCTTGGCGGTTTCGAGAACTTTGAAGATGCGTTGCTTGGTCAAAGCTGAAGCGAAAATAATGGGGAAGTCGGTAAACGGAGCCATTCGATCACGGATGGCATTCTCGAATGTTTTAATGGCAATAGGCGACTTGTCTTCCACAAGGTCCCACTTGTTGACAACCACCACTATCGACTTATTGTTCTTCTGAATAATCTGGAAGATGTTCATGTCTTGCGCCTCAATGCCACGCGTGGCGTCAATCATCAAAATACAGACATCTGAGTTCTCGATGGCACGGATGGAACGCATCACCGAATAGAACTCCAAGTCTTCCGTCACCTTGTTTTTGCGGCGTATGCCTGCTGTGTCAACCAAATAGAAATCAAAGCCAAACTTGTCGTAACGAGTATAGATACTGTCGCGTGTGGTGCCTGCAATCTCGGTCACAATATTGCGTTCTTCGCCGATGAAGGCATTGATGATACTCGACTTGCCTGCGTTCGGACGACCTACAACTGCAAAACGGGGAATGCCGTCTTCCACACTCTCTTCACTTGTAGATGGAAGTTTCCCAACCACAATGTCCAACAAGTCGCCCGTACCGCTACCCGTCACCGAACTGATGCACTGAGGTTCGCCCAAGCCAAGCTTATAAAACTCATACGAATCGTAAATCTGAGCATTGTTGTCGGCCTTGTTCGCCACCAATATCACAGGCAACTTTGAGCGGCGCAGTATCTGTGCCACATCCTCATCGAGGTCGGTTAATCCTGTTGTAACATCGACAAGAAACAACACAAGATCGGCTTCTTCTGTAGCCAAAAGCACTTGCTTGCGAATTTCCTCTTCGAAAATGTCATCACTGTTGACTACCCAGCCACCAGTATCGACCACAGAAAACTCCCGCCCACACCATTCGCATTTGCCATATTGGCGGTCGCGCGTGGTACCTGCTTCAGCGCTCACGATGGCTTGACGAGTTTTGGTCAGCCTATTGAACAGTGTGGACTTACCCACGTTAGGGCGTCCTACGATTGCTACTAAATTTCCCATTAATAACTTTGCATCAATTCAAAATGAAACTTCTCACCTTTTCTATTCGTAAAGGTTCCCTCATATCCATCGCCTCGCAACTCACGCTGACCGTTAAACGTGCCAGTATGATTGCCTTTAGGCGAGTATTCTTTGAGTACCAGATGCATAGAGCCTTTGGCATTAATTGCCGCATATTCCACCAGTCGCAGAGTAAAACGGCTCTTCGGGCGGTCATTATAATAATAGTAACCCACCTCAGCATCCTCATCGGCATATTCCAGATTCACAAAGAGCGTAATAGCATACGGACCTATCTTTCCCGTAAACTTCTCATATTTCACGTCCTGCTCCTTTTGTGCCATTGCTGAAAAAGCGCCTAACACAAATAGCAGACAACACATTAATGTCTTAACTCCGTAACGCCTCAACTCCATAATCGGCCTCCTTTCAATTATTCCGGATTATATCCAAACGAATCCAATTCCTTTTGTGACGAACGCCAATCCTTGTCAACCTTGACAAAGGTTTCCAGATTGATTTTCTTACCAAAGAATTTCTCCAGAGCCTTACGGCTTTCCATTCCCACCTTCTTCAAAGCTACGCCCTGATGTCCGATGATGATGCCTTTCTGGCTCTCGCGTTCCACATAGATAACTGCATGGATGTCAATGCGGTCCTTGCTCTCTTTAAACGAGTCAACTCTCACCTCCACAGCATAGGGAACTTCTTTATCGTAATAAAGCAGTATCTTCTCACGGATAATCTCGCTCACGAAAAAACGTGCAGGCTTGTCAGTCAACTGGTCTTTGTCGAAATAGGGCGGCGAGTCGGGCAGCAATTCCTTGATGCGTTTCAGTAGCATGTCTATCCCGAACTTGTTGCCTGCCGATATAGGTAGTATCTCTGCATTAGGCAAGAGCGAGTGCCACTTCTCCACAAGGTCGCCAAGCACCTTCTGGTCGCTCAGGTCAATCTTGTTGATAAGCAGAAGGACTGGAATCGTCATCTTCGCCACTTTCTCCAAGAAATCCATGTTCTTCTGCGGGTCTTCCACCACATCAGTGACATAGAGCAGCACATCAGCATCAGCCAACGCACTCTCCGAGAACGCCAGCATCATCTCCTGCATCTTGTAGTTGGGCTTCAACACACCCGGCGTATCGCTGAACACAATCTGCATGTCATCGGTGTTCACGATGCCCATAATGCGATGACGAGTAGTTTGTGCTTTGAACGTAGCAATCGAGATGCGCTCACCCACGAGTTGGTTCATCAGCGTGGACTTGCCGACATTCGGATTACCAACGATGTTTACAAAACCTGCTTTGTGCATATTCGATATGTTTTGAAGTCAATGGGTATGAAACGAAATTCAAGAGCCGAAAAGCCACAGAAGTTCACACATGCCAGCACCTTCCATCATAATGTATCAAGGCGCGAAGACCATGCAAGAACTACTGTAACTCCCTCGACTCCTGAACCTCTAAATCTCTTACTTTCTTGCCGCAGCCGCAGCGCCGTCATAAGCCCATTTGCAGAGCGAAGCACCGTGGGTGAAGCCAGCGCCGAACGCGGTTAGCACCACGTTGTCGCCCTTCTTGAAATTCGCCTCATTGTCCCACATAGCAAGTGGGATGGTGGCGCCACTCGTGTTGCCGTATCGTTGGATGTTGACAACAATCTTCTCCATCGGCAGATTCACGCGCTTGGCAACGGCTTCGATGATGCGAAGGTTAGCCTCGTGAGGCACCACCCAATTCACATCTTCGTTAGTCAAACCGTTGCGATTCAGTATTTCCGCCACATCGTCACCCATACTGGTCACAGCATAGCGGAACACCGTGCGGCCTTCCTGATAGATGTAGTGCAGACGATGGTCGACCGTGAAATGGGAAGGAGGACAAACCGACCCGCCCGCTTTCATGTGAAGGAAAGGCAAGCCTTTGCCGTCAGTACGGAAGAAAGCATCTTGCAAACCAACACCTTCTTCCTCTGTACCCTCCACAAGCACAGCACCGGCACCATCGCCGAAAAGCACACAAGTCTGCCGGTCGGTGTAATCCACCATCGACGACATCTTGTCGGCGCCAATGACAATGATACGTTTGCATCTGCCGCACTTAATCATCGATGCGGCAAGGTCAAGCGCATACATGAATCCGGCGCAAGCTGCCGATGTGTCGAAAGCAAACGCGTTCTTCAAGCCCAACTTGCCCACCACGATAGACGATGTGGGTGGGAACTTGTAGTCGGGAGTGGTTGTCGCAACAATTAATGCATCAATGGTATCGGGGTCGACGCCTGTCTTGCGAAGCAACAGTTTGGCTGCCTTACGAGCCATATAGCTCGTGCCAAGTCCTTCTTCCGTCAAGATATGGCGTTCCTTGATGCCCACACGCGTCATGATCCACTCGTCGTTGGTGTCAACCATGCGAGCCAACTCCTCATTGGTGAGAATATAGTCGGGCACGTATCCACCTACGCCAGTGATTATCGCGTTAATCTTTCCCATTGATTACTCTGCAACTTCCTGAACGATAGCGACTTTTCCTCTGTAGTAACCACAAGAGGGGCATACTGTGTGATAGACATAATATGCGCCACAGTTGGGGCAAACTGCCAGCGTGGGAGCCACTGCCTTGTCATGCGTTCTTCTTTTAAGTGTACGAGTCTTCGACTGTCTTCTTTTAGGATGTGCCATAATACTTTTATATTTTAATGTTTATTATTTAATCTTTGACCGTTATTTATCCATTTTCAACCCTTTTAGCGCCTCCCAGCGCGGATCCACAGGTTCATCCTCCTCATTCGCATTGTTGCGGGTGGCGTCGAGTTCTTCCAACATCTTCGTCATCGCAGGATTGCATTCACCTGGGGCATGAACATGCTTGATGGGAATATCAAGGGCTATAAACTCATAAATCACCCACGACGTGTCGAGCATTCCGTCTGCTTCATCCACCGTCACGAGTTCATCGTCCATGCTGTATTCCTCTGTGCCCAAACGCGCAACCAAATGGTTCTTGACGTCAATGGGCTGTTCCATATCGTCCAAACACAGGTCGCAAGGCACATGAACCGTCCCCACACAATGGAAATCCAGCTCAAACAAGTCACCTCTCCTCTTCACGTCGAGGTCTACATGCACTTCGCCACGTTCCACTTCTGGGGCATCGACCGCCTTAAAGTAATCGTCATTCAAATCGAACTGGAAATGAGTCGTTCCCTCTTCCAGTCGTTTCAGATTCAGCTGTAAGGTATCCAATGTACACATTTGGGGTGCAAAGTTACGAATAAACGAGCAAACCACAAAATAAAATCGGTTTTATTTTCCATTTTCCGAGAAAACAACTGTTTTCTTTTCACCTTATTCTATAATAAAAAAGCGAGGTAATGATAATCTGAAAAGCCTCATTTGCCATTACAAAACGCGCCAAAAACATGGAGTATTGGAGTCAAAGCTATCATCTTGTGAAGTGAAACGAATGATCTGGTAAAGTAAAATAAATTAATTTACCGACTAAAATAAATTATTTTACACAACAAAATAAATTATTTTACTGAGCAAAATAAATTATTTTACAACGTCAAAGCTATGCTTTTACGATTTCATATGTAGCATATGAGAGGCTCAGAGCTATCGTTTAAGTTCAATCCTAAACGTCGTTCCCTTTCCTAACTCGCTGCTCTTCACAAAAATGCGGCCGTGATGATACTCCTCAACGATGCGTTTTGCCAAAGAAAGGCCCAACCCCCACCCGCGCTTCTTCGTGGTGAATCCCGGGCGGAACACATTGCTCAGGTCCTTCTTCGGAATGCCTTTTCCTGTATCGCTGATTTCTATGGCAACTATATCATCCTCGATGTTCATGAACAACGTGATGACACCCTCGCCACCCATTGCGTCTACGGCATTCTTACAAAGGTTCTCCACCACCCATTCGAAGAGCGAAGCATTGATGCGAACAATGATGTCTTCAGGTGGAAACACGCGTTTCATCAGTACCTTATTCGATGTGCGACGGTCCATGTATTCTATTACATGATTCATCACTTCTATCAAACTCGACGGAACTGGTTCGGGTAGCGAACCTATTTTTGAGAAACGGTCGGCAATCAGTTGCAGTCGCTTCACGTCTTTGTCCATCTCAGGTATCAGCGTATCATCAGGATAGGTCTCCTTCAAAATTTCTGTCCACGCCATCAAACTCGAAATCGGAGTACCCAATTGATGGGCGGTCTCCTTCGAAAGTCCCACCCACACCTTGTTCTGCTCAGCACGCTTTGAGGTTAACAACGCAAAGATAGCAACGACCACGAATATCAACACAATACCCAACTGCACGTAAGGATACACCTCCAAACGCTTCAGCATCAGCGAATCGTCGTAACATACATCAATATAGTCGCTTTTCTTCGAACCATCCTCAAGACTGATGCGGATATAACGGCCAGCATCCTCCATCCGTTTCCCCATCGCAGCGATTGCCGCCATACTATCCTCCTTATTGTCAGCATTCACTTTCAGGTTGCGATATATCTGCACTGTCCCAAGCGAATCCATCACAATAACAGGAATCGTAGTATTATCCTCAATCACCTTCAACACCAAATTCATTCCCGCGTTCTCATCATCATAGTTCAGCGTACGCATAGCTTCCGCCCAAATGGCCATTTTCTTGTGTTCTTCCTCATACAAGTCGCGAATCAGGATATTTGACACCACCAATGAGGCCACAGCGATCACCACCGCCATGACCATCAACATGATTTTCACTTGCCTGATTCTATCTGTCCATTGCATGATATAATAACGCTGAAATCAAAAGGATATTGCACCAACAAATGATTTATGAGTCCTAATGTGCTGATATTCCAATATTTTCGAACAATGGACTTGTAATGAATATCACCAACATCATCCATCCTCTTCCTCTTTCAATCCACCTCCAGCAACCACAACAGGAAGAAACAAAAAAACGCCCCGCTCCTCACTGAGGAACAGGGCGGACGAGCCTCACTGGCTCTTCTCTCAAAAAAAAGGCGGCCACCTACTCTCCCGCATTGCATCGCAGTACCATCGGCGCAGGCGGGCTTAACTTCTCTGTTCGGGATGGGAAGAGGTGGGGCCCCG